>CAZIPM010000022.1:0-7840 GCA_964541395.1 uncultured Gammaproteobacteria bacterium | reverse complement strand
ATCGCGGATCAGCCAAGCCGCGGTGAATACGTTCTCGCCTTTTGTACACACCGCCAACTAAAAATTATTAAGGTAATTTCGCGCGTGGCAGTTATGTTTTCTAAGTGGTTAAAATCCACTCACAGTAGCCAAAAAAATTAATGACAGCTTTAGAGGAGTAATTCTCAAAGTGGAGGGTCTGAGGCAAAGAACAGGGATAATTAAAAAAAACTTGACGACTTCTGTTGGGCGGTCAGGAGGAAGTCGCAAAAAACAAGTTATTATTCATGTTTGGAAAAGAAAATATAATGACCCATGGAGATCCTAAAAAGATTAAGAGGTCAACGCTTTTTAGGAAGTCAGCATTTCTATAGTAGATTATTGACTTATTTCGGGTTTTGTTACTATACTGAAATAGGAAGATAATTGAAGGGAAATACGTAATGTTAGATCCGAATTATATTGTTGGATTTGTTGAAGGTGAAGGATGTTTTCTAGTTTGTTTGAGAAAAGATTATCGAATTGAACTTCGATTTTTTATAGCTCAGGCAATTGGAAATAAACCTTTACTTGAAAAAGTCCAACGGACTTTTAAAGTAGGTTCTGTATATCAGAAATCTAACCGAGTGGGTAGATTACCCGCTTATGTTTTTGAAGTAGCGAAAAGAGATGACATCTATAATGTTGTTATCCCGTTCTTTCTTAAGCATAAACTATATGGTTATAAAGCAGAAAGTTTTAAAGCTTTTCTAAAGATAGCCACCATAGTCAAGGGTAGACAAGATATCAGAAAACTATCTAAGAAAGAATTAATATATGTTCGTAGAACACGATTTTCTATGAATAAACATTACGGCTCGCCCGATGCGAGAAAGTCGCTCGTCGGGTGGGAACGCACTAAAACCTCTAAGTAAAGTGCAATCCGTCAAGGCAGTGAAGTTAGGAGCACCCGAACCTCGGTTGAACCGGGGGAAGGTGATACTAGCGACAAGGCTTAAGTCGTAACAAGGTATCCCTACTGGAAGGTGGGGATGGATCACCTCCTTTCTAAGGAGTTGTAATATACACCCCTTTTTAAGATGCATGTTAAAGGACAGAAAAAACGGCATCGAATTTACCATTCCTAGTCGCATCTTGAGCACAGCGAAATCCCAAAAAAGGGATTGGACTAAAAATAACTTAATTTTGAAAATATAATTTGTGAGGAATAAGTCCCGTATAAAAGCGGGATTTTTTTGGTAGGGAAATGCTATATTAAATTGATGAAGCTTAATCTTGAGCAGAAAAAATCTCTTAGTAATTATTTAGGAAATATGTCTATTGCATGGTTTGCAGGAGGGATAATCGGCCCTTTAGTTTCGAGGCAAAGTTATAAAGAAATTGGTATTCTAATAATTGTTTCATTACTGATTTCCCTAATTTTCTTGCAATCTATGTTAATATTGTTAAAGGGAAGGAAGAGGAAAAAATGAATATTTATGTCATATATGCAATAGCCACGGTCTTTTCTGCTGTTTTACTCGGTTTTGTATATTTTATAGTCAGAGAAAAAAAATGAATACTGATCAGATTGCTCAACTAGTAATGCTTGTCTCGGTTTTGGTAATGGGGTATTTTGTCTATAAACTTTGGAAGGATAAGTAATTTTTTGTGTTTGAGTGCTTATTGTGTTTAGTGTTATTCGAAGGGGTATAAGATTGGTTCCAGGTGATACCTGGAAAATCCAGACAGAAGCTTTCTGTCTTTCCCTTCAAATGCTACTTACAATAAGCACTCTCTTTACTAATTATGCTTCATTTTTTAACGTAAGCACTTGAATTTACTAATTAGTTTCGCTTTTTACAAGAATGGATTTGAGTTTGAGCAAGAATTTGGTTGGAATGGGAAACCATTCCAACCAAATTGTGGGCTACGGGGTACTTCGAACCGGGTTCCGTACACTGGCCACAAACGCAACCAAAAGTACGAAAGCCAATATCCAGGGGACAACTTCCGTCAGCGTTAATTGGGCAATTGATATTCCCAGAGCGACTCCGATTGTGCCCGCCAGTCCTCGTTGCTGTTCTTCAGTCATGGCATACTCCTTTCTTGTAAAAGTTCTACAGATTTAACTTCATATTCATGAAATTATATGGTGGATATTACAATAAAATGATCCGATAGTCAACTTATAGGATATATTATTTAGTATCTGAAGTTGATTGTTTTCTTCCCCAACGCTCACGGCTGACAGCAATTATTTTTTCTTTGTTTTGATTCTTGGAAATGGGAAGTGGTAGGGTAGTTGCAAGGAATGGTCTGCCTGTTTGTCCATCAATCATCATTTTAATGGCAATTTGAAAACGGGATAAGTTTACTAAATCTCCTTGGGAAAATACTTCTGAAAATTCTTTGTGAAGTATCTCGGCGTCGGATGCACCCAATGCGAAAGTTATTTCAGTAGCAGCATTACCAAGTATTGCTTTTTGAACATCTTCAGGAATTTGGGCCATATATTGGTTTGCAAGGATTACTGATAAATGATATTTTCTTGCTTCCGAAAGAATTTTAATAAATGATGAGGTGGCAAAGTTTTGAAACTCGTCTATGTAAAGATAAAAATCCCTTCTCTCTTCTTCAGGGGTATCAACCCTTCTCATAGCAATTAGCTGAAGCTTAATTACCAGCATGGCTCCCAGTAGGGAAGAGTTGTCTTCTCCCAGTCTTCCTTGAGAAAGGTTTGCAATTAATATTTTTCCTTTGTTCATGACATCATCTAAAGAAACTGTAGATTTGGGACTGCTTATAATACGTCTGATCATGGGGGAGGTAACAAACTGACCAACCTTGTTTTGTATTGGTGCAATCGCTTCCTTTTGCAATGCCGGTGGCATTTTGTCAAATTCATTTTTCCAGAAGTGTACTAATGACTGGTCTTTCAATTTGTCTACCACTTTATTTCTATATGATTGGTCGGAAATAATTTGCAGCACATCGGCAAGAGTTGAGTTTGGAACCTCTGCCAAAGTTAAAAATGAATTACGCAGTATATATTCCATTCTAGCACTCCAGACATTAGCCCAAACTTTTGTGAAGATGGCCATTAAACCTGAAACTACTAATTCTGCCTCTTCCTTTGTCTGAACCTCCAGAGGATTAATTGAGATGGGAAACTCTTTATCAGCGGGATTAAAGTAAATGACATCATTTATCCTTCTTGAGGGGATATAATCTAAAAGCGTGTCTGACAAATCTCCATGAGGATCAAGAACCGCGACACCCCTGTCTTTTTTAAAGTCATCAATAGCCATATTGGCAATTAAAGTTGATTTACCAGTACCTGTTTTTCCTATTGCCCAGATATGGCGATGCCTGTCCGTATCCTTAATGCCAAAAATAGTATCTTGGTTTTTAAACATGGTTCTGGCAAAAAAATTGATATACTTTTTACCTTCTTCATCAGAAGTTGCTGTACTTGGTAAATTTTCAGGTGGCTCTGAAAGCACTGATGTACCCCAAGCGATAGTTGGTACTTTCATTTTTTCATTGGGTAAATGCCATAGGGTTGCCAGTTCTATAATGTTAAAAATCTGTCCATAAGTAACAGTTCTGTCTACTACATCTTCTAAAGTTGTCTTTCCCCAGATAAGACCTGACTTTTTGGTTGAGAAATAATTTCCATCGGATCTCGTGTAAACTCCCATTGCAGATTTCAAGTCATTAAGGGTTTTGTTTGTATTGGAGACTAGTCTAATACTACAATTAAAACCTGGGTAAGAAATTTTTTCAGTAATAATACTTTTGTCCGTTCTTGGCTGATAAGTACCATCTTCCTTTTTAGCTCCATAATCTGAATATGACACTCCTTTTGATTGCCAAGAGGAATCAACAGACTCCATTGCAATCTGGAACATTGAGACCTCATCTGTCTCTGATTTTGACATAACAGATAAAACTGAAGATAGGGGATCGATGTCTGTAAAATTTAAATATGTGGCAATTGGATAGTAATCTCCCTTCGAAAGTTTTAATGAAATAAATTCTAAGTTTGGAGAATTTAGTGGATCATTAATCTTTTCAATGATTACCAAAGGGTAATTGCTTTGTAGTTGAGACGTTATAAATGGTACTAGTTCTTCATCAGCAGTTATCAAAAAATGTATTTGTTGATTTATTGATACTATCTCCAAAGACAATCTTTGTGATTTAGTTCCGACAAGTTTTTGAAAAAATGATACGGAAGAAATAGAGGTTAAAGCTGAAAGAAACGTTTTGGCAGCTTCAGGGGTTACCTCAGTATTACGCGGTATCTTCAAAGCAAGGGTTATAAGTCCAGACATGTTTACATTATATATTGTAGTGAGGACACTTGCACATTTATTTGAATGATTTTTCTCTTTTAACTGTTTAATATCGGAATGTTAAAAACCAATTGTTACAAATCGATTATTTAAGCTTGAAATGATAGAAGTTTGCTCTATTGTTTGAAGTGTGAAATTTTTTAAATAATCCTAATGCTTTGAGATCTTCTTCCGAGCATTTTAACAAATCTTCAAGAGTGTATCCCTCGGGTAATCTGGCTGATGAAATAACTAGTGGGCCTCCAGGTTCATTTGTCCAGTCCCATGTCTCTGCATTTTCCCTATCTTCATCTGGTACTTTATCCTTTACTTCCATCACGACTCGATGTATATCACTCCAACGAATTTCCTTTTCTGACATGACTAAAATATAATCTTTATACACTTAAGAATCTTGATTTTTATCTTTCAGAATTCTCCCAATTCGTGCCCAGACTATTTTTGTGATATTATTGTGAGGTGAGAAAAACAAGTTTACCCTATTTTAGGGAGTTTCCCAAAAATTTCAGGAAAGAAGATACTCTGGTAATAATTAAATCAATTGAGAGTAATTCACACCTGCAATTTATTGGATCCAAAGGTTGTGGTAAGTCACTAGTATTCAGGGCACTTCTTCAAAGTGGATATGCAAAAAAATATCAATTCTATTTAATAGACTTAAATTTAATTCCAGAAAGATCATCTTTGTCTATCCTTAATCTTATTTACGGAGCCATGAGTGAATGGAAAATTGACGGAAGGCTAAACGAAGGGGAGATTGTAGTTAGAATTCAAAATAAATTAAACGAAATAGAAAAACTAAAGAAAAAAGTGGTATTTATTTTTGATTCTTTTGAAAATTTGGCAGATGTAGAGAATAAATTCTTATTTAAATCATTGGCCACTCTTGTCGACCAGAACAGGGATATGGTAACTTGTATCTTTTCATTGGAAAAAGAAGTTGACGGAAAAATCCTGGATGTTTTTACAGATAAGTATTTTATTAAACCATTAAACAAAGCTGATTTCGATTGGTTTATTCAAGGACTACAGGAAAATTATTCATCAATAATTATATCCTCTGAAGTTAAGAAAATGATCTACCAAGCATCGGGGGGTTATATGGCAGTTGCTAAAAGAATGTTTGAAGCAGTAATTTCAGGGATAGATTTACCCGAATTGATAAGAAATCCCAAATTAAGCATTCATCTTGCATATCAGCTCGATTTAATTATTGAAAGTGGAGGAGACATGCTGACATCTATTCCCATACTTGATACATATAAGAAAAATAAGAATAACCCCGATCAGGTACTTGATGAAATTGGGGATTTAAAGATAGATAAAAGACTAACTGCCAGTGAACATAAGTTGTTGGAATTTTTATTGTCCAAAAAAGGAAAAATCACCACCCGTGACGATAGTATAGATGCAGTCTGGGGTAAATTTGCGACTAAAGGTGTTGCTGACCATGCATTGGATCAGCTGGTACACAGGTTAAATTCTAAACTGAAAAACTCTTCAGTTAAGTTGGAAACAGTAAGAGGAAGAGGTCATATCCTAAAATAAAATTAAAAAGTAAACATAAGTCTTTTATGTTAAAATACCTCTAGATTTTGGGCGCATGGCTCAGTGGTAGAGCGCGTTCCTGATAAGAACGAGGTCCATGGTTCGATCCCATGTGCGCCCACATGCCAAAAATTGAAGCTCACGATGAGGTTGTAAACGGTAAAAGATTTGAAAGTTACATTGGCTCACCCACAGGGTGGAGAACCTATTGAATTGGACAGAAGAGTTGTTATAAACGCGAAAGCTGGAGCAGTTGGAGATGGGATAATAAGAAGATTGGAAATTGAAGGGACAAATTTAACTGTTGAATATATTGAACCAAAAAGTTAACTCCTGACTTTTATTCCAATTCATCGTATACTTCATTTCTACATAAATGAGAAGAGTCAAGCTTCTTATATAATCTGTACTGTCAAATATTGTAATTTTAAAAATCGTTCGCTATAATACCGCATATGCCAAGAAATAAGCACATAACACCAGGCTCAGCAGATTATTATAATAGACTCACAAGAGCAGGGGTCAGGATTCACCCTGGAGGTAGAGTGACGCAAGTCGTAAGAGGAAGTGATGGGGTTGCTCGTGTGGAGGATAGAGGTGAGAGTAAAGGAGCAACTATAGTTTTAGGAGAAAATGGTCAATATGTTCCCGCTCTTGAAACAACAGAAGTAACTATCGTCGTAGAAACTGGACCAGGAACCACTGGTCAGTTAGCTCACATTGAGAGTGACGGTAAAGAAAGATAACTTAGGTTAACTCATACTTGACCACACCCCAAACTTACCTAATAACTCACACTTGTAATTTTGAGTTTAGACCGTCTCACGCACTTACAGTGTCACCTTTGAAAATCTGACCGTGCTTTTCTAAAGAGTCCACATAATCAAAACTATGATTTACTTTTACTATTTTGCAGAGAGCTGAGTAGTTCAGTTTGTAAAGCAGCTTGATCGAGCGAACTGAAGGCTCCATTAGCTGCACGTATAGTTTGCAGAAGAACTTCGAGAAAAACAGGATCGTTTATTTTATCAGGATCCTCAATTTTATTAAGCTGTGCTTGAATTGCTGCTATGTCTGCCATTGCTTCAATTGCACTATCAACTGCACCCATGGCCAATAATGTTTCCACAGTTGTTGGTTTGTCTACCATGGCGCTATTATACCGCCACTTGACCCAAAATGAAACTTATCATATAATTCCCCTTAGTCATTTTGAGTTCGGAAACTTAATGAAAAAAATAGAATTTACATTTAAACTAAACGCAAGTCTCTTGCGTGTTTAAGTAAATAGCTTTTAATTAAGTTGCATTACCGGCTCAAAAGCCGGTTTTTTTTGACATAATTAAGGTTTGCCCAGTGGAACAGGAAGCAAACTATTCTGGGCCGTTGGCTCAGTTGGTAGAGCGCGTCATTTGCAATGACGAGGTCGGGAGTTCGATCCTCCCACGGTCCACCAGAATTGGTTGTTTACCAGTTAGTTAGTAGAAACAAATTCTACTACTAACTAAATGGCGAATAACTAATTGTTTAACATCGGGGAGTGAAGGTACGATCCGGTGCAATATTTAGTACTTTGACAACTGAAGGTCATGTAAAGAAGATTATTACGATCTCCAAGGTCGTAATAGTTAGGTCGTGTTACAAATAATTTGTTAACACAAATGCAATTTCCCACAAGCCGTTAAAAAAAGTTTGTGGAAAAATTTGAAGTAATACCATACCTTGAGTGTGGTGTTACAAGGTTTTAATTAATGCAAATAGTGAATGCCTTGGTCATATCTTCCGAAGAAGGACGCACATGGTCGCGAAAGTCGACGGGGAGCTGCCACGAAGCTTTGATCCGTCGGTGTCCGAATGGAGAAATCCCATCAATTTTATTGATGACGCCTCAGCCAAACACGGGAATTTATTCTTGTGATAACTGAGAACGGGGGAACCATCTGAACTGAAACATCTAAGTAAGGTGAGGAAAA
>CAZIPM010000021.1:5237-8190 GCA_964541395.1 uncultured Gammaproteobacteria bacterium | reverse complement strand
ATATACTAAATTAGCAGAAGTAAAGTATCTGATATATTTGGCGGATTTGGTTTTTTTATCTTGGTGTTCTTTTAGTCTTCTTTCCAGATTATTAGTCTGGCCGATATATAACGTGTTTGCTGAAGTTCTAAGAATATAAAGATAATATAGCACAAGTTATTATATATCTTTAAAAACTTCTGTTTTTAATTTCATCCAAATTTTTCCAAGTTCGTTTCTTCCATCCCTTTTGGGTCCCCAACCCCAGAAACTGTCTTTTGGTGAATCCTCAACTATTTTTCGTTTTCCTGTCTGTAACAGTTTATGCATGACATATGAATTTTGTTTTAACTTGTGTCTAACTATATCCTCCATTACTTTTAGATCTTTATCTGTATATATTCCAAACTGATCCCCAAGCGTAGTCATTGCAATACGATATGCATCATCTGCAGAAATTGCTTTATGGATTTTGTTTACAATCTTAATATCCTTACCCATAAATCTTGAGGCTTGATATGCATGTTCTGAAGTTGGCCACAATTTACCTTTCCATCTGACGGCAACGCTTGAAAAATTTGAAAAACAATAAAATTCCCTTTCATAGAAACCGATAACTTTACCTGAAGTTTCAAGTTTTGGATCTCTATTTTTATATTTGGAATTTGGCATTAATACACTATGAGTCTAGAACGTTATTCGAACTTATTTTCTTCAGATGCTACAGTCTGTTTTTCTTCCCAGTTTTTAACTAATTCAAGCATTTCTTGTTCGTAATCTGGAATAAACACCGTTTCGATCTTTTTGTTGTTATTGTCATTTAAAACTTTGTTGTCTGTAAAGCCTTCATAATAATATTTCTTGACCATTTCAGGAGTTTTTCTACAAGCATAGACAATGGATTTTCTCGCTTGTTCTACTGTTAATTTCAAGTAATCCTTATCGTTCATCTTATTTTATTTATATATACCAAATGCTGGGACTGGTTAACTATGTTAGAACCTACTACAAAAGTCAATTATAAATTTGCAAGTTGTTGAGCATGTAGTGGATTATGTCTACGTAATTCTAATTTTGCAATTTTACGCAATCCTTCTTCCTCTTTTTCTGGAATTCTATACTGGTTTTTCATAAAGACGACCGCTCTCCTAACATGGTCACCAGCACCAGTGGCATACATATTTAACTCATTCCATTCTTTTCTAGTAGGTTCGGACTTTTCAAAATGTCTTCTTTTCATCTCTGTAAAATCATATCTTTCGTTGTTAGCATCTTCAACGTATCCTTTTAGTACGCCAGCTGTTATTTCGGCACTTTCCTCTGCGACTCTATTACCCAAAACATAGTCGTATGCAATCTCTCGTGGTCCGGGTTTTTCCAAGGCTCTCGCTTCTTCTGAAAACGGCTTTGCTTTGATTAGTTTTTCTTGTGTTTCTGTTTTTTCTAATTCTGCTCCAGCTTTAAAAAGATCTTTCACTGCAAGATCAGCAAATTGAATTTGCTTTTCATCACCGCCTGTTTCATATTTAACAAAAGGGTCAAACTGTCTATAATCAGGTTCCTCGGTATCTCGCATCACTCCACCAAAGACAACTTCTCTTGCATATACCAAATTCTGATTAAGTTGTTCTTTATTTACGCTCCCATGAATCTCAACATCAACTTTACCTTCAGGCATATTTTATAAATTATATCACCAATAAGTAAGCATCATTAATAGAAAGAAGATAAAAGTCCCAACATCGTCCACTAGTCATACCCTAAATCGGCTGACCTTCTGGAACGACGTTGGACCTAAGTATAAAATGTAAGTTTTTATTTTAAGGAAATAATTTCTCTGTAAAATTGGATTGTATTAAAAACAAATGGTCCAAAAGTCTCATAATTCCATTTGGTCTTATCTACAAAATTTTCATCGGGCAAAGATTTACCATTAAACGGAATAGGGTTTATAATTTGTCTAAAGTCATAAAGCTCGACATATAATAATTTTATTCTAACTTTACACACCAACGTGACTGAGCAGTGAGATCTACATTTACTACATTGCCATAATGAAATTTCTGATCCTGGTTTACATTTTAGCAAAGTCTTTCTAATATGCACGGGGTCAATTCCTATATATTTCCCTACAAGATCTGGATCTGTTTGTGTCCTTGATGCTTCAAAGTTTTCGTAGTCAATAAGTTTTTGAAACAAAGATCTATTGTTTATAAATATTTCAGTATGAAGCCAGGGAATTTCGTCTTCATCATAATCCGTACGAACTTTAAAATTTATTTTATCTTTACCAAAAATTCTTTGCCAAAAACTCATTCTTATTGAAGTATACTATTTTTCAAGTAGCTATTCATACTTAACACACCTTACGAGTTTTGCGATAAACTGACAGCAAGATTCGCGCCCTTCCACTCGAATCTTGCTGGCCATTTGGGACTATGTTCGGACTTGTTTTCAGCCTAACTACGTTCCTCTCTATGCTACAGAAAAGGTGGGTTCAATTAAATGTATTGAAATTTTTAGTTAGAGCTCGCAGGAGGTTTCCGTTTCAGCTGAACATGTATCTGTTCCAGTGCCACCTTTTGCGTCGTCGACTCCGGCTTCACCATCTATCAAATCACTACCTGATCCACCTCTTAAATCATCATTACCGTTTCCGCCAAATAGATTATCTTTTCCGCTATCCCCATCTAACCTATCGTTATTATCTCCGCCAATCAATACATCCTCACCCGATCCACCAACAAGTTTATCGGCACCCGAACCTGCCACCAAACAATCATCACCTGAACCACCTGTAAGCTTATCATCTCCGCCATAGGCAAAAATCAAATCGCGACCCGTACCACCATTTAAAATATCATCACCATTTGTTCCCTGGATAATGTTGTAACTGGCTATATTGCCCGAGCACTGTTGGGGAAGTGTGGGGGGATGTTCATAAGAACCGCTGTCGCAACCCGCACCTTGGGGG
>CAZIPM010000021.1:2192-5227 GCA_964541395.1 uncultured Gammaproteobacteria bacterium | reverse complement strand
GAGCTACACCGCGCTGGTCAGTACTTACGGTACAAGAAGAAAGAGGCACTAAATCTATAGCCAGACTTCCAAGGAGCAGTGCGCGAGTCTGGGTCGGGCCGCCATTGTTTGTAAGCACACCAATCATGGGGTTAGTGCTATTTAAATCACCAGTCCCCACAAGAGCACAGGAAGAATCACTCGCTATATTGTAACCAACGGAAGTTTTTGTACCGGCACAATCGTCCGAAGCAGTCGTTGCAGTATTGGAGGAAAGTATGGTATTTTTTAAGTTCATTGCCCCGCCAAAGTTCCAGACTCCACCGCCATTATCAGTGGCAATATTGTTGGCAATTGTAGTATTGGTAAAGTTTACTGTTCCAAATCTATTTAACACTCCACCACCGTTTAATCCGGTATTTGTGCTAATCGTACTGTTAGTAATGCTTAGAGTCATATCTAAGTTATAAATACCACCTCCACGGCCTTGCGATGTGTTGTTACTGATCGTACTGTTTGTGATGGTCATTGTTCCTTGAGTGAAGATACCTCCACCTCCAGCGCTGAAGTTTGTACCGGTCGTGTCGTTATCATCGATTGTGCTGTTATTTATCGTCATTGATCCTAAGTTGAGGATACCGCCACCGAAGCTGACTCTCGTGTTATTGCTGACTGTATCATTGTTCAATGTCAATGTTCCTTGATTAAAAACGCCACTGTTATTTCCGTTCCTAATCGTCACTCCGTTAATCTGGGTAGTTGCCCCTGGACGAATTTCAATCACTCTATCGATACTGCCACCGTCTACTATGGTGGATGCGACTCCTGCTCCATTGATAGTCAGATTGCTTGTTATATCAAGATCTCCTGTTACATTTGCATCCTCGCCTGTTCCCGGAATACTAAGAATATAGATTCCGGCCGGCACATTAATAGTGTCCGTACCACTACCAGCTGTACAGCCATCGATTGCAGTATCTGTGTTAGCCGCCTGGATGACCTCTCGCAATGAGCAGTCACCATCAGTATTAAGTTCATCATCAGTGGTATTTACAACAATATTTGCGGAATAAACAGACTTACTTAGAACAAGTAATAGCGGCAGAGTCAAAACTAAACTCAAAATAAATTTTTTCAATTTAGCTCTTTATTTCAATTCCAATTTTACCTATAACAAATTGTTTGTCAAGTAGTCGGTACGGCTCTAAATGGGTGATTGACGCTCCAAAATACAGGTCTTGCGCCACTAATCCTAATTGGCTGCGGGACTAGGATTCGAACCTAGAAATCTTCTGGGCCAAAACCAGATGTCCTGCCGTTAGACGATCCCGCATCATATGAAACAGTGCTAATTGTACCAAATCTTAATACTTTTTATCTATAGGGGTGTAATGGTAGGAGTAGATTCTATTGTTGCTTTTGTAATTGGACTCGGAGTAGGTTCAAATGTGGGTAGAGGAACGGGTGTTTTTGATAAAACCTCCAGATTTTTGGTGTCTGTTACAATTAAGAGTCTGTCATTTTTATTATAATTTCCAAAGGTTAGTATTCTTTTTCCAACCAAATCACTTAAATCTACATTAGTAGGGACCTGTAAAGTAATTGCTTCAGAAGAAGATGTAACTTGTAAAAAATACTTTTTTGTGGCACTGCTGAAATGCAGCGTTCCCGTAAATGCAGTTTCTTTCCATGAGTCAATCGGAGCTGATGTTGGTTTTGTAGTTGGAATGATTTGATACTTTAAAAACGGAATATTTACAGAATATCTTCCTATTCCAAAAAAAGCAGATGCAACCCCAAAGGCTATCAAAAATGCAGTTATTGGATGAATGGTAAACCTGAAGTCTACACCCTCTTTACCCATTACTCTATCCCACCAGCGTCTAAGGTAAGTTACAGGATTGGAAACTTTAACATCTACCAAAGGAGGTTCTTTAACTGAAGTGGTCATTAATTAAATATAGTCAGTTTAGAAACTATATGCAACTTATTATCTATGGTTTTATGTTACAATATTTTGGATATATATTGATATGTCGATTGTATCAGCTGTTTTGAAATTCAAAGAACGAACCTTTCGTGCTCATATATTAATATTTTCAGTTCTAATATCTTTAGGTCTGGGAATGTGGTTAGGAAGGAATATTTTTCTCCCATTAAATACATTAAAAACTGATGTCGGTGTCACCCTTCAAACATTGAATTCAGAAATAAACCAACTCAAAGGTTCATTGTCCATGTGTCTCAACGACCAAGCTGAGTCTACCAATTTGGAAGGAAAAACCTTCAATTACAATGACGTAGGTATCTACTCCCTACAACTAGAAGGTCTAGTATCGGAACGAACGCTTTACAATTACAAGAGAAATGAAATTGAGGCAATTAGATTTATAATATCCAAGGAACAAGATCGTCCAATTTCTATTAATATATTCGCATTAAATAAAGCGGTTAATCTTCCTGATTTGGAAAAAAGAATTGCGGAAGAAAATAACTTAAATTCGATATCCGGAGGAACGGACTTTCCTATTTTTTACTCATACGAATTTGCAAATTTTGTTTCACCAGAATCATATGTTTCTGCGCGTATCCCAAAAACTCCGTTGGCTAAAAATGTATATCTTAGTAAAAATAATATTCGTATGTATAGAGGTGTAAATAGTGGTCCAAAATGTGTTTACGCGGTTACTCTTAGCTTCTACGCAAAAACTCTTAGAGGAAAGCAATTATTTGTAATATTGTCAAAAGAAAGACAAGATGAGTTTAATCCGTGTCATGTTGTAGAAACTACACAAGAAATTAATTTACTTTATAGAGATCTGGAAAAGGTTGCTAACACGATCGAACTTTCAAATAAGGATTAATAATCTTTCTCACATGTTTATATATAAAGCTCTTCATTCGCAGTGCGGCTTTATATTACGGATTTTGTGAGCCCGACAGGGATCGAACCTGTGACCTTCTCCTTAAAAGGGAGCCGCTCTACCCCTGAGCTACGGGCCCACGAAAACAAACACTATATTCTACCAAAAAATTTAGATTGTGACGCTACAGGG
>CAZIPM010000021.1:0-2182 GCA_964541395.1 uncultured Gammaproteobacteria bacterium | reverse complement strand
TTAGACGATAGCGCCAGAATCAGAATTCTATCATTTTGGTTCAAAAATTACTATACTGGAATCAATACACCGAAGTAATATCTATTCTGCTTTTCCTCTTATTTTGCTGTTTTTTCTTGCAGCTTCTCTTTTTTCCTGTTCACTTTTTATTAGAATTCGTTTTTGTTCCTCTTTTGCAAGTCCAGTATCAACAACACTCTGACATTCCGGATTGGAACAAATCATTGTTCTAAAAACTACTTTTGATCCGTTTATAATTTCCTCAGTTGAAGTCTCAACTACTCTAATATTTCCACATCTGGTACAAATATTACCTGCCACCCCTGAATCCTCCTCTGGAAGACCTATCTCTTCCTCCACCCCGTCTATCTCCTCCTCTGTCACCACCACTATGGTAACCCCCACCACCACGTCTGTCCCCTCCTCCACCTCTATTATCAAAACTTCTTTCTCTATTTTCCATTGGTTTTGCTTCTGCTACAGCCAATTTCCTGCCAGCAAAATCAGTGTCATGGAACATTTCGATAGCTTTTACCGCTTCTTCTTCAGTCTCATACTCAATAAAACCAAAACCTTTTGATCTTCCTGAATCACGGTCAACTATAATTTTTACAGAAATTAATTTACCTGCTCCTGAAAAATGATCTCTTAATTCATCTTCTGAAGAAGTAAAGGGTAATCCTGCGACAAACAATCTTTTTTGCATTCGTAAACGTATTTTACCACGAAGCTGGGAAATTAGATAGATGTCCATCTTTATGCTAAACTAGGCACAAGATGAAAAAATTAAACGCCAAAGTCTTAAGAAAAACAAAACCAATATCAGGTGAGAAAACACTTATAAAAAGAAATCCTATTTATTTTGTTTTGGATAACGTTCTGGACACTTACAATATCGGTTCTGTTTTCAGGTTAGCAGATGCTATAGCCGCAAAAAAAGTGTTTATTTGTGGTGATTCCGAATATCCTCCGTCATCAAGGATTCACAAAGCAGCAGTGGGAACAGAAGAATGGGTAGATTGGGAAAAAACTGATAATGCAGTGGACACAATCAAAAAATTAAAAGATAAGGGGATACAAATAATAGCTGTGGAACAGGATAAAAAAGCTATTGATTACAAAAAGTTGAACTCGGACACAATTAATTTTCCCGTCGCTATCGTTGTAGGACACGAAACCAACGGAGTTTCAAAAGAATTACTGAATCAAGCTGATTTAATAGTTGAACTGCCAATGTATGGAATAAACAATTCATTAAACGTCTGGGGGTCGTTAGCAATCATTTCATACAAAATTTTAGAAAATTTGATACAATAACTGACAATTATGAAAGATCAAATCACAAATCCAGAACAATTACGCACGGATAACTATATTATTAAATTCTCTGACCTTCCTCATTTTGTAAGAGCTTTAATGATAACAGATGAAGTTCAAATAATTGTGCCAGAAAATGACAAGCAATTTGGTCCAAAGACTGGAAAACTTGCCAATGATGAAGTACGAGTCTTACTTCAATATCGTGATCCAGGTCAAAGAAATATATTCAATAAAAACTATGATTTTTTGAAAAAAGACTTTTCTGAAGATCTATAAACTATAAGTTAAACTCTTTATAAAGTCTTTCTTTTCCGTCTTCGGTAATATAAACAGTAACACTCACATATTCTTCCAGATTTGAACCTTTCAGTTTTTCAGTCATAATATCATCAACCTGAAATACTCCCGCCGGGTTAGTCATGGATATCTTTATCTCGACAGGTTTAGGAGATCCTTCTAAAATTTCAACTCTGTCAATTGCATTATCAGATTCCGAATATATATTAATTTCTCCCCTCTTGTAGGTAATCCTGCTTCTACCTTTACCCATATCCAATGCATCTGCAATTCTGACTACTCCCGCTTCGATTGTAGAAGGCTTACCTGCTGCTCTGTGGCTTATAATGGCATGCAAGACTTCCGATGTAACCACCACTCTATCCACTGTTGGTAAAAATGACAGAATATCTTTTAGCATGTCCCTAGCAATAAATAAACTGAATTCTTCATGACCCTGTCTGTGAATAGATATCCCCAAGTCGTGCATGATGCAGGCTAAAAAGATTATTACCTCAGCATGATCATTAGTGAGGCCGAAATCTGAAACTACAGACATTGTTACATTGTGTTTACTTAATATTCT
>CAZIPM010000020.1:9264-10018 GCA_964541395.1 uncultured Gammaproteobacteria bacterium | reverse complement strand
CAAAAATAATTTAAAGGTTTCTTCAGCAACAATTGCAACAGTGGAAAAAGTTATGGATACTCCTGGATTTAAACTGGCGTTAAAAAAAATAGAGGCTGAAGAATGGGCTAATGTCTGGAGTGAAAAAATAAAAAAAATTATTAAATAGTTGAAGTGCTTCGATCGTCAATATTTATATTCTATGCCGGAACAAAATAGCTATCAATATTACTTTGACCGTTTTAAAGATTTTGATGTAATTGCCTTGAAAAGGGAGATTTCTGATATAGAAATATCGATGCAACAGGCATCCGGAGGAAGAATTTCCAATGAGGGATTCAGAGAATTAAACGAGGCAGGCGTGAATCTTAAATATGTTGTCTTAAAAGATCTCTTGGAAAAAATGAAATAACTTATCAAAATAACATTACGCAGGGTATAATAAGTGAATGGACAAGAAAAAGTACTACGTAACCACCACTGCCCCATATGTTAATAGCCAGCCTCATGTCGGCTTTGCGTTAGAAATCATTCAAGCAGATGTCTTGGCACGTTACCACAAACTAATAGGTGATGATGTTTTTTTTAATACAGGAACAGATGAACACGGTAAAAAAATTTATGAAAAAGCTTTGGAATCATCTAAAGATCCACAAAACTATGTTGACGAATATGCTGCTAAGTTTGATGATTTGAAAAAAAGTTTAAATCTTTCATATAATAGTTTCTGGCGTACGACAAATTCTGACCACATTAAGGCAGCACAAGAAATCTG
>CAZIPM010000020.1:0-9176 GCA_964541395.1 uncultured Gammaproteobacteria bacterium | reverse complement strand
AAGTAAATAAAGCTGGTTTTATTGAAAAAGGAATATACAAAGCAAAATACTGTGTTGGATGTGAATTGGAGAAACAGGACTCTGATCTAGTGGATGGTAAATGTCCACTGCATCCAAATAAGGAAATAGAATTAATAGAGGAAGAGAATTATTTCTTTAAATTTTCTAAACTGGGAGACAAATTACTGCAACATTACGATAAATACTCAGATTTTGTTATACCTAAACATAGACAAAAAGAAATTCGTAATTTTGTGGAAGCAGGTTTGAGTGATTTTAGTATCTCAAGATTAAAAGAAAAAATGCCCTGGGGTATTCCAGTACCTGATGATGAAAAACAAGTAATGTACGTTTGGTTTGATGCGTTGACATATTATATATCTGCGTTAGGTTGGCCAATAGATGAGAATAAGTTTGCTGATTTTTGGGGTACTTTCGATAAACCTAATGCAATCCAGGTTGCAGGAAAAGATAATCTTAGACAACAATCTGCTATGTGGCAAGCTATGTTGATAGCGGCAGGACTCCCTCCCTCAAGACAAATATTTATTCATGGATTTATAACATCAGGGGGTCTAAAAATGAGCAAAAGTTTGGGTAATGTAATTGACCCGATAGAATATGTCATAAAGTATGGAACAGATGCTTTGAGGTACTATTTATTAGCTAAAATTAATCCCTCTGAAGATAGTGATTTCACAAAAGAAAAATTTGAGGAAGCATATGAAGGGGATTTTGCAAACGGATTAGGCAACTTAGTTTCCAGAGTTGCAAAACTTGCGGAAAATTCGGAATTTGATTTTGAGGCTAAAGAAACAAAATTATTCGATGAAGTAGAAACAGAATTAAGTGAGTACCGTTTTGACAATGCAATGAAGTTTATTTGGGAAAAAATAAGTATAGTCGATCAGGAAATTAATAAATCAGAACCTTGGAAACTTGTTGGGGATGAATTAAAATCTTCTTTGCAAAATTATATAGATGAAATTAGAATAATTGCTTACAATTTAAAACCATTTTTACCTAATTCATCAGATAAAATAGAAAAAATCTTTAAAGGTCCTAAGATAAAATCAGTAGAAGCCTTATTCCCTCGTCTGAAGTAAAATTAAATATGCGCAAATTCATTTTAAAAAATGAGAAAAAAGTTTTGAGGGCTTTGGAAATTTTACCTGGCTTTTTTTCATGGAACGTAATTTTGTTTCCTTATTGGGGAATTTTTGTAATTCCAAATGTTGTCGCCTACTTTGTTCTTCTTTTTAACATTTACTGGTTTTATCAATCATTTTTAATTGCAATTACCTCAATAATTTCTCACGTCAGGATACAGGCATCAATCGCCTATGATTGGCTTGGAGATCTGAAACATTTTCCTGATTGGCAGAAAGTCCACCATGTGATAATTATCCCAACCTATAAAGAACCAATTTATATATTGGAACGGACAATTTCATCTCTTATAGCTCAAACCATGCCAACCAAACAGATGTCAGTTATACTAGCGATGGAAGCTAACGAAGATAAGAAAGATAGGGATGAAAAATTTAATGATTTAAAAACAAAATATTCAAAATACTTTAAAAATTTAATACAAACAGTTCATACTTTACGATCAGGTGAGATTACCGGCAAGGCATCAAATGAAAGACATGCAGCTTTATATTTCAAAAAGAATTTTATAGATACCAAGAAATTCGATATTGATTATTTGGTTGCCACATCCTGTGACGCAGACCATTTCTATCACCCCAATCATTTTGCCAATCTTACTTTTAAATTTTTGGATAACCCGAAAAGATACAGACAATTCTGGCAACCTGCTGTTATGTTTTATAACAACATCTGGGAAATTCCTGCAATTACCAGAATTCCCAATACTTTCAGTTCAATTTGGAATTTGTCACAACTTCCACGCCGAGATCGTTTGATAAATGCTCAAAACTATTCTTTATCTTTTAAACTTTTAGACGAAGTTGGATATTGGGATGCAGATAAAATTCCTGAAGATTGGGGAATATTTTTTAAAGCATATTACAAAATAAAGGGTGGTTTGGAAGTTGAACCAATTTATCTCCCTCTGCATGCAGATGCACCACAATCTACAACTTTTTGGAAAACCATTAAAAACCAATATGAACAACTTAAAAGATGGGCTTGGGGAGTTTCCGATGTTTCCTGGATTGTAAAAAATTATATAGTCGATTCGGAAATTCCATTCTGGGATAAAACCACCAGGGTAATGCATGTAGTTTGGTCTCATTTTATGTGGCCTGTTAATTGGTTTATCATTACCATAGGATTAACTATTCCCACTCTTTTAAATCCTGCATTTGGAAGAACCACTCTAGGTTTTATGGTTCCTAAAGTTTCATCTTTTATTCTGACCATGGCACTATCATTTCTGGTAGTTCTTATTTTTATAGATAATATTTATAAACCAAAAAGACCTAAAAATGTATCAGTCTTAAGAGTTATGCTTTCTCCCTTGGAGTTTATTTTGATGCCGATTGCAGGATTTTTCTTCTCAGCCCTTCCAGGTCTTGATGCTCATACCAGATTAATGCTTGGGAAATATATTCAATACAAAGTTACTGAGAAGATTTAAAATATTTTTTAACCATTTTGTCAGTTGTTAGTAAAATACATTTTTCTACCAAAGACTGTGCTATAAGAATTCTATCAAACGGATCTTTGTGAATATTAGGGAGTTTTCTTATTCTCAGCACATGATTTAAATTTATATATAAAATCTCAAATTCCACTTTTTTAAGTAAATACTCCAATGTCCTGCCTAATTTAAGTTTTCCTGATTTCGTTTTGATGATAATCTCCCACAGCGAAGCTACACTTAACATTATGATAGCTTTACTGTCGAGCAATCTCTTAATTTCATCAGGCAGTCTATTATTAGCTTCAAACCACCAAATTAATGCCTGGGTATCAAGAAGATATTTAGTCATTCAATTCCAAACATTTTATTGATCTTCGGATCTTCTTCATTAAAGTCATCAGACATCCAAACCTTACCTTTCAATACTCCGTAGGAATTTTTGGCTTCTTTCTGTTTATATTTAACAAGTTTGACAACAGGTATATTAGCTTTAGCAATAATTACCTCGTTTCCTGCCAAAGCGTGGTCGATTAACTTTGAAAGCTCAGTTTTTGCCTGATGAATATTTGCTATAATCATAGTAGCTAATATTAGCTAACTTGGAGTATGTTGTCAAGTTCTTTGTAATACTCAATTGTCTTTTGAAGACCTTCAGAAACCGTCACTTTGGGTTCCCACTTTAAAACTTCTCTTGCTTTTTGAATATCAGGTCTTCTTTGCATCGGATCATCCATCGGAAGTGGTTTGAAAACCAACTTCGATGTTGAATTTGTAGTCTCTTTAATTTTTTTTGCCAAATCAAACATTGAATATTCTTCAGGGTTTCCCAGATTAAAAATTTCTCCTTTTGTGCCTTCTGTAAACATTGCTTTTTTAATTCCCTCCACCATATCCGAAACAAAACAGAAAGATCTGGTTTGCTTACCTTCGCCATATATGGTTATTGCCGAATTTGAAAGTGCCTGGTTAATGAAGTTACTTATTACTCTACCGTCACTTTTTTGCATGTTGGGTCCATAAGTATTAAAAATTCTAATTATTCGTGCATTCATATTGTATTTGTGAAGAAAAACATAGGTAGCTGCTTCTGCAAATCTTTTTGACTCGTCATAGCAAGACCTGGGTCCGAAACTGTTGGCATTACCCCAATAAGTTTCTTTTTGTGGATGTTCTAAGGGATCTCCGTATACTTCAGAGGTTGATGCGATTAATACTTTTGCTTTTAGTTCTCTAGCCAAATTCAAAACATTAAGTGTTCCTTGTGAGTTGGCTAAAAGCGTTTCTTCCGGTTTTTCCTGATAATCAATCGGGGATGCTGGTGATGCCAAATGAAAAATAAATACAAACCCTTTCTCTTTCAAATTGTCCAGTGACCTAATGACATCTGCCTCGATAAACTCGAAGTTGGGATTAGAAATTAACTCTTCAATGTTTTTTTTGCTCCCTGTGATTAAGTTGTCCAGACATACTACATAATGACCTTCCTCCAACAAACTTTTACACAAGTGGCTTCCGATAAAGCCTGCTCCCCCTGTTACTAGTATCTTTCCCATATGCTAGAATTATATAGCATGAATCTATTAAAAAGAATGATGGACAAGATCGATACTCCTGTCTGGCTGGAGATATTTTTTGTAGTAATAATACTCCTTCGAATTCCATCCCTTTTTGAACCTTTTTATTATGGTGACGAAATGATATATCTAACCTTGGGAGAAGGTATCAGACGTGGCATGCCTTTATACCTTACTCTTCATGACAATAAGCCCCCTCTTATTTATATAATGGCAGGGATTGCTGGAAATGTATTCTTGTTTAAAACTCTTTTAGCTGCATTTAATCTTGTGGCCGTTTATCTGTTTTGGAAAATAACGGTTAATCTTTTCCCCAAAAACCTGAATTTCCAAAAAGTTTCTACAATTCTTTTCGGAATATTAACAACAATCCCCCTTCTTGAAGGTAACATTGCCAATGCAGAAAACTTCATGATGGTTCCGACACTTTTTGCATTTTACCTGGTTTTAGTCAAAGAACGGAGTTTCAGGAACGTATTTTTTACTGGTTTATTGTTCTCCATGGCCGCCCTTTTCAAAATAGTCGCTGCCTTTGACGTTATCGGCCTTTTGGCATTTTGGTTGATTACCTCAAAACGGGGTGATTTATTAAAATTCATTAAAGATACAATAATTTTATCTGTTGCTTTTGTTTTACCGATAGCCTTAACTTTCGTTTGGTACTTCTTGCGTGGTGCTTTTCCCGAATATTTAGTCGCTGCCTTTTTACAAAACTTAGGTTATGTCAGCAGCTGGAAGAGGTCCGGGGTTGAAATTCCTTTCTTGGTTAAAAACGGACCAATCCTCACTCGTTTCGCTGTAATGATAATTGGGTTTATAATTCTTTGGTTTTTGAGAAAAAAGATTTCCAGACCTTATATTTTTATAGTCGCCTGGTTACTTTCTACTTTATTTGCGGTCACGCTGTCAGAAAGACCATATCCTCATTATTTTTTACAGTCAATTGCTCCCGTAATTTTGCTTCTGGGAATGCTTTTTACTCTGAAGAATATTGAGCAGACTCTGGTAATAATTCCATTAACTTTGGCGTTTTTTGTCCCCGTTTACTTTAAATTCTGGCACTATCCGACCACTACTTATTATACAAGATTCGTCAAATTTGCCACTAAACAAATTTCCAAAGAAGAATATTTTTCAGGTTTTTCCAGTAATGTACCTACAAATTACCAAATAGCTGATTTTCTGGTTCAGTCATCTACGAAAGACGACAAAGTATTTGTCTGGAGCAATGATTCGGCAGCTATTTACGCCCTCTCCCGCAGGCTTCCTCCGACGAAATATGTTGCTGATTACCACTTTCTTGATTTTTCAACCAAAGAAGAAACAATTAAACAGCTAACTCAAAATCCTCCCAAATTTATTGTCATTACAGCCAATTCATTTGAGTTTAATGAACTTGCCGATTTTGCAAAGGAAAAATATCTTCTTATAAACCGGGTTGGTTCGTCACAAATTTATTTAAAGATATGATAAACATAGTTTGTCACATTTATGAATATGATTAAGTTTAAAAAGGAAAAGATAGAAAACTTGCCTTTAAAAAAACACTATTTGTTTTCTTTAATTTTTAATTTGGTAATTATCACAATTGGTTTGTTGGCCAATTTCATCTTGCCTCCGCAGATACCTCTGTTCTATGGTCTTCCATCCAGTGAACAACAATTATCTCCCTCAATTTATATCATACTGCCTTCAATAGTAGCCGTTGTTATAACTTTATTAAATGCATACCTTTCTTTGTCGGTTGATAATATCTATCTCAGAAAAATTCTTGCTTATTCTACTATCGCAGTTTCTTTTCTAGCAAGCATTACGGCATTAAAAATCATTTTTCTGGTTGGTAATCTGTAAATAAAATGGATGATTTTATATTTCTATTTATTCTTCCACTTTTTGCATCCGCTGTTATATCATTTCTGACAACTGCAGTAGTGATTAGATTAGCAAAATATCTAAAAATAATTGATGATCCTTTAAAAAACAAGCACCCAAAAGTAATCCACCAAAAACCTACTCCCAGAGGAGGTGGTATAGCGATCTTTCTGGCATTATTTTTGTCTCTTATTTTTTTACTTCCGCTGGATAAACATTTAAGTGGAATCTTAATGGGAGCATTCGTTATCGCTTGCATGGGTTTTTTAGACGACCGTCTTAACCTTAACCCCTATGTCAGACTCGGTATGGGATTTTTAGCTGCAAGTATGCCGATTGCGGCGGGAATTGGTATTTCTTTTTTAACAAGTCCGCTGGGTGGAATTATCGATCTCTCACAACCTCAGATCAATTTCAGTCTGTTTGGTGCTTCACACAGTATCTGGATATTGTCTGATATTTTTGCCCTTTTTTGGATAGTAACACTCATGAATATTCTTAACATGGGTGCTAAGGGAGTAGACGGACAACTGTCGGGTGTTGTTATTATATCCGCAATTACGATAAGTGCCTTATCCTTTTTCTATTCGGCAGACATCACTCAATGGCCAGTAATAATCATGACTGCAAGTCTCGCCGGTGCATTTCTTGGGTTTTTTCCCTGGCATAAATTCCCACAAAGAATCATGCCCGGTTACGGCGGTGCCACCCTTGCCGGCTACTTTCTGGCCATTGCTGCTATTCTTTCAACAACCAAGGTTGGTACTTTAATTGTGGTTTTAGGCATCCCCCTAATAGATACGGGGTATACCATTGCCAGAAGAATATTCTCCGGTAAATCCCCTGTTTGGGGAGATACAGGCCACTTACATCATAGACTGATGGCTGCAGGACTATCTAAAAAACAAGTTGCTCAAATTTATTGGTCTGCCACAGCGGTACTTGGAATAATGGCATTGAATTTGAATAGTACATACAAGTTATATACAATGATCGGAGCGAGCCTTATACTTGGATGTTTAATTCTATGGTTGACATACCGTTCCAAGCTATCAAAATAGCCAGACCCATTCATTGGGTTAAAAACCTTGCTCTTTTTGGAGCCATTTTTTTGACAGGTACGTTATTTGAAAAAGGATTATTTATTAATGTTGTCATTGCTTTTTTTTCGTTTTCATTTGCCACATCTGCAACTTATATCTTCAACGATATTATGGATGCGACATCCGACAGGATTCATCCTACCAAAAAGTTTCGTCCAATTGCCTCAGGTAAATTACCGATGGTACTTGCGGTATTTGAAATGTTGGGATTTATTGTTTTATCACTTCTTTTGGCGGCAACATTAAAAGAATTGTTTTTAGGATTGGTTTTGACATATTTGGGAATACAGTTTATCTATAGTCTGGGAATCAAAAACATATCGGTTATTGATATTCTGGTAATTGCTGCTGGATTTATCATCAGAGTCTACGGCGGAGCCGTTGTTATTGATGCTCATTTGTCTGTTTGGTTTTTACTTTGTGTAGTTTCAGCATCACTATTTTTAGCTGCAGGAAAAAGAAGGGCTGAAATGAATCTCTTGGAGTCATTCTTGGGTAAAACCAGAAAGAGTCTGACTAAATACTCTAAGGAACTTTTGAACAGCTATGTGACTATGTTTGGCAATGCTGCCTGGATGAGCTGGGCTTTGTATACTTTTTTTGAAAGCCCTAAAGCCTCATTAGATTTCTGGTTGGCACTTGCAGAATTGTCTCGTGCAACAACTATCAATAAAATGATGATGCTTACAATTCCTGTGGTAATCTTTGGCATCATGCGTTATGAAGCATTGATTTTTGAAGGTAAATCAGAAGCACCGGAAAAACTTCTTCTTACTGACAAAGGGTTAATATCTGCGGTAGCTATCTGGACCATGATGGTTTACTGGTTACTGTATTCAGGAGTTTCTGTTACAGGAATATAATTACAATGGTTTCCACATCCCTTAATCTCATTTAATTCTCTTGGTTCAATTTTTGTCATATATTTTAACTATTATTCCAAAACTTTTAGTAATTTTTCAATCATGTCTGTTTTTCGTCCTCAGCCCCGCTTTACCATTTCTAATAATTCCCTGTTGTGCTGCTGGCTTCTAAAGTATCTTTCATGGCCGCTTAAAACCAATCTAAATTTACGCACTCTATCTGCCTGGCTTAATGTATCATCCATTCCTGGAAAATATTCATTTATCAGTTGATTTATTAAAGGCTTTGCCAAGTCATAGTTTTCTATGGTCGAAGGTTTTCCATCAACTGTTGGGTGCATAAATGAATCAACTAAATCGAGTATCTTTTCAGGAGTTACGGGAGTATCTTCTTCCCAATATCTTTTACCTTCTGCTATGAGAGGAAGATCCCAAATGTCTAATTGGGCAATACGAAACAGATAACGTTGAAAGTTGTCTGGCATTTTCCCAATTAATTCATGTTTAGCTGTTTGAAATTCCATCTTGAAATAATATATTACAAGTAATAAATTATCTTGACTGCTGTTTGACAGAATTTTAGTTATTAATCTTTCAAAACAGAATCCCTGGTATCTGGAGTAAGTTTTACCACAAGAACAGGAAAGTTGCATGTCGGATATTTCCAACTTGAAATTCTATTATGTTTTCTTCGCTTTAACTAATTTTTCAAGCTACATCCTTCAACTAATTCAACAACTTCATCGGCTGTCATATTTTTCTACTCATTACTAATTCCTTCAATAACCGTAACTTCACCATCGGACATTTCACCAACAGCAGTTATTCTTTCAAAAGTTGGACGATCAGCACTAGACATATATAAAAAATTATAACGATTCATTTATCTGCATCTTGACTCAACTTGACCGTATATACATATCCTGTAGTATAATAGGGTTTCTCTTTTCGTTTTAAGAAAAGTAATATTAATTTATATATGAAGTCAGTATGGGATTATTCTTTAGAAACAGAAGCCTTGAGGTTGATTCATTGTGCTCGTCAAATGGTAGTTGGCTTTTACCGTATTAACAATTTTGTAGTTCTTCCTTACACCCTCAAGGTTAATAATGATTTGACAGTGACCTTTCCAGATCTTCGTTTTCAAGAAATT
>CAZIPM010000019.1:0-16433 GCA_964541395.1 uncultured Gammaproteobacteria bacterium | reverse complement strand
GCCGCCAAAAATTCGACTTGGTCGGGGTGCTCGGATTCGAACCGAGGGCCTCCGCGTCCCAAACGCGGCGCTCTACCAACTGAGCCACACCCCGTAAAATGTATAGTGTCGGAGAGAGGACTCGAACCTCCACGAAGTTTTAGCTTCGCGGGCTCTTAAGGCCCGTGTGTCTACCATTCCACCACTCCGACATTACTTTGATATTATACCAAAAAAGAATTTAAAGAGTAGATTTCAAAAATTCAACGAATAAGGGGTGAGGAGTCAAAGGTCTGCTTTTATACTCTGGATGAAACTGAGTACCTATAAAAAATGGATGATCTTTTATTTCAATTGCTTCTACTAAGTTACCATCAGGTGAAGTTCCTGAAATTATAATACCTGCCTTTTCAAATTGTTTCCTATATTTATTGTTAAATTCATATCTATGTCTGTGTCGTTCCGACACTTCCTTTTTATTTCCGTATACTTTACTTAGCCTTGTTTCTTTTTTGATTTTACAAAGATAAGAGCCAAGCCTTAGAGTTCCACCGTATTTTTTGTCCTTAATATTATCATTCTGAGATTCCATTACGTGGATTACCGGATATTTAGTTTTTAGATCTGCTTCTACTGTATTTGCATCCTTTAATCCAAGTACGTTTCTGGCAAACTCAATGATGGCCATCTGCATCCCAAAGCATAATCCTAAATAAGGTATCCTATTTATTCTGGCATATTCTATCGCTTTTATCTTTCCCTCAGTACCCCGTTTTCCCCAGCCTTGGGGAATTATAATTCCAGAAAACTGATCCATTGTCTTTTTGACCACAGAATCATTTAAGTTTTCCAATGTTTCTGAATCAACCCAGGTGATTTTAGGTTTCAATCCCAATTTCCAGCCTGCATGTTTTAAGGCTTCTACAACACATACATAACTATCGGAAAGAACAAAATCTCCTGTTTTTTGATATTTACCAATAACTCCTATCTTAACCTCTTTATTTGATGAGTAAATATTTTTTATCAACTGATACCAATTTTTTAGATCTGGTTTGTTTGCCTTTAAACCTAATTTTTTAACTAATTTAGTTGGCAATGACTGTTTTTCCAAAATTTGCGGGACTTCATAAATACTTTCCACATCTGGATTGGCAATTATATATTCCATTGGCACTCCTGATGCTAATGAAATTTTACCTTTCCTTTTTTCATCAACTTCTCTTTCTGATCTACAGACTATAAAGTCAGGTGCAAGACCCAGTGAATTAAGTTGTTGAATGGACTGTTGTAAAGGTTTACTTTTAAGCTCTCCTATTGAAGGAGGGGCAGGGAGATAACCAACATGGATTAAAACTATATCTTTAGGATTTGTTAATTTCAGCCTTCTGACAGATTCAAAAAATAGAAGTCCTTCATATTCACCTACCGTACCCCCAAATTCAACAATTACTATATCTGCTTTATTTTTTTCTCCTGCGCCGTACCATTTTTTAATTATTTCGGGGGGTAAATGATGGTATGGTTCAACACATTTTCCCCCATACTCCAACGCTCTTTCCTTGTCTAAAACCAATTTGTAAATCTGGCCGTTGGTTGTATAGTTTTCTTTATAAAGATTTTCTCCCATGAATCTTTCATAATGACCGAGGTCTTGATCTGTTTCCATTCCGTCATCTGTAACAAAAACTTCCCCATGTTCAATAGGATTCATTGTTCCTGCATCAAGATTAAGATACATGTCACATTTCATAGCAGTAACTTTTAAACCACGTGCTTTAAGAAGAAGACCAATTGAGGCTGCAGTCACTCCTTTACCAAGGCCGCTTAGAACTCCTCCGGAGATAACTACAAATTTCATATTTTAAAGATGCCTTGGACAATATAACACAAAAATGCGATAGTTTGTCAAGATGAACGACCTTTAACTAATTTTCTAGCTGTAGTTTGTGTATCAGGTAATATTAGTTCATCTATTTCAGACACTCGTTTTCGAGCCATTTCATCACCTCTCATTGCTGAAGATAAAAGCATACTTCTTTCTTGAAGTAAGTCATCAAAATAAGTATTCGATAATTTATGAATTTCTATTCTCTCTTTTTTTAACACTAGTTAATTATACTGTATCGTACTTTTTTGTGTGCTGAGGGCGACTATACTCGAACTTTTCAAAATTGTTTAATGATACATCTGAAGAGGCACAGAATCTAGCTGAGCAACATGAATTACTGAATAATCACTTAACCTTGTGAGGCCTTTAGCTTTTCTAACTTCTTCTCGTACCTTTTAATAGCTTCTTCAAGCGATTCTGTCAAATCAATACCCAGTTTATTGGCAACAGCAATAGCTGAAAATATAACATCCCCGACTTCTTCATCTAAATCCGCGTGGTCTGCTAATGCCTGTTCACCACTTCCAGATTTTCTATCTCCCAAATGGACAGTAATTGCTTCACCCAATTACGTAACTTCTTCGATCAAATGAACATACTGAACATACTTTGACCTATCAAACTTAAATTTATCAACAGTTTCTTGAGTCTGCTTTTGGTAATCTTGCAATGTTTTTGAAACCATATTTATACAAACTATATCAACCTACATCATCTTTGTCACTTTGTGCGCCCGGGAGGACTCGAACCCCCAAAACCTCTTCGTCCGAAGCGAAGCGCTCTATCCAGTTGAGCTACGGGCGCATATTCGACTAGCCTCAGATTTAACTGTATAATTATACCTCAATGGCAGATATTAACCAACAAATAGAAGAAATACAGGAAGTTTTAAGAAAAACTCCACATCATAAAGCAACAAACGGATTTATTGGCGCAATGAGAGCAAAAATAGCACGTCTTAAAGACCGTGAGGTAGAATCATCATCAAAAAGTAGTGTGGGTGGGGGAGGTTATGCGGTGAAAAAGCAAGGTGATGCAACATTGGTTTTAATTGGTCCTCCATCTGCAGGAAAATCCACACTTATAAATTGCCTTACTAATGCTGAAAGTAAAGTTGCTGCATATGCTTTTACAACTGTTTCGGTTATACCTGGAATGTTGAAATATAAAGAAGCGTATATTCAAATTTTGGATGTTCCGGGACTCATTGAAAATGCATCAATAGGAAAAGGTCGTGGAAAAGAAGTCCTCTCGGTTGCCAGGGGGGCTGATTTATTAGTAATAATGACTGATCCTAAACGCTTAAAGTTTTTTGAAAAAATTCTTTTCGAAATGAAAAAAGCCGGAATCCGAATAAACAAAAGAAGACCAAGTGTTCGTATTGAAAAAGAAATATCAGGGGGTCTGACAATAGTTTCAAACATAAAACAGGATTTTGATTTAAATGACGTAAAAGGTATTGCTCAGGAATTTGGAATTAAAAATGGAAGAGTAATTTTAAAGGAGAAATTAACAATTGACCAGGTAATAGACAGTTTTTCAGAGAGGATTGTCTATAAATCCGCTATTTTTGTCGTAAATAAATCAGATACAGATAAAGAGCATAAGTTTTCTGATCTAATCTATATCAGTGCGGAGAAAGGAGAAGGAATTGAAGATTTTAAAGAAATTATCTGGAAAGAATTAGGATTGGTAACAGTTTATCTTATTGAAAAAAACGATAAACCAAATTTTAAAAATCCAATTGTTATGAGAGAGAAAACTACTTTATTAGATGTTTCCAAAAAAATAGGATCAAATTTCTCAAATTCTACTAATTTAGCAAAGATTTGGGGAAAGACAGCTAAATTTGAGGGGCAGGAAGTGCCACTTCAAACAGAAGTCAAAAACGGAATGATGGTACGTTTTCTGTAAAGATCTATTTATATTATGTAAATTACAAGAGTTTGATATTTCGTTTGCTTATTAATATACAAATCAATTTATCTACCGAAAGTAATATATTTATTTTTCAATCTTTTAGATATTTTAGAAAATCTAGGTTACTTGAATACCAAATATAATTCATAATTTGCATATTCGTTAAAGTTTTAGATAAAACTAATTTAACTAAATATAAACTTATAGTGTATAATACCTCACCAGAAAATAATTATGGGACTTATAGAAAATTTTGCTAAGGACTTAAGGAATGATCTTGCTCCTATAAAGGAAGGATATTTACAAAGATTTGGTACACCTGAAGAGAAAGGTAGGGTGTGGGCTAGCGAAAACAGACTCGGCCAACTCGCGGTTATAAGTTTGCAGGTGAGAAAATTGGTTACGGATCACAGGGCAATATTGGATACATTTACAACCGGTGGAAGAGTAGAATATCCTCCAGTATTTGACCCTAAAGATCGAAAATCTGCAACAAGAGCTATACCAGCAAAAGTTGCACTTTTTGCTATTTATCATGCCACAAGAGTAAACGGGAAAAATGTTCCTGAACCTCAAATTAAATTCAATCCTAATGCTGATGGAAAAGGTAGTAATAGTATTTTTACTTTAGAAATTTCTAATGGAGTACATATTGCTGCAACTTTATTAGGTCAAGAAAAAAATAGGGCTATAGCTAATGCCATAAATATCAAAAGGGCTAAGTATAGGCTAAGTATAATTGTTGATGATCCGTCTGGAACATTGACAAAAGAATCTAGAGAAAGAGAAAAAAGTTTTTTTGAAATAGGCACACAACTTCAACCAGATGTAGTCTTAAGAGACATTTTGACAAGAAGACCAAATGCAAATAATTCTGTTCATAGTTTTTGTTTCTATAATGTTTCAACTTATTTTGATAAACAGTATGTAATAGATTATTTATCTAAAGTATGGGACAAAAGTAAAAATGGCGATAATCCACCTGCAAAAATACTGCGTGTATCATATGTTGATATTGATCATACAGATAATAGAGGAAGAAAGTTAGAGGTTAGATTCGAAGAAGATTCTGATTTTTATGAATCTAGAAGAAGTGCCAGGATTAAGGATCTTGACTCACTTGTAAAAGAAGAGTTAAATGCTTGTTTCAAACATGCTCATCTGAGATACCCAGTTACGATTTTAGGTAATGGCAAGTCAATTTTTGATACCCGTTATCAAGCTCCCATTAAGCATGATGCGGTGTTTAAACATAACTATCCAAGTTTAAATATACCTTACTTTTTTAATTCTGAAGATGTCAGACAAGCTTTACTTAATAATTTAGGAAGCCTCCATGTTGTATTACACATTGTTAATAATGTAAAAGGTACTTATGGAAGATTTCATGAAAGAAGAGACTTAGAAGACGTGATCGATCATCAACCTATTTCAATTCACTATGAAATAATGAAATTGTCAGATGATCCAAAATCTCATATAAACGTCGTGGCCTGGAGAAATAAATCTGAGAAGTGAACGCTTACAATCAAATTCGAACCGAGTTTCAACAGGTTTCCTCGTTCACCGCTTCTCGTTTCGCTTAGCTCGGTCTTTGGCCTCGCTTTTCAACAAATTTTAACCCTGCGCGATTATTTTATTTTTGGCTATTCTGAACTAAGAACATAAAGCTTCAATAGACTGAACAATTATACCGTTACAAAAAAGAAGCCTGATGGTTTACCTTAAGCTCTAAAACAAAAACCTTCAAGTAACTTCAATAAAACCGTTAACAGTATGTAAATGAAAGTGATTAAATGCTCTGCAATTTCACTAAACTGAATTTTCTTTCTATAAATTTCCTCTTAACATCAAAAACAAATAAAATCAGCGTTAGAATAAAAATAAACTGATAAAACTTTTCCGAATTGGAATATGCTGCCAATCCCGTTATTATGATCCCAATTAAATTTAGAGGTAGACTAAATTTTACCAACCAATAAGACACAATTTGCCAAGTTTTTGTTTTATAAACCTGAAATTTTGATAATTTATCCTGTGGGTCTAGTGGAACTGCGATATTATTAAATTTTTCTCCATTTTCTTTAACTTCAATTTTTTCACCCGGTAGATATATATATATATTCAAATACATTATTTTCTTCAACATTCACTATTTTTGAAGGAAAATTATAATTCATTTTTTCAGCTCTGAGAGAATAGGTGTCTGGAACAAGTTCAACTTCATATTTTCCATAATTGTCAGTAAAAGCTGTTTTTAGGTTTCCCGATGCGGTATATATCACCAAATAAACGTCTTCAATTGCTTTATTTGTTGTAGCATTAAATGTAACTCCTATTCCTCTTTTCTTACTTTTATATAGACCGATTATGGAACCTACTATTGTGGTTATGTTTTGCCAAAGTTTATCAATTGTACTTGAAAAAAAATCGAGAGGGAACTTAATTATCGGTCTGGCAGTTATTGAATAAATCGGTAGTAATGTTTTAGAAACTATTATTGCCATAACAACAGAATTATAAAAAGAAATTACTGTAAATAACGATAATACTGCGCTAACTACAAAATCAGTTATTTTTACGGCCAAACTTTTAATTCTTCCTAGAACTTCCCGGTTTATATTAACGCCGCTTTTATTTTCATTTTCAATCTCCGTTTTCGTTGCCATAGGAGAAGGTGTTGTAGTAGCTGTTATATTCATATCATGTTTCTTAACTAAAGTTTCAACAATTCCTTCTTCATCAATTGAAAGGTAATTTGACCATGGTCCTGGCATGCAATTGTTTATTGCCCTTACAGAAAAGGTGTAACCTTGATCTGGATTCAGTGAGCCTATTACATAGGAAATTGCACAGAATGAAAAATTCTAGTTAAAATTTACACTAAAACGTTTATCTCCTGCAGAATGACCATAGGTGATGTTATATCCGCTAGTATTGTAATTTACTTGTGTAAACGAAAGTATCACTTTACTTCCGTTTCTCTCAGCATTAAAAAGATTGGGGGCAGCTGGGGGAGGTAGATATCCACACCATGTATTTGCAGACACTTCAGATGTTGATGTTCCTGCCACAACAGGACTTGGAGAAGGAGAAGGTGAGGGAGACGGGCTGGGACTTGGTGAAGGCGAAGCAGTACTGATTTGATCCCATTTTATAATACTCCCGTCATACCATTCAGCAAAAATTAGATTATTCCCAGAATAGTTTGATGAAGTATAGGTGTTGGTTCCTGCTGTCTGCCAGCTTGTAACCACAGAGTCCCAATTACCTAAAGCGTAGCTTGAACTACCCTTTTTATAAAAAATGTCATCGCCTCTGATCCACATGGTATATAAATCGGAGTTATTAGAATTTATAGATATTGTTGGATAAGAATTACCCGAGTTTGAATCCAAAGTGACTACCGTCTGCCAGCTCCCCGTGTACTCCCGATACTGGGTATTACCTGAATTGTTAATAAAAGCTAGATGAATATTTCCGTCTGTGTCACTGAGCAAAGATAATGTTGAATTCAGACCTGTTATTCCCGTAGCCACAGCCTCAGGTGAACCACTCCAGACTGTACCGTTATTTGTATCGCTCTCGACAGCCATCCCGTCAATCCATACCCCCATCATCGCTGCAGTGGTCCTGGGAACCAATATTCCGAATTTGTTTGAGTTCACAGACGAATACAAAGTTGTGCTCGTATCCCAATTGTCCAGGCTATCAGCGGCCGTAGAGCGTACTGCGTTGTATGTATAAGTTCCCTGGCTGTTTTGAGTACCACTCACCCATACTTTCCCATCTGTATCTTTAGTAACCGTAGAGGAAAGATATGAATAAGTACTGATTCCGCTCGGAAGAGCAATCAATGGATTATCCCACGCGAATCCCACTCCGGGGTAACTTGTAGCTTTTCTAACCTCAATGTCACAACCAGGATACGCAAGCAATCTAATTTGAGCAGCAGATAAAGCAGTGTTATCTAAAAATTATTTTTGATATATTAATTTATAGTTGAAATATTATCTCCAGAGTATAAAGTAGTAATGGACTCAGTTTAATATGTTTGCGCTTTTTAGTAGCGCAATCGGACAGTTTAGCGCAAGCATAACTGAGTCCACCGGTTGCGCTATTTAATTTGTTAGAACATAAATAAGCACAAACAGAACATTAAAAAATTTTTGCATTTTGATTTGTTTTCCTTTGCTCCGACCAAAAACTCTCCATGAATTACAATTTGGGCTACAATACGGCTAGTTCCATATGTGGCAGTCGCCATTCTACCACATATTCTGAAAAATTGTCTCAATGTGTGGACTCTTTACGAACAAATTCGGACTGATTTCAAAAACGCATTGTCTTAGCTCCGGCCCCGCTTCGCGTGGCCTCCGCTTTTTTTGCGCGCGATTTGCTCGATTCGCGAGCACAAACACAGACTTCTATCCCGTTCGGTATATTACCACCTCAGTAATCTGATTTGAATTTTTATTTACCAAAACTTGGTTCTTTAAAGCGTCTTTTTCCTTTAATTAAGCTGAATCTTGTCAAGGTTTCTTATTAAGTTTTGGATTGAAAGATTTTACCAATTGAGCAACCGCATTCCTACCGTCCTTAGTGACAACTAACGGGCTAAAAGCCACCGCCGCGTCAACTGCAGCCGCTGGAAGATTTCCTTCCACAGCATGAATTACTGCTGACGTACCCCCCCCTGAAAAGGCTCCCATGGATACAGCACTAACCAATCTTTGTTTACCTGCCTGCCCAATCCACTCATCTAGAACCAATTCATCTTCTTTAACCATTCCAGGTCATCATAAACCTCACCAGGTATAAAAGTCAACAGCTTTTTGTATTCTAATTCAAATTATGCTAAATTAATAATGTACTCAACTTTGGCGGATTCCTTTTTTAATGGCCGCATTGGGCAATTTGGAGGAATCCGAGTTGAGTACACCAGTGCGGCCATTTAAATTTCTAGAACAATAAAATTTTTACATTTTTCTTTTCCGCCTAGTGGCGGTTTCCGAGCCGACTTTTGCGGAGGCCACGCTAAGCGGGGCCGGAGCTAAGACAATGCGTTTTTGAAATCAGTCCGAATTAGTTCGAAAACGTTCACCCAGAAAGAGTTGGTTGGGCGGCGCAAGCCGCGAATAGCCACGCGGCTAGCGCCGAGAAGCCTGTTTTATACACACAAGAAAGCTGCCGGATTAAAGAGAAAAAGAAAAATGTAAAAATTTGGAAAACAAAAAACATGATTAAATACATAGCCTACTGCCGAAAATCAACAGACGAAAAAGAAAAACAAGTTTTGTCCATTGAGTCGCAAATTGCAGAACTCAAAGAATTTGCGGCAAGGGAAAAACTTTTTGTTACAGAATATCTGACCGAATCAAGAACAGCCAAGATTCCGGGGAGATCAATTTTTAATCAAGTAATAGAAAAAATTGAGAAAGGTGAAGCTAATGGAATTTTAGCTTGGCACGCAGACAGATTAGCTAGAAACTCGATAGATGGAGGTAAAATTATCTATTTGCTGGATACTGGGAAAATTCTTGACTTAAAATTTCCAACATTTTGGTTTGACAATACTCCACAAGGTAAGTTCATGCTCTCAATTGCATTTTCCCAATCTAAATATTATGTAGATAATTTAAGTGATAATGTAAAGCGCGGAAATCGCCAAAAACTTCGAAAAGGAATTTTGCCAAACAAAGCACCATATGGCTACTTAAATGAATCACACTTGAGGACTATCGAAATTGATCCTGTAAAATCTAAAATTATTAAAAAAGCTTTTGAGATTTTCGCCCAAGCTGAAAACTCTATTGCTGACATTTCCCGATTTTTCCTAAAATTTGGAATTAGCAGGTACAACGGTAAAACGTTGCACCCTGATAAAGTCAAGAGAATTTTAAGCAACAAGTTTTACATAGGAATAATAAACTTCGGCGGTGAAACTTACGAAGGAACACACAAGTTGTTTATTCCCCCTGAATTGTTTAACAAAGTTCAAAAGATACTTGAAGCAAGAGAACATCCTAAAAATAGGATTCACAACTTTGCCTTCCTAGGTTTAGCTAAATGTGCAGAATGTGGTTGTTCCATTACCGCCGAAGTTAAACACAAGTGCTTCCCTTCCACTCGTGGGGATGTTAATTACATTTAATACAGATGTGCTAAAAAGAAAACTGATTGCTCACAAAAATATCTTCGGGAAGAACTTTTGGAACAACAATTGCGAACAATGATTGGAAAAGTTAGTTTGCCCGCTTCGTGGGCTAAACTTTGGCTTGAAAGGCTAAATCGAGAAGAAACTGAAGAAAAACAAAATAGCGAAAACATTACTTCAAAACTTTCTTCTGAAGTTCAAGAGATTGACCAAAAATTAGACAGGCTTCTTGAGGGTTATTTAGACCAAATGGTTGAACATCAAACTTACCAAGAGAAAAAGAATAAACTTGTTGAAACAAAAATGAAAATTAAGGAGAAAATGGTAAGTATTTCCAAAAACGGTAGTGAATGGCTCGGATTAATGAGAGAATTTATAGAAGTGGCCGCTGATGCGGCCAAAATCGCGCGCGCAAAAAATAATTGCCATGATTTATCAATCATGGCAAAAAAAGTCGGCTCGAACTTCTTTTTAAAGAATCGGCGTCTCTCGGCGAATTTAAATTTTGCCTTTGCAGCGCTGTCTGCGGAGGCGGGCGCAGCCAGCGCTGCCCCCAACCATCTTTCGATTTCCAAAATTGTGAGCCCAGATGGATTCGAACCATCGACCTTTTCCTTAAGAGGGAATTGCTCTACCGCTGAGCTATGGGCCCTAAGAATACATATTTTACCACCTATGAATTTATAAGACCAATTTATTTATAGATTTAAAATATAATTTAACTTTGTAAATTCTCTATATTAATAAACAAGGCTCTCAATCTGTTTGCAATATTTTCAATTAGTGATTTTCCATTAATAAAACTGTAAATTTTTCCATCAAAAACATCTCCTATTTTTTGATGTTCAACATACAAACCTATTTTTAGATCAGACTCTCCATCAATATCAGGGGAGTTAATTGAATAACCAATAAATTGTTTCTGAAAGGGGATAACTTCAAACATTTTTGTTTCAGATATACTAACCAAATCATTATTTTCTGACAATAGGTAGGTATTAGTATTATTCCAAATGTTTTGTCCTTTATTTTGAACTAAAAGATAACCGTTTACTTTAGAGCCTACTTCCGATGTTGACCTTAAATAGCTAAAAAGTATTTTCCCGTCAACTTTTTGGCTTGGTTTTCCCTTAATTTTTTCTATTTGTTGAATGACCCCGTATTGTTTGAAATAATTTTTATTATCTTTTTTCCATGAAAATTCAGAAAACGGAGCTTGTTGGTAATTGAGAATAAACGGTGTAACCGCCACAACCCTACTATCCTTATTCCAAATTTCTGTAAAGGCTTTCTTATAGTTATTAGACACTTCTTCCTCATTTAATCTTTCGTTACTCCAGCCTGTTTCTGTTATAAAAACAGAATAATCATTTTTAATACCTAATTCTTTTAAGTAATCCAACTCCCATTGATAACCAAGAATTGAATTACGTCCCTTATTATTAACATCTGCTGAAAAATCAGGATTTGGATATGAATGTGAATTCCATCCGTCGATGTTATCAAAAACATCTGGGGTTGAAGTTATCATGTTCTTTAAAAAAACTTTTAAATCCTTTGTATCTTCGGTATTTCCGGCTGCTTGGTCAAAACCAGCAGGAAGTACAAAGTAATCCGGATTTGATTCTTTAAGTTGGGAAGCGAAAGATTTCAGGTAAATTGCGTACTCTGCCGGGTCAACATTTCCACCCCATTCTTTAGCATGGTTTGGTTCATTACCAATAATTACATATCTGTTTTCAATTACCCAGTTAAGCGAATTAAAGAAATTAACCCAGTTTGAAATTTCTTCAATTTGAGGTTTTTTCCAGATACCATTTTCAACTTTTGAAGCTACTCTGATAATTGGTATCAGGTGAAGTTTTCTAGCTTTTTCAAAAAAATCCTGCCATACCTTTTTATCTCTTTGGTTTTCGGTAATAACTACAGTAACATAACCCCAATCTCCTCCACTTGAATTTAGAAGTTTGGCTGCATCTTCAATATCGCTATGGTTAGTAAGATGTATTCCATAAATATTGTTGTCCACAAATAAAGGATTATATTTTGCATTTACTTTTGAAGTAATCAAAATAAATGAAACTAGAAGTATCAAAAAACAAATTATTCCATTTCTCATAGAGAGATAATCTTAGCATGATTCAAAATTTTAGCATTTATTCTAAAATTTTTAGAATTCAGTTTTTACCAAACAACTTCTAGGAAAACAATGCTAGAAGTGGTATTTCAATTGATTAATCGGAGTTAGGTGACCCAGGCAGGAATCGAACCTGCAACCTCTTCCTTAGAAGGGAATTGCTCTATCCGTTGAGCTACTGGGCCTTTTCTACTTATGTATTTTATCAAATATCTATTAATTATTCATGACATCATAGAAATTTCTTTTTTCAATATAATAAATTTCAGATTCTTATCAGTATTGCTACTTGCATATATTTTTAAACTATTTATAAATATTGTTGCCATGTACATACATTATTAAATCTTCATGAAAGATAATATCGTAAATGCCCCTAATAATAGAAGCCTTATTGCAAAAAACAATATCAATGGAGGAAAACTTCCAAAAAAAGTGGCTGTTATATATACTGACGCAAAAAGAGAGTATTTCTATACAGCAGAAGAATTTTACACCGTTGACGGGTCTGATGAAGAAGCAATGGCATTTGGTCCTACACTTAAGTCTTTGGGTGTTGATGTTTGTTATATACAAGGTGACGCAAACATTGCTAGGAACCTACAAAAAGAAACACCGGATATGGCAATTAACCTTGTTACAACGGTTAAAGGATACGACTATTTAGGAGCAACTATACCAGCGACATTAGAACTATTAGAGATACCATATACAGGTGCCAATATATTGGGATTCTCATTAGGCTGCAATAAGTATTTAATTCATACGCTTCTGTCGCAACACGGAATTCCTGTACCTCCATATCAACTGATGACTTCTATAAAAACTCCACTTGATCCCACATTAAAATTTCCCTTAATTCTTAAATTAAATGAAGAGCACAGTAATGTTGAAATTAAAAGAGAATCAGTGGTAGAAAACGAAATTCAACTACGAAAAAGGCTTAAATATCTATTAAAGAAGTATGATCAGGATGTTTTGGTATCGGAGTTTATAGACGGTCGTGAATTCGCAGCATTTACTTTTCAGGCTTTCAATAAGAAAGTTTATACCATTGAACGAAAAATTCATTTACCAAATAATAAAACTGATCATGAATTTCTTGACTACGATCTTTGCTGGATGTATGACTCAGAAGAGTATAAAAAATATCTGCAGTACGAAAAATATCACGATCCTCTTCTAGATGCTCTAGTAAAAAAGGCATTTGTTGTGGCTAAAATGGACGATTACGGAAAATTTGATATCAGAATGGATAGAATGGGTAAATACTATTTCATTGATGCTAATGCTAATTGCCATTTTGGACCCCCCAGCTGGGATTGTGAAATGACAAACACATTAGAAAAATACGGAATACCATTTAAAATTTTATTAAAAAGAATGCTTCAGAATACAATGAGGGAGTGGGGATATTAAATATATAAAAATGAATAATTCTGACGATATCCTATTACCAAATAAAGTTGCAATTATTTACACCGATGTTAAACGTGAATATTTTCTAACTGAGGACGAATTCATTACTGAAAAAGATCCCGAAGTATACGCAACAGAAGTCTTAAAGTACGTTCACAAATTAAGAATTGGGGCCGAGATATTTCCCTGTGATGAAAATATTGCTGAAAATCTGCAAAAATACATGCCTGATTTGGCTCTAAACTTTGTGGATTCAGTCAGGGGACACTCTTGGTTGGGTTCATCAATCATTGGTTTACTGGAAATATTAAACATTCCCTATACAGGAGCCGGTAATCTTGGTTGGTCGATAGGGACTAATAAATATGTAATGTATAAATTAATGGAATCAAATGGTATTCCCGTTCCTCATCATCAACTTATTACATCTCCTTTCGAAATGATAGATCCCAAACTTAGGTATCCTTTATTTCCTAAATTAAATATAGAACACAGCAGTATCGGTATCGACGAAAACAGTATTTGCGAAAATGAAAAGGAGTTAAGGTTGAAAATTAAAGATTTAATAGAAAAATTCAAACAACCTATTTTAATTGACGAATTTATATCAGGTATTGAAGTAACTTCTGCTGTACTTGAAAGCATAAATACAAAAGTATATGCCGTTCAACGAATTACTGGTGATGAAAAAACAAATGATGTAGTTACTTTTGATAAAAAATGGAAAAATTATCTGGACATGAGCTATATCAAGTATGATGCTCCAAATTTAAAAGAATACGTAAAATTAGCCTTTGATGTGCTTAAAATGTCAGACTATGCAAGAATCGATCTTAGAATTGATGCTTCGGGAAGATTTTATTTTATTGATCCAAACGCAAATCCTTTTTTTGGTCCACCAAAGGAAACTCATGCAACATACAGTATCATTTTAGATATGTATGGCATAGATTTTGAAGAAACGTTAAAAAGAATTTTCATCAACACCATGCGTGACGCAAAAAATATTCAAGACTAAATATCTCAAATATAGTATCTTATAGTGTATTTTGGCGAAATAGCTTATAATACCTCATTGCAATGAATTATCTGAGTCGTGAGGGTTTTTATAACAGTGATACTGTTCAGCAAAAGCAAGAATTATCAGGTGAAACAAATTTTCTTAGAGCGGCTCGTAATTTTAATGAAGAAGCACTTACAAAGATATTTGATTTATATGTTGCACCATTGTATAACTACGCTCTAAGACTGACCGGAGATGAATTACTTGCGGATAATATAGTAGGTGACACATTTTCTAAATTTTTAGATCAATTACATGCTGGGAAGGGTCCTAATAATAACCTACGTTCATATTTATATCAAACTACATACCATTTAATAGTTGATGAAGTAAGATTTAATAAAAGAGAAGCTCCACTTGAAATTGCAGATTGTTTATTTAATATTCCAAGCCATAAAACAACTCAAATTTTAGACCAAACAGATGAAAAGTCATTATTGGATAATGTTTTTGAAGCGATAATAGAACACCTTTCTGAAGACCAAAGACATGTTATTATTCTTAGATTTTTAGAAGATTTTAGTATAAAAGAAACTGCTGAAATAATAGGAAAAGAGGTAAATAACGTTAAAGTAATTCAAAATAGGGGAATTGCTAAACTTAGAAAAGTATTAGGTATACAATTAGGGGAGAAGATATAATGAACGCTTTAATTGAATCAAGAAAATTAATGTTTTGGGGTGTATTGGCAGCCATTGCTCTAATAGGACTTTTAATTGCAGGTACTTCTAAAGGCAAGTGGGTATGTAAAGATGGTGAATGGATAGCAAAAGGAAGAGTAAATACTCCAAAACCATTAACATTTTGTAGATAAATATTGGAGCGGGAGACACAAATTATTTTAAACTCATTTTCGACTCACTACTTACTCTTTTTAATCGACTGATGGGAGCGTATCAAAACAAAGAGGAGGAAATCGGTGTGAAATTCCTCTCTTTATGACAAAAGAGACGTTTTATTGGCAGATTACGAGTGATTTTAAATTATTTCAATCCCCTGATTCTTTTTCTGTCTGGTGATAATCCTTAGCAATTGTTTTTGGATAAAAAGCTTCTCCTTCGTTGTACATAATATTCGCTACTAAATACCGGCCTGTTTTTTTGGTCTTTTCCGCAACTTGACTGAGGTACTTTTTCCAGTTGAGAGGAATATCCGCCAATGATTCTACAATTTCTGGCTTGTTTGGTTTATCGAATGGAATTCTTATTACAATCCAATCTGACATGCTATGAATATACACTAATTTTTATATCACCTGCAAGTAAAAAAACTCGATTCCTCTGCATAATCTACTGCACACGTAGTACCACCTTTCCAGAATGTTTTTCTCACTGTGTCGATAGATACGGGAATAGAATATCTATTAATATCAAACCAATCCTAATTATGAAAAAGAATTATGAAATGGTTACGTGCTTATTTTTAGTTCGTTCTATATTTCAAGCTATTCGGCTCTTTTATGGGGGCGGCATCCCCTCTGGAGCGGGATACGGGAATCGGACCCGTCTACTCTGATTGGCAACCAGATGCACTACCACTATGCTAATCCCGCTTATATAACTTGTGCTGAGGTTGTGAGTTGCACACAAATCTGAGCTTCTTCAGAGCCCCGCCGTGACTACCTTGGCTACCTCAGCATTTCTTTTCTCGTATGTTCTAATTCTGTGACAGTTTGCACAAACCACTTCGCACTTTTCTGTCTCTTTTTGTATTTTATCAAGAGACCAGTTTCGAGTAAACATATAAGATACTTCTTTAATTTTATCTTTTACAATTTGATGGTCAAAATCCATTACATAGAACGGATATTTTATCCCACAATCAGAGCAAGGAACATTTTTAGTTTTTATTAAAAATTCTCTTTTTT
>CAZIPM010000018.1:15399-19222 GCA_964541395.1 uncultured Gammaproteobacteria bacterium | reverse complement strand
CATAACTTTTTCCACTGTTGCAATTGTTGCTGAAGAAACCTTTAAATTATTTTTGATGTTTTCGTAACTTCTTCCTTTTTTTAACCAATAAGAAATAGCCAAGCGCTTGGCATAAGTTTCTAGCTCTGCCTCATTAAAAAAACTGTTTAAGAAAGTTTCTACCTCAGAAGCTCCTTTTAAATCATCAATAGCTTGGATAAAAGTATTTACAACTTCTTTTTTAAGTATCGGATTTAGTTTATTTTTTGAAACCCGCATATATTTCTAAACTTACCGCCAATCCTACAAGAAGAATCAGATTTAGTACATTACCAATTCCCCAAAACCGCAGCAAGATGAAGATGGTAACAACAACACTTGCCAACAATCCTCTTCTGGAATTTTGAAAAATTAATGAGAATGTAAATAGAATTGCCAAAAACAGAACTATAAAAAACAAAACCACAAAAATATTTGTCCCAGGATCAGTGAAATAGATAATTAAAGACAAACTTGTCCACAAAAGAAGAGTAACTAAAAGAGTTGGAAGGAAGTTTTTTCGTCTCAGTATGTTATTATGTCTTTGTATGGATTTAGTTCTCACTGTACTTATTATAATTCTAATTGTACTTATATTGTTGCTCTTTTTCAAAAAAGACAAAACCCCCCCTGAACTTCTGGAATATTTAAAAACAACCAATCAAAGACTAGAAACACAGGGAGAAAGTTTAAATCAGAGGTTAGATAACGCTGCAAACATAATTGCAGGGGTTCAAAAGAATATTGGAGAATTTAGTGAGATAGGTAGGGGGATGAAAGAACTACAACAATTTTTGTCTTCTCCAAAATTAAGAGGAAACATCGGTGAACAAGTTTTAAAAGAACTTCTAAAACAATTCTTACCCAAAGAATCATTTAATTTACAGTACACCTTTAAATCAGGTGAAAAAGTGGATGCAGCAATTACTACCTCGGCGGGTATTATTCCTGTTGACTCCAAATTTCCAATGGAAAATTTCAGAAAACTAGATACAGGAACTGAACAGGAACGCAGACAATCTGCAAAACTATTTGAGAGTGATGTCAAAAGACACATAGATGATATTTCCAGAAAGTATATTTTAACCGATGAAGGAACTTTGGATTATGCCCTGATGTATATACCTTCTGAATCCGTGTACTATGAAATTGTTAACAATCAAACGTTATTTGATTATTCTGCAACTAAAAGAGTGTTACCTGTTTCACCAACTACTTTTTATGCATATCTAAAAGCTATACTAATGAGTTTTGAAGGTCAGAAAATAGAAAAACAAGCACAAGAAATACTTTCATCACTTCGGGCAATAAAAAAAGATTATGGTAAAGTAGAAGAAAATTTAGGAGTACTTCAGAAACATTTAGTAAATGCAACAAATATAATGGGAAATGTTTTCTCCAGTTTTACCAACTTAGGACAAAAAATATCCTCTACCCAAAACCTGGAAAGTGGAGTAAAAGAAAAGACAGTTTATAAAAATGAAGAAGTTTGAAAAAATGGATTTCTCAACTGAACGAAAAGTAGTTTTTGCTGCCATGAGCAAAAGAAATTTTTTCCTTCGTGAACACATAATCAGATTTGTTTTGGAAAAAGGCCATACGCCAACCTGTGCTTTTATGATGTTTTCTTACTTTTTATTAGACACAGTTGACCGTAAAGATTTGATAACTGCAAATAACGATTTAATTAGAAGGAGCGATGAATTGTGGGTTTTTGGAGAGATATCCGATGGAGTAAAAGCTGAGATTAATCTCGCCAAAGAATTAAAAAGACCAATACATTATTTTACTGGTGGAATAAATTTAGCTAAATTTAAAGAAATAAGTGAACGAAGAGTGAAGTATGAAATCTATTAACAAATTAATAAAAAAATTTGACAGTAATCGTGATAAATTGTTATTGTTAATAATTAGATAGGGGGTGATTCATTATGTTATCAAGCGTAGTTACAGAATTTAAAAATACAATAGTTGCTGCAATTCAAGGAACCAGCGATATTTTAACTTCACTTCGTGAGACAGTCAAAACACAGGTAGTTGGAAGTGTTGCAAATGTTTCCGAAATTGTTGAGGCTGGTATGATATCTGCAAAGGATGTCGGAACAGCTTTAATTGGAGTTGCGAAAGACGTTGTTTCAGCAGCAATCATGGGAGTATCTGAAACAGGAGGAGACGCCATGTTGGCTGTTTCTAAGGCGGTTTCAGGTGCGGTAAGAGGTGCCGCAGAAGTAGGGGAAGATGTTGGAGCAGTTGCCGTATCCGCAGTGGAAGGTGCAATTGATGCAGCAGGAAAGTTAGGAAAAGACACATCTGAAGCAACAAAAGAGGCTCTAGTGTCGGCTGTTAAATCAGCAGATGAAATAGGAGATGAAGCCGGAAAGTCAGTCAGAGATGCTCTTTTATCAGCAGCATCATTACCAAGGGATATTGTTGAGTCAGTGGTAAAGGGTTAAAATACCCTTTGTGGATCCTGTAGAAAAAAAACTTAACAAAGAACAGCTCAAGGCGGTAAGGCATGGTAGCGGTTCTTTGTTGGTTATAGCTGGTGCTGGAACAGGTAAAACCACAGTTATAACTGAAAGAATTAAATATTTGATTTCAGAAGGTTTGGCAACTCCTGAAGAAATTTTGGCATTAACTTTTACTGAAAAAGCTTCTCAAGAAATGGAGGAGAGGATAGATATTGCTATGCCCCTTTCCTATGGGGAGATGTGGATAATGACTTTCCACGGCTTTTGTGACAGGATTTTACGTGATAATGCGCTTCATATCGGCCTTCCTTCAAATTATAAATTAATGACAGAAGCAGAAAGCATTGACCTTATTAGACGCAATATGTTTGAATTTGACCTTGACTATTTCAGACCATTGGGTAATCCCAATAAATTTATTGATGGTCTTTTAAAACATTTTTCCAGACTTCAAGATGAAACGATAACACCGGATGAATATGTGGAATTTGCCAAAAAATATAAAAACGAAGAAAAATTGGAAATTAAAAAAACTGAAGAACTGGCCAATGCTTATAAAGCGTATGACCAGTTAAAAATAAAAGAAGGGAAATTTGATTTTGGAGATCTAATTACAAAAACTCTGCAACTCTTTAAAGACCGTCCAAATATCTTAAAAATTTATCAGAATAAATTTAAATATATTTTAATAGATGAGTTTCAGGATACCAACTATGCCCAGAACCGACTTTCCATGCTTTTGGCTGGAAAAAACAACAACATCACCGTGGTAGGAGACGATAATCAGTCGATTTACAGATTTCGAGGGGCCTCTGTTTCTAATATTCTACAGTTTAAAGATAACTACCCTGGTGTAAAAGTTATAACCATAAACAAGAATTATCGATCCTCTCAGTCAATACTTGATACGGCATACAAGTTAATCAAGCATAATGATCCTGACACATTAGAAATAAAATTAGGTATAAGTAAAAAATTGATATCTCAGTTTGGTAATAAAAATAATGCTGTCGAGTTTTTTCACACATTGACCGTTGACGACGAAGTTGAAAAAATAGTTAAGGAAATTAATACGTTAAAAAAAGTAAATAATTATGAATGGAAAGATTTTGCAATTTTGATCAGAGCCAATTCTCATGCGGATCCAATTATCAGAGAATTGGAAATAAACGGTATTCCGCACCAGTTTTTAGGCCCCGGTAAACTATTTGAAAAGGAAGAGGTGGCTGATCTAATTTCTTACTTGAAAGTACTATATAACGTCCACGATACGGGATCTTTCTATAGACTAATTTCTTCAGATATATATGATATTAGCCCACTTGATCTTGTCA
>CAZIPM010000018.1:0-15389 GCA_964541395.1 uncultured Gammaproteobacteria bacterium | reverse complement strand
TGTCAAGATAACTAATTACGCAAGAAGAAACAGTTTATCAATTTTTGAAGTTTTGGCGGAAAATTATGATATAAAACTTACAAAAGGTACCAAAAACAAAATATCCAAACTTTTTGGTGTTATTGATAAACACTTAAAACTAATCAAAAAAGAAACTGCAGGATTTATTCTGTACGACTATATTAAAGAAACAGGACTCTTCGAAAAACTCCTAAAAGAGGAAGATGAGACCAAAACTAATAATGTTACCAAGTTTTTTGAAAAAATTAAAAACTATGAATATGAAAATAAAAACGCTGGGGTTGTTGCTCTGGTTGATTATTTAGACTTATTGATGGAAATAGGTGAATCACCGATTGTGACAGCTATGGATTGGCAAGAGAACAATGCTGTTAACGTTCTGACAGTTCACAGTTCTAAAGGACTGGAATTTAAAGTGGTATTTATAATAAACTTGGTTTCTCTAAGATTTCCCTCAACCGAAAGGCATGAACAAATACCGATTCCTGAGCAGTTGATAAAAGAGATATTACCCCAAGGAAACTTTCATCTTCAGGAGGAAAGAAGACTTTTCTATGTCGGTATGACCCGTGCAAAAGAAAAATTATATCTCACTGCCAGTGACTATTATTCTGATACCAAAAGAGCCAAAAAAGTATCACCTTTTATTTTGGAAGCACTTGGAGAAACTGCTTTAGATACAAATTCTGAAACAAAAAGTAAAAAAGAAATTTATTCTATGAAGGATATAAATCAAACAAACAAATCAAAAAAAACACCAGTGATTAAGATCGATTATCTGTCTGTTTCTCAAATAGAAACTTTTCAAATTTGCCCCTTACACTACAAGTTAAAGTATATCCATAAATTACCTACAGAACCTACTGCGGCCATATCATTCGGAGTATCAATGCACGGTGCAATGAGAGATTTCTATAAAGAAATAATTGAAGGTGCAAAACCAACAAATAAAATTATTTTAAAACAATTGCAAAATAATTGGATAGGGGAGGGATATAAAAATAAAAAACACAAAGATTTGTTTTTGGAAAAAGGAAAAAAGTATTTAACTGAATATCTGGAAAATAGTTTTGATAGAAAAATCTTGCCGGTGATGATGGAGGAAAAGTTTAATTTTAAGTTAGGTAGTAATTTAAAAATAGGAGGAACATTTGACAGAATTGATAGATTAGCAAATGATGGGATCGAAATTATAGATTATAAAACAGGGGAGAGAGTACCAACACAAAAAGAAGTCGATAAGGATCTACAACTTGGAGTTTACAGCTTAGCTGTGAGTAAAATAAAATCAGAACTTTTTGGTAAAGATCCTGATGAAATAAAACTTTCTCTTTACTATTTCGAAGGTCAAAAAAAGGTAACTACTGTTAGAACGAAAAAGGATTTGGACCTTTTGGAAAAAGAACTTTTGGAAATTAAAAATGAAATAGAAAAAAGTGATTTCAAGTGTAGTAATCACTATTTTTGCCAAATAGGATGTGAATTTCCTATGTTTTGTAAAAGAGAATAATAACATGGATCATCTGGCAATTATGCGAAAGGATTGGGGACTTTTACCCAAAATATTAAACGGCCAGAAAAAAATAGAGTCAAGATGGGGCGTCAACAGATGTGCTCCATGGGGAAAAGTAAAAGTGGGGGATATGATTTATTTTAAAAATTCGGGTGAACCCGTAACCGTAGTTACTGAAGTTTCAAAAGTTTTGGAATTTGAAAATTTAGATAAAACTAAAGTCAGGGAAATTTTTGAAAAATATGGAGGAGATGGCGGTATCTCTGTGGGTAATTTTGGAAATATGATTAAGTGGGCGGAAAGAAAAAAGTATTGCACACTGATTTACTTAGAAAATTCTAAGAAGATAAAACCCTTCAAAATAAACAAAAAAGGGTTTGGGGCTAGTGCTGCGTGGATTACAGTCAATAAAATAGGAAGTATTAAGACCACTTTGTAGGTCTTGACAAATGACCCATATATGGTACTATTCAAGTATGACAACAATTTCGATATCTCAATTAAAAGTTAATCCCTCTGCTGTTTTATCAAGTGCTCAAGACTTTCCGGTTGCTGTCCAGAATAGAAATAAAACTACAGGCTATATTCTGGGTAAGGACATGTTCGAAAAAATGGTTTCATATATGGAAGATGTTGAAGACAGAAAGACTATAAAATCAATAAATATAGATGACAAAATGGATTTTGAAGATTTTGCTCAAGACTTGGGTCTATGAAACTGACAATCACCGGACATGCTCAAAAGCAGATTAAGAAACTTCCTAAAGCTTATCAAATAATAGTTGTAAATAAGATCAGAAAACTAGTCCGGGATTCAGATATTGGATCGGAAAAATTAAGCGGGTATAAAAATTATTATAAAAACCGAGTCGGAGTTTATAGGATTATTTTTATTAAGACCACGAATGAAATTGAAATCGTATTAATTGGGCATAGAAAATAGATTTATTTACTACTCAAAAAACTTATTGGTTAGAAGTACTATAAGTATATTGCTTACTAAAGTTCTTTCTGCTTCACATTTCGGACCGGAACCTAACCTAATTAAGGTTGAAGTTAATGTTTTCAAAAAGGGGTTTGGTTCAACGTGTGCGGGGATAACTACATCAGAAATCGGTTATTTGAAAATTTAAATATAATCAATTAAATAGGTATATTATGTTTTTGAATAACTCATCTCCTTGTGTCTTATCTACCAGCATCTCTGGATGAAATTGTAAACCATAAATATTTTTACCTATGTGTTTTATGATTTCATAACCATATTTTGATTTGGCCAACGCAATCAAGTCTTTACCTAATTTTTTAATTGCCCAATGATGTGCTTCATAAACGCTTAAACTGCCCAGATTATTGAATAGTTTATGACCCTTGTCTATTATTTCGATTTGTTTAATCCCTTTAATTTTATTTTCAACGAATTCCAAAGTAGATCCGAATGAATACGCAATCAACTGGCATCCTTCACAAATACCAATTATGGGTATATAAGTATTTTTTATTAAATTTATTTCTTCTTTAAAAACTTCTGGTGCATTTAAGAGTGCCAATTGGCTTCCGCCCGACAGAATAATTAAATTATATTTGTCTACTTGTGGAAATTTACTTATATATGAATAAGTATCAATTTCATTCTCTCCTAAAATTTTTTTTAATTTGCCCAAGTGTTTGGTACCGTTGTCGATTAATAATACCTTCATAATGGCAATCTGAATTTAGTATAACAGCCGGGGTAGAGGACTTCATAACCACCAAAAGATTTTTTAAAGCGAGTAAATCCCAGCCATGATTTGATAGGGAAACGTTCATCATAAATACCTTCGAAATCAAAAACTTTACAACCCATACTTTTAGCCCATAGTATACCTTGATAGAGGAGTGAGTATTGAGAGAGGGAAGTCCGTCCTTCATAATTTGTAAAACCATACCAGTAGTATGAAAAGTCAGTAGAGGAGCGCGTGAAAACTCCACCCCCTATAATTTTATTATATATATTGTGCGACGCGAGGAAAGTTGAGTAATTGTTCGGGAAGCTTTTACGTAAATTTATTAAGTTTGTAAGACTTGGTACATATCTTCCGACTTTTACCGATTTTTTCCAAGCATTATAAAATATATCTAACTCATCAGGAGAAGAATATTCTTTTATATCTAAGTCCTCTCCCCTTCTGATTGCACGTCTGGTTTCTTTATCAAATTTTGCTGTTATCTGGTCAGTCGACTGAGAAAGGTCAATTTGAAGAGTTTTGCTTGGTAAATACGGACTTTTTGACAATTTGAAACCATGGTGTATCATTAGGTCATGGACTCTAGTGATACCGCTGGTGATAACTAAATTAGGTTCTATAACAATCTGAAAGACCCGATATTCGCTGGCCAATTCTGTTATTCTTTTGAAATCTAGATTCCTAGGTCTTTGAACTTTTAAGACACTTCCTATTAACGGTATTTTTTTAATAAAGTAATTGATATTTTCTATTCTTTCAACTATCCAACCTTGGGATTTTAAGTAGTTGGCATAATTAACTGATTGCCTAATATCTCGATATTTCATCTTGTCGATCATATCTTTGCCTTGAGGCGAAGTAAGTACCATCTTATTTTTTCTGCCAGTCTGTAAATTGAGTAAAGAGGCTTATTTATTACCAAATCCCAAGAACCTAAGAATTCTACTACCTTTGGATTATAGCCTTCCTTAAATTTAGTAAACCCTTTCCCTTCTTCCCTTCCCCATAAATCAAATGTTTGAAGACCTAAACTTTTACCAAACTTAATCGCCTCCCACATCATTAGGTTGTTGGCCATAACCTCTTTATACTTATCAGTGGAAGCACCGTAAGGATAATACAAAAATCCATCGTGGGTAAACAATATCCAGGTAGTTATTACCTCGTTTTTATATGTTGCTGTTAACAAGTGGGCAATATTTTCTTTTAAATGTTTCCACATCAATCGATGGTAATTTTTGGTATGTGCATAAAAACCTTGCCTTTTTGCAGTTGCAAAAGTCAAATCGAGATATTTTTCAAATGCAGTATCGGAGTTGTCTATTTTCACCTCAACACCGTGCTTTTGGGCAACTCTAATGTTGTAGCGGGTTTTACCGGAAAACGACTTTAAAAGTTCTTCTTCTGATTTTGTCAGATCAATCCAAAAAGAGGTGGGGGTGAATAGTGTCTTACCCGGAATAAGATTCCAGGTTTTTAAATTATTAATTATTTTTTTTTCAGACAAAACATTGGGTTCCAGTTTAATGAAAATAAAGTTATTCTTTTTTCCGAGAATTTTTAAATCCTCAACCATTTTTTTTGTGGGGAGAGGTCCTTTTTCAAAAATACCAATTTTAAGTTTAGTAAAAGGTACTTTGTGAAGTGTAATTACACCATATTCATTTTCCAAAATCTCATTCCCCCACTCTTTTCTGAAGTCTGACCACTCCTTAGTTTGTAATGGATGTATCATTCTTTAATTATACATTGAAAAACTATCGAAGTTTTATTATTAGAAACATTTTGTTATTTAATGTACTTATCCAAGATGTCATCAAAACTGAAATCATCAGTTGTTGTCTGACTATCCAAATCATTGAAACTATCTTTTGAGTGAAATCCATCCTCATAATAATTTTTTATCTGACCATCAAGTAAATGTTCAGGTATGTCTGATAAAAACCTTGATGGAGCATTACTTGTTTTTTCTCCGTAAAATAGGCGTTTGCTGGCATAACTTAAATATAAAGTTTCTTTTGCTCGTGTTATCCCCACATAACAAAGTCTTCTTTCTTCCTCCATTTGTTCCGCTTCCCAGAGAGATCTACTGTGAGGGAAAAGACCCTCTTCCAATCCAACCATAAATACTACCGGAAATTCTAACCCTTTAGCTGCATGTAGAGTCATCAGGGTTACGTTATTATTGGTTTCGGAGTTTGTGGTAACCGGACCCGACTCGACCAATGAAACATTTTCCAGAAAATTAATGATATTCGGAAATTCAACGGCAACAGATCTTAATTCCTTTATGTTTTCAAGTCTTGCCGCATCTTCAGCATCGGTTTCTTTAAATTTTAATAAGTAACCTGTTTTTTCCAAAACGGTATCCAAAATACCCAAAGTATTTTTCTTTTCCAAAGTTTCAAATGATTCTACCAAGCCTAGAAAATTTTCATACCTTCTTTTACCAAGACTTAAAACTCTTTTTCTGGAAATTGAATCCTTTGGGTTAACTAAAAGTCTGAGATAAGAAAGAATATCTTTTATTTCTTTTCTGTCGTAAAACCTTACTCCTCCGACTAATACATAAGGAACCCCCGAATGCAAAAGTGCCTCTTCCAAGACACGGGACTGCGCATTAGTCCTATACAGAACCGCACAATCCTTATAGTCTAACCCATAATTTACTTGACTTTTGATTTCGGAAGTTACATATTCCGCTTCATCGAATCCGTTCCTGGCTGAATAGATTGTAATTTTTTTACCACCGTTTTTATTTGTCCAAAGTTTTAAAATAGGGTGTTTTATATTTTTGGAGATAACAGCATTGGCTGCATCCAATATTGTTTGCGTAGATCTGTAATTTTGTTCCAAGTTTATAGTTTTTATTTTTGGATAATCACGAATCAGATAATTTATATTTCTGTAATCTGCTCCTCTCCATGAATAGACCGATTGACTCGCATCGCCAACGACCGTCAGAAAATTATTCTTTCCTACCAACATTTTAACCAGTTTGTACTGGATTTTATTGGTATCTTGCCATTCATCGACAAAAATATGGGTCAATCTTTCCTGCCATTTACGTAGAATTTCAAAGTGGCCGAATAGTTCTACCATTTTTATCATCAAGTCATCAAAATCAACCGCTCCGTTTTCCTTTAAGTATTTTTCATAGAGCAGGAAAACTTTAGCGTAAATCCTGGTTGTTTCGGAATTTGCAATTTCAAAGTAGGTTGTAGTATTAATTCCCTGGTTTTTGGCATCACCAATTGCATAAAGAATGTTCTTAGGTTTAATAGAGTCATCAAGATTCATGTCTGAGATGATATCCTTTATGGCATCCTTCTGATCGTTTTCGTCGTAAATGGCAAAATTCCGATCAATTCCTATGTGGTATCCGTCCATTCGTAAAACTCTGGCACAAAACGAGTGGAACGTTCCAGCAAACGCCAACGAGCTGGTAGAGTTTAGAAGTTTATCAATTCTACCCCTCATTTCCGCGGCAGCTTTATTAGTAAAAGTTAAAAGGAGACAATTTTCAGGTTTAGTCAGACCTTTTTCTATTAGAAAAGCAACTCTATGGGTTAAACCCTTAGTTTTTCCTGAGCCTGCTCCTGCCAATACAATCAAATATTTTTCCTCGCAGGTAACTGCTTCTTTCTGTTGATCGTTAAGACCATCCAACAACTTGTTTGTTTCCATGGTGAAATATTATTTCAATATATCGCAATTTTTTACGTTTTAACAAATTACTATTCGATATATCGTAAAGTGTTACGTTATAATGACAAATACAATAGTAACATGACCGGAAAATCTGTAGTAAAGGTAATAATAATATCCACTCTGATAATCTTAATCATCTTGCCCTTTTATATATTCAGAAATTACTTAATTCTTGGCTATAAATTCTATAAACCAGATTACTCTAAAGTAGGTTCAGAAAGCGGGATAGTCTCCATTTTGGTTTTAGGTAAAGGAGGAGAGGGTCATACTGCCCCGGATTTGACTGACACAATAATGAATGTTTATCTTAATTACAATAAAAATAAGATCAGTTTATTGTCTCTCCCAAGAGACATTTGGCTACCTGAACTTAGGGCAAAATTAAACAGCAGTTACTATTGGGGTAAAAAGAATTCAGGCAGCGGATTGTCACTTTCTTCCGAAGCTGCTAAAAGTATTACAGGTATTAATCCAAATTACGTGGTGGTTGTGGATTTTTCTCTTTTTAAAGACTTAATAGATAATTTAGGTGGAATAGAAGTTGAGGTAAAAAATTTCTTTACGGATAATAAATTTCCTATTCCCGGTAAGGAAAATGATGAATGTCCAGGTGAAGAAAAACTTGCTACATCTCTTAAAACTTATCCTTGCAGATACGAAAGTCTGACATTTAATAAAGGTCTACAACAAATGGACGGAGAAACCGCCTTGAAATTTGTGAGATCGCGTAATGCTGAAGGTGATGAAGGAACAGACATAGCTCGTGAGGTAAGACAACAGTTGGTAATTCAGTCTATTAAGAATAAATTACTGAACAAAGACATAATATACAACCCAAAAAAGATTCTCAATTTATATCGAATTGTTAATTCCCATTTGGAAACAAATGTGGATATAGATAGTGCTGTGGTATTGGTAAGAATTTTTTTCGATAGTCGCGACAATATTCAAAATATTTCAATTCCGGATGGCTATCTAACAGTTTCAAAAGGAGTAAAAAAATATGACTACCAGTATGTCTTCCTGCCATCAGGCGGCACATGGGAAAAACTTCAACAATGGATAAACCAAAAAATTTAATTTCCAGTAGCACTGGTATAAAATTCTATTTAGGTTTAGGTTTAATCTCAATCATTTATTTGATTTTAAGACTGATATATCCTGAGACTATTGAATTTGGCTATGATCAGCCAAGACTTGCCTACACAGTTATGGATTACCTTAAAAATGGTAATTTTATGACTTTACAAACTTACAGTTTACCTACTTCTTGGGGTAATTTATCTTGGGGTCCAACGCTAGTTTTGTTTAATTCACTATTTTTAAAAATAAGTCATGACCCTTTTGTCATTTCATATTTAATGATATTTTTTAATTTCTTAAGTATTTTTATAGTAGCAAAAATAGGTAATGAGTATTTTTCTTGGAAGGTGGGACTTGTTGCAGCTTTAGTATTCTCTGTTCATCCTTTGTGGATTATTTTTTCAAGGATGATTTATCAACCTGCACCCATCCCTGTATTTATAGCAGCTTCAATATATTTTCTATTTAAGGTAATTAAAAATCCAAAAAGTGTATGGATTATTCCTTTGGTAGTATCTTGGGCAATGCTTCTACAAATGTATCTGATTACAATTTCATTTGTTTTTTTAAGTTTTATTTTCTTTTTAATATTTTCCAATCTAAAACTGAATTATAAATATCTTTTAATTTCAATTGGGATTTCACTCTTATTATATCTGCCTTCAATCAAGTATTATCTTGACAATAAAGATTTGTTTTATAAGTTTTTACAATTTGGTGGTAAATTTAACACTTCCTTTACCGACACATTAAAAGGGTTTTTCAATACAATCATTGGGGGTAATTTTAAATGGCAGTTGGGATATGGTTATGAAGATTTTGTTAAAAATTTCAGGCAATTAAAATCATTGCAATCATTGGTAGGTATTTTTCTGAGTTTTTTACTTACGATTGGAATTTATGGAATTTTTAAGAAATTAAATCACTTCGGTATAATGCTTTTACTTTTTTTTATAGCACCTCTTTTCGCGATTCCCTTAATAGGTGTTGAATATGTTGTACCCAGATATTTTTTGTATATTATGCCCGCCTTTAGTTTATTTGTGGGTATTTCTGTCGAAGAGACAGTTAAACTGATAAGCAAAAAGATATATTTAATCCTTCTTTTCATTCTTCTTTTTTGGGTGATATTTATTTTTAAGTATTATTATTTTATTAAGACATATCAATATCCAAGCGGCTTTATAAGCAATTGGTCAGACGTTCCGTACAGTTTTTTGCAAAAATCTTTTGCCTGGATAGAAGAAGATTCCAAAAACAAAAACTATGATACTTACACAGTTAGTCTGGATCCCAAAAAACCAAAAGAATTTAATTTAAATTATTCCCAGCGTTATTACTGGGAATATGTTGTTCGAAAAGACGAAATCTTAACAGGTAATATTGGTCATTACTTGATGCACTTTACCCCACTTCCGGAAGATTCGAGTATCTCTGTCCAACAATATGGTCCTTATGTTGTTTATGAATATGTGGACTAGGATAATCTTATTAAATTATTAAGTAAAAGCACCCCCCACAGATTGACCAGAATACTTGTAAATAAAAACAACCAGTGCAACCACCCCGGTCCTTTCTTATTTGATACTCCTAGAATTGTTAAAAATATTAAAATCGGATAAAAATCAGCCGCAAATCTGTAGCCGAACTGAGAAAAACCTGTTGAACCGTGTGAGAAAATCAGAAGAGAAATTAATATAATACCGATCCATGAAGACCAAACCGTTTTACTCTTTATATTGTTAAATAAAGAGTAAATAAATGCCGGTGTAGTAAACCAAATTGCATAACCAAAAAGGGATGGTTTATTTAAGGAAATTAGATCTTCAAAAGATGGTAAGGAAGTAAAAATAATTTTAAGGTGTTCTCTGATGTAGTCTGGGTGAACTAAACCTTTGGCATACCATGACTCCGTGGCCACACCGGGTATCATTGTATATCCGATATCCCAAATCACCCCAAAACGTGCATAATTATATAAAAAGTTGGTTAGTACTAATGGAAGAATGCCCAATCCCAAGAGAATTAAGTTTTTTAAAAATGGTCTCGGAAGATTAAAAAGAAAAAATGGCAAGGCAAGTATTGTAGGAATTCTTGAAAAATAAGCACAACCTATAAAAAATCCTATTAATAACGGACTTTTGTTTTTGATTAATAGTAGAATTGCTATTGTCAAAAATAATTGAGCAACCAGATGAGCCAAGTACCAGGTTGATCCAACAGTGGCTAAGTACCAGTTTAAAGTTCCGAACCCTACCAATAACCCCGACCATATTGCTAGCTTGATATTATTCTTAATTTTGAATGCGACAAGGCTAGTCATAATTACTAGAAGAGCAGAGACAATATGGGCGATATATTGTTGTGGGTAGTTTTTCCCGAATAATAATACGGGAAGCACCGAAACAACGGCCGGCATTGGTGGATTGGCTACATAAAATTTTGATTCGTCTATTGGTATTTTTTCCAGCCAGGGCATATCTCCCTCAATATAAATTTTACCCTGACGGAAAGAATCAGCCAGAAGAGTGAAATGATTAAATGCAGTATCACCTGCGGATGTTGCAAAATAAATTGCCAATGAAAAAGCAAATAAGATTGTTGTTAACTGCCAAGTTTTTGTAATCATTTTACCAACCCAATTTGATTCCCCATAATACCCCCCAATAATTAACGGTGATAGAAATTAATAATAATGTCATACTAACGTAAGTTGCTTTGAACCTGATGGCAAGTATCATCATTAAAAAAAGGATGAAATCCAGGATAAATCTGTATCCAAATTGCACCCAACCTTGGGCATAATGGCTAAAGACCAAAAGAGCAACAGGCAATGCCCCCAAAAGTGATATTTTTTCCAATTTCTTTTTGAAAGGAGGGATAAGTGCCAATAATAAAAACGGTGAGGTAAAAATGATTCCCATACCAAAAGGAGAAGGTTTGCTTCTAAATATATTTAAATCTTTAATTTCTGGTGGCATAACAAGCATAGTGTATAAATGGTAGGGAATAGCCCTAACATCAAAATAATTTAATGATTTCATATCCGGATTCCACATTTTTTGGATAGAATAACCTAAATTACTGGAGGCATAGCTTTGATAGACTCTGGTATACCCTGTATCAAAAACGCTACCAAACCTTAAAAAATTATAATAAAAAGTAATTGGGATGAAAACTACAGCTCCAATTAAGAATGCCAAAATTGCCCCCTTGTTTTTAGAAAGATAACTTACAAAAAATAGTCCCGACAATAGTATCGGCATTCTGGATAGTGCTGCTGCTGCGAATAAAATTCCCGATAAAACCAACATCAAATATTTCTTTTCAAAATACACCAGACAGATTAAAGATAATAAAAGAAAAAAATTCGCTACTGTATGGGCAAAGTTCCAAGTAGTACCCACCACACTTGTCCAAAAAGCTACGGTTCCAAATGCAAAAAAGATTGAAAGAAGAACAGCATTAAGATCACTGGTATATTTTTTTGCCAAAAAATAAATTAGAGTAGCATTCAAGGCTCCTATAATTATAGAAACTTGTTGCTGAGTTACATTTCGATCTAAGTACATAAAAGGAATTAAGACCATGGCCGGGGCGGGAGGAAAAGGAATATAAGTTTTCCCTTTAAATTCTATTTTGTCATGATAAAATGATGGCAGAGTCGGAACATCGACTCTCTTTTGTGTCAGGGATCTGGCTAGATGCAGATAATGGTCATACCAATTTCTGGGTTCAGGGTATATATTTTTATATACTAAAAATGATCCTGTGAATATAAAAATAGGTATCAACAAGAATATAAATTTATGGAAAAGTTCATTAATAATCTTAAAATATTTCATCACAAGTTAGATTTTAACATTCTTTACGTCTTGTTGGCTGCTTTTATTTTCAGACTCTTTTTAGCCAACTTTGGTACACTTCAACTTGATTACGGTACTTTCGTTGCTTGGGGAAATTCTTTAGTAGAATCGGGTTTTAAAAATTTTTATTCAGGCTGGTCAGATTATTTGCCGGGGTATCTTTACATCCTTTGGTTCTTGGGTAAGTTGGGAGTTTTGGTTCCACCTTTACAAACTCTAATTTACAAAATGCCTGCTATCTTGGCTGATTTGGGAACAGGCTACTTAATTTACAGAATTGCCGTGGAGAGAAAGAGCAAACATGGGATTCTTTTTACGGTTTTATATATTTTTAATCCAGCTATATTTGCCAATTCCACTTTGTGGGGGCAAGTGGATTCATTAACAGCATTCTTTTCCTTACTGTCAATTTATTTATTTCCAAAGAATTTACTACTTTCTGCCCTTAGTCTTTCGATCGGTACTTTAATCAAACCTCAAGCTGCCTTTGTCTTGCCTGCAGTTTTATATATGTTTTTAAGATATAAGAAAGATATTCTTGGTTTTGTCAATTATGCTTTAACAGGTCTATTTGTTTTTATAATTGCTTTTTTACCGTTTCAAAACCAACCAAGTTTATATCAATTTATACTAACCAGGTTGGCTACTTCTGCAGGTCAGTATCCATATGGCTCAGTTAATGCATTTTCTTTCTGGGGACTTTATGGTTTTTGGAAACCTGATACGATTAGCTTCTGGATAGGATTGGGAATAAGCCTATTTATTATATGTATTAGTTTGGTTTATGTATTTATTAATAAACAAAAAGAGAAACAATATCTAATAGCTGGAGTATCCCTTCTGACTACTTACTTGTTTTTAACCAGGATGCATGAAAGACACCTGCTTCCTATTTTACCCTTTATTCTTTTGTCTGTTCTGGAAACACCATCTCTAATAATTGTTTATGCCTCACTGTCGTTAACATATCTGGCTAATCTTTCCTATGCCTATTATTGGATAACAGATAATTTCAAAGAAATATTTAACAGATTTTTAATAGTTATTTTTATTGTTATCAATTTACTTTCACTTGCACTAACTTTTCTTTTGACTATATACAAAAAGTTAAACTCGAAATTAGTAACAATCTGGCAAAAAAATGTAGCATATTTCAGTAAAAAAAGTAAGATAATTGAAAACCAAAAATACTTTATTGGTAAAAATTTACCGGATAAAACCCTACGAATTCTTTTGTCAGGAGTGATTCTTTTTACACTTGTGACCAGGCTTTATTCATTACATCTTCCCGAAAAAGAATATTTTGATGAAGTCTATCACGCTTTTACTGCCAGACTGATTATTAATGGAGATCCAAAAGCTTGGGAATGGTGGAATCCTCATCCTGAAGGTTTTGCCTATGAGTGGACTCACCCTCCATTGGCTAAATTGGGTATGGCAATAGGTATAAGTATTTTCGGTGAAAATGCTTTCGGTTGGAGAGTTGTCCAGGCTCTTTTGGGTGTTGGATCGGTTTATCTGGTTTATCTTTTGGCTAGTACTCTTTTTAAAGATAAATTAGTAGGTATCCTGGCAGCTTTTGTTCTATCCCTGGATGGATTGTTTTTGGTTATGAACAGGATTGGGATGAATGACACTTACCTGGTCTTTTTTGTTCTTCTTTCTTTATACCTTTACATCAAAGATAAATATCTTTTTTCCTCAATCACATATGGTCTGGCACTTTCTTCCAAATGGTCGGCAATTTACGCAGTTCCAATCTTTTTAGCAGCCCACTTTGTCTTAAAGAAAAAAATAAAAACAGATTACATTTGGTTTTTCTTTGTACCAGTTTTAGTTTATGTAGCCAGTTATAGTGTAATGTTTGCTACAGGTCATACTTGGGCACAGTTTATAGAAGTACAAAAACAAATGTGGTGGTACCATACCAATTTGGTAGCGGAGCACCCCTATACCTCTCCTGCATGGACTTGGCCACTCCTTTTAAGACCAATCTATCTCTATAACGGACCGGAAACGGGAGGTATGGTTTCCAGGATTTATGCTTTCGGTAATCCCTTGGTTTTCTGGTTCGGACTTTTCAGTATTATCTTAAGCTTCAGTCTAGCTTTTAGAGAAAAAATTAAAAAACTGGCCTTTATAGTTTTTGCATATCTTATCCTTTTTGTTCCCTGGATAGTATCCCCCAGGATTATGTTTTTATACCACTATCTACCCTCTCTTCCTTTTTTGGCTATAGCATCAGGATTTGTCTTAAGACGATTTCCTAAAATAATACCTTTATTTTTCGGATCTGCTCTAATTGTTTTCATCTACTTCTATCCCCACTGGACGGGACTACAAATTCCTGAAAAATTAGACATCAGTTATTACTGGTTTAACAGTTGGAGATAAATAAATTAAAATCGGCATTTAGATATTGAATTACTTCAATTAAGTTGTGATAGACCAAACCCTTATGAGAAATTATAGCGCCAGTAGCAAACTACCCATGATGATAATTATTCCAAACACTGTTCCTATTATCGTTGGCCAAGATGTACCGGCATCAGGAAGAGATGGTGCAGGTGAGTCAGTTGGACCTTGGGCGATAAGTGTAGAGGTTGCAGTAGGTGCTGTTGTCGGGGTCGATGTTACAGTAGCCGTAGATGTAGCAGTAGCTGTTGGTGTTGGAGATGGTGATGCTGTAGGACAAAGACAGTTTGTTTTAGTCAGACACTGTGCATTTCTACAGTTTCCGCTTGTTGATCCTGTTGGAATATAACAAATGTACTGGCTTGGACACTGACTGTTTGAGGTACAGCCGGTATTACACTGTGGATTTGCAGTTGGGGAAGGTGAAGGCGACTTGGTTGGTGTGGCCGTCGGTGATTTGGTAGGTGTAGGAGATGGCGATTTTGTTGGTGTTGCAGTCGGAAGTGTAATTGTAAAAGTCAAAGTACAAGCAGCTCCTGCTGCAGCAGGTTCACTAGATGGAACGTTTGGTGCAACAGGTTGAGAACGTAGTTGATAAAGCCTGATTGCCGTAAAGATAGCAATTCCAGCCAAAACTATTGTAGCTATTATTACCCCAATATTTACAAATTTATTTTTCATATTTTTTTGACTTTTCTTATTGCCATCCTAATGTTTCATGGTAAACATCACCTATTACTCTAAAACTGGTTACTCCGGTCGGGATGGTGTATTCATCATAAAATTCATTGGAGTTAGGTTTCTTAGCAGTGACTTCAGCTCTGGTTGTACCATTAACTTTAAATCTGGCTTTGGTAAAATTACCTGTTGATGCCTGTCCTGCAACAGTAAATCTCACCCTGTCTCCTGGTTTTAGTTGAGAAAGTTGTGCTGCTGTTAATTGTGTCCAGTTTGTATTATATGCCTTGATATTATTACATTGTGCAGTAGGTGGATTGGTTGGTGGTATAGTAGGCGGAACCGTTGGTGGTACAGTAGGAGGAACTGTAGGTG
>CAZIPM010000017.1:0-20937 GCA_964541395.1 uncultured Gammaproteobacteria bacterium | reverse complement strand
ACTTGGAGAAGAAGAACATAATTACTACCTTTCAAAGAAAGAGCTTCAGAGTATGATAAAGAGTGAAAGATGGGAAATCCAAGCCCACGCAAAAGAAGGACATGATTACACTTATAAGGTAGCCAAGGATGGGACCACAGGCCATTACTATTCCAACAAGCTATGGTTAGATAACCAAAATCGTCTCGAATCTGACGAAGAATATACCCAAAGAATTAAGGTAGATGTTATATCAGCAAAAGAGGATATAGAACAAAATTTAGGAGTCCAGGTTATTAGTTTTGCCTATCCGTTTGGAGATTACGGACAATCATATATAAATTTCCAGGAATCCGAGTCAGTAGTTCATAACGTTGTCACTTCCCTTTACCCCATATCTTTTTACCAAGTTTGGGCAGGTCAAACTTTTAGCTTAAATTATCCAGAAGAGAGATCATCTGTAATTAAAAGAATTGAAGTCAAACCGAGTTGGAAACCCGAGGAGCTATTAAAGATATTGGAAATTGTAAAAGATAAAACTCTTCCCCACGAGGACAATTTTAATGATTATACAGGTTGGGTTAAAACCTGGGGTAGAATTTCTATGGCAAATAACTCGATCATCTTAAGTTCTCAAACCTCTACGACTGGTGCTTCAGCTTTTCTTGAAGGATCATATTTATGGAAAAACTATATTTTCAAAAGCGACGTTAAACTACAAAATGGGCAGAGCTTCTCGTTACTTGCACGGTATAAGGATGACAAAAACTACATTTCTTGCGTATTTTCACCAGAACTTTTAACGATAGAACAGATGTTGACGGGAGAAAGAAAGGTGATTTATGAAGAAAAAATCGACACGGAAACTATTGGAAAAGAAATAAATGCCAGTATTGGCATTGAAGTGAACGAGAATAATGTAAATTGCTATGTTGGAGAAGCTCCTTTATTAAGTGTAAACAATTTGAATAATATACCCGAGCATGGAGGCATTGGTTTCCAAACCCGGGATCCACAAGTTAATAATAGTGAAATTACTATTAAAAAGGTTGTTGTAGAAGAAATAAAATGAGAAAAGTATTAGCAAAAATATTAGATCTATTAATACCAGTTGCGGTATTTTGTATCGCACTAATTATCGTTGGCTCTTTGGTAAGTTCACGCCCATTTGGTCATGATGAGTCTGTATATTTAACCAAGGCCCGATCTTGGTTAGAAGGCACGCCTGCCGATCAATATGTAATTTATAGACCGCTTGGAATGGTTAGTGCTGGGTGGGTTTTGCTTCACCTTGGTAACTCCGAAATAATTATACGTTCGTTTGGTGTCGTCTTTGGTGCCATAACTTTACTATTTATTTACTTACTTTTTAAGAAAATGTTTAACCGATGGGTAGCCTTAGGTATTACAACCGTAGTGGGAACATCAACCGTGTTTTTGAGGGAGGCTTCTCAATTTTTTAACGATATTCCGGCTTCTGGTTTATTAATTGGAATTCTTTTATTGTTATATATCTATTATGAAACTGCAGGAAAAAGTAAGTCGGTTTACTTTATTGCACTTCTATCAGCGTTTGCATTTTATTTGAGATATGAAGTAGCACCAACGCTTGTTGTCATAGGATTTCTATCTCTACTTATATTACTCCCAAAATTTAAACAAAAAACAAACGCTAGTTTTACAAAATTACAAACCACGCTTATTGTTAGCATTTTCCTTCTTATCCCGCATTTTTTGCAATCTTATATTTGGACAAAAGACCCGTTTGGTATTTTAGGTCTTGCTGGTGAGGTTGCAGGACGTAAATATATTGGTGACGGATTAGTTGATTACATTAAGTGGCTACCAAGCGAAACAGGAGGTTGGGTAATGGGAGTTACCGCTATTTTAGGAATTATTGCTACTTTTACTATTCTAGCAAGGAAGAAAACACTACAAAATCAAGAAAATTTGTTATGGCTCGGAGGAATTGGTTTATTAAGTTTTATTATAATTGGGCTAACGGCTGATGCAGAACCGAGACACATATTTTTTTCCATGACACTCCTTTCTGGCGTTGGTATTGCGAGTGTCTATTCTTTGGTAAAAGAAAAAACTAAATTTCTAGCAAACTTGCTGATAACTCTCTTAATTACAAATGCTGTGTTAAGCGGGGTTTTTCATTTTGAGAAAACTGATTCATTTTTCAAAGAATTAGAATCCGATCCGTACACGCTTGCTTTTTCTGAAGCATCAAATGCTATTTCTAGTGACAGTGCAAGCATGAATGGTTGTGCTATATGGAGCCCTGTTTACCGTCCCACACTATCCTGGTATACGAAATGTAATATACTACCAATAGGAGATGAAGATAGATTCGAAAGGGATTATCTTGTAAATTCAGGGAAACCATATTACAGTGTTGTCCTTACAAAATTACAGGAATCTCAAATCAGTCAGAACGAAGCAATAAAATTTAATGTCGATTTAACTGAAGTATTTCGCACCAATAATCTTTCGAAATCCTCTCGTGGTGACTTGGTAGTTTATCGTATTACAAGAACCGATGAAATTGGACAAGGTAACGATTGGATAAACTGGTAGCGTTAAGAGTAATTCTTTTCAGCTTCTAAAATCTTCAAACTGGGTATATGATAGGATTTAATATCTGGAGTCTTATCACTGATGGCAAAGAAAGTTTATCATTATTTGTATGATAGAAGGTCAACAAAAACCAATAATAATCGTAAAATATTTATTTATGTTGTTTTGCTTATACTTGCTTCGTTAACAATTAATGTATTTGGTATCCGTGCAAAACCAGAAGTGGCCGGGGTAAAAACCGAAAAAGTAATCAAACAAAATAATTTCCTCTTGGAAGAATCAGGATCTATGGAAGAAAGCCAAAGTAGTGAATGGTGGCTAAACTCTGGAGGAAAAGTATTTATTGATGGAAATTCTATAAAAACAATACGGGGAGAGTTGCCCGCAAATGACAGGTGGAGGATAGAATATGCTTCAACTAATCCTTCAGATACTGATAATGGATACCATCCTCAGAATATATTCAGGCTTGTCACCAGAGATAAATGGCAAAATTTTTCCCAACAGGTTTATTTTAAAATCAACAAAGACAATTTAAGCAAAAGCATAAATAGAGGTGGTTGGAGTGGCGTGTTTCTTTTTAATCGATATCAAGACGGGAATAATCTTTACTATACAGGGGTTCGAGTTGACGGAGCTTTGGTTATCAAGAAAAAAATTAACGGAACTTATTACACTATGGCTTATAAAAAGGTATATCCCGGGATCTATAACCGCAATAATAAACCAAGCCTACTTCCACACAACTCGTGGCTAGGATTGAAAAGTGAAGTTGAAACCTCACCTTCTGGGTCTGTTTCAATCAAATTGTATCTTGATAAAGATGGAACTGGTAATTGGGATCCAGTTTTAGAAGCTGTTGATAGAAAAGAAACTTATGGTGGAAACTCTATTATCAACCCAGGTTTTGCTGGTCTTAGAACGGACTTTATGGATGTGGAGTTTGAAAATTACAATATTAAAAAGAACTGATATCTATCAATTTTGCATCGCAAACCTGAATTGCTTTACTTTAAAATTATTTTTTCCGCAAGAAAGAGTCTCACATTTACCCCCCGCCACTATCACCATCAGAACCACCTTGATGAATTTCCAGAAAATACAAAACTTTCTTTAACTGTAAATAATGGATATGAGATTTATTAAACTAGCGATTCATACTAGAAGCGAATGTAGGTTGTGATAGTTATACCACTACTCTACCCCAAAGGTTTTAATTTATGTGGCACAGCAAAATACCCACACTAATTTAGCTAAAGACATATAAACTTTTAAATTTTAGTTTCTCAAATGAGTAATCACACAATTTCAACTTCTTTGACATATATATGTTTGTTATAATTCTCACAAGAGACATGGATACTAGGTCATTTGAAAAAATAAACGAATTCTTCTTAAGTGGAAAAAGAATAGCCTACAAGAAAAGTGAAGTAATCATACGTAGCAGTGATGAACCTACAGGCGTTTATTTTGTTAAAAAAGGGCATGTCAAAATGAGCACAATTTTGGAAGACGGAACTGAGGTTGCAGTTAACATCTTTAAACCCGGTTCCTATTTTCCCATGACTTGGGCAATTGCCAATATTGAAAATAATTATTTTTACAGAAGCATGGAGGATACTGTTACTTACCGGGTCGCTAAAAATGAGTTTTTAAAATTTATAAAATCCAGTCCTGTAATTTTATATGATCTGACTATCAGAATTTTGACAGGATTGGATGGAATGTTATTTGTAACCAATCAACTTTTACATTCAAGTTCACTAAGAAAAGTAGCTACAATAATTCTGATGATGTCAAAAAGATTTGGTATTCAAAATGAAAACGGGGATACTGAAATATACTTACAACTTACTCATCAGGATCTTGCTCATTTTGTAGGTTTAAGCCGTGAAACAGTCAGTTTGGCTTTTGATAAATTAAAGAAAAAGGGATTAGTAACTCAGGTTAAAAGAAAGATAGTTATTAAGAATAAAGAACGCTTGGAACAGATCTAATTATTTAAGATGTTGCGGTAAAGATATTCTCACAGAAGTTCCTTTTGCTACTGTACTGGTAATTTTAATCTCTCCATTATGGGCTTTAACTATCCCCTGAGAGATAGCCAAACCCAATCCTGAACCAAAAATTTTTGCTGTTTTTGAACCTCTATAAAATCTGTCAAAAACATGTATCAAATCTTTTTTGAGAATTCCAATCCCTGTGTCTTCAACCTTAATTATCGCCTCTTTGTCTGTTTTAGATAATGAAATAAAAACTGTTTTTCCTTGAGGGGTATATTTAATAGCATTATCGATAATATTTAAAATTGCCCTGGTTATTTTATCTTCGGATCCTTTAATATAAATATTTGGCGTAATTTTACTTGTCAGCTTAATGTTTTTCTGTGCGGCTAATTTGTCTGCTATTTCAGTCAGTTCTATGAAGCCTTCTGATAAACTGAAAGCTGAAGTATTTTTTATATTTCTTTCAGCCCCTAACCAGGCCAGGTCTAAAATATTTTTAATTACCGTGGATAAACGGTTTGTATCCACAAGTGTTTCATTCAAAGCCCCCTGATACTCTTTCAGATTTCTTTCTTTTGATAAAGTTAATTCGACACCACTTCTAAGTGTGGCTACGGGGGTTTTTAATTCATGAGCCACATCCCCTATAAATTGCCTTTCTCTTTCAAATGAATCCTGTAATCTATCAAGTAGCCTGTTAAATGTCAGTGTAAGTTTTTCAATCTCATCTTTAGATTTGGGGTTATCCAATCTTTTATCCAAATGAGTAGAACTAATGCTTTCCATTTCATCTGCTATTTTTGATATAGGATACATTATTTTAATAGCTAATAATCTTCCCCCCAATATGGAAGGTAAGATGAATAACAGAAAAACACCGCCTAAGGTTATTTGAATTAAATTTAGTGATTTTTGAATGGCTTCAATCGGATGCGCTATTAAGACAACTTCATCCAAAATACCATCGATTCTTATAGGTCTTACTATAAATCTCATTGGAGTATTACCTATATTTTGATTCAAAAAAACGGAATCATTAGTTTTTTGGGCTTGTTCAAATAGATATTTATAAGACAGATACGGTGTGTCTGAACTGATAGTACTTCTTTTAATACCTCCGTTTTGATCTAAGACCGTAACAACCATTCCGGGAATAATATTAAATTCGGTTAAGTTTTGAGAGTGTATTTCCAGTTCCTTATCAACTTCGGAAAATAAAATACGGCTAGTGACTAAATAAAAAACGGAGAAAATAATGAAAGTTGCTACACAAATTGCAGAGCTTATCCAGAGTACAATTTTAAAGTGAATGCTTTTGAGATTCATAATCGTTATTTAATTCATAATATTCTTGTATTCATTATATGCATTTATTCATATTTTATAACCTACTCCGTGAACAGTTTTAATTAATTTATTCTTAAATCCGCTGTCAACTTTCTTGCGCAGCGCCACAACAAAAACATCAACAACGTTACTCATTCCATCAAAATTATAGTCCCAAACATGTTCAATTATCATAGTCCTGGTTACAACCTCACCATTATGTCTCATTAAAAGTTCCAAAATTGAAAATTCTTTAGGTGTAAGTTCTATCTCTTTTCCCTCCCGTATGACTTTGTGCCCCAATGGATCAAGTTCCAAACCATCAATCTTAAGTACGGGAGATGTGTTTTGGTGACTTCTTCTGATTAAGGCATGCACGCGGGAACGGAATTCAACAAACGAAAAAGGTTTGGTAATATAATCGTCTGCACCGCTATCTAGACCTTTTACTTTGTCCTCTGTTGACGATCTGGCAGTTAACATTAGAATTGGAATTTTTATTGATTTTTTACGTAACTGTCTGCAGACTTCAATTCCGTCTATTTTTGGTAAACTCAAATCCAATACGATAAGATCGTATTCTTCACTTTCTGCCAAGTATTGTCCTTCTTCTCCATCAAACGCCTGGTCTATGGCAAAACCATCCTCAATAAAACCTTTTTTGATAATATTACTTAAACGTCTTTCGTCTTCAACGATTAATATTCTCATAGTATTAAGCTATTATATTAAAAAATCGTTAAGATTTCATTAAATTTCTAATATATAGGAATAAATAAGCGCTAAACCATGCTGCTACCACAGATGATATCAAACCAAGCACAAAAGCCGAAAGCGTAAGGCTGGTTGGTGCGCCTTCTGTAAGAGCTATACCATGAAACCAGGTTTGAGCAATAGAAAACAATAATCCTGGAAATAGAAAAACTAATATTCTGCAGGCTACATAAAATATACCTATCGTAACTGCAAAGGCGTTGGCATTAGCTGTTGGACTATTTTTCATTTTTAATCACCCCCTCCAAGAACTTAAACAAAATGATTCACTGTACTTTTTAACATTTGGGATACACACCACTTGGCATAAAAGGTGGAAAATAATTTTCCCAACCAAGCGTTTTTTTCAGGAAGTTCATAATCTATGGATACTCTGACTAATGATTTTAAATCTTGCGGTTTGATTTCAATTTTCATCTTGTAATAACCTATGATTAAAAGTTTGGGAGTACCTACCGTTTCCCATTCTTTTAGATGTGGCGGAACACGTTTGATAACTACTTCATCTAAATATAAATCAATGCCGAAGACTTTACCGTTTAACTTTATGTGAGATCCAACAATCTGCCCCTTTTTGTCATCCAGCTCAGTTTTCATACTTCCCCCACCCATCACTAAACTAGACTGTCCCATATGTGAAGAAAATTTTTGATGATCATCGACAAAATTAAATACTTCCTGTGGATTTGCATTTATTAGGGCAGAACTTTCCAAATGCTTCATTATTAGTTATAACATTTTTTAGACACCACAACCTCCCCCTGATTTGGGAGGCTCTTCAACCAGTCCTTGTTCAGATAACCACTTCTTTATATTTTGTGAGCCAGTTGCGGATGAATAATCAGCACTTAAAATTAGTTTTGAATCAATTTCTGAAAAATTCAATCCCTCTTTGGTTTTAAAGTATTGTGCCAAATCATAATATGTTCCCGGGAACCAGAAAGCATTAAAGTATTTACCCGCCTCATACATTTCCTGTTCAGTTGCTCCATTTGCAGCCATCAGCTGCATTACTCCCAGAAGGGCCATTCCGTGGTTACAGTCCGGGAACGCAGTAGAATTATTACAGCAAGGCCTGAAGATGTTAGAAGTAACTTCATAAACAAGTTTTTCCTGGTCGGGGGTTAATGAAATTAATTTCTTATTTGAGTAGTAATTCATGGTGTCACCTCGGGCAAGAGACCAGCCCCCGGTGGAGGCAAAATTACCTACTCCGCTTCTTCCTCCATAATTAATAATCTCTCCCTCATCTAAAATTTTTGATTTATTATTTAAACCGACCGCCCAGAAGAAATTTAAAAGAAAGTATGAATTATCTCTGTCAATTATAATTTTTTCGCTCGATCCGGAATTTAAAATCTCCTCCTGTTGTGGCGTTAACGGCTGGTTTGATTTAGCATAGACACTCTTGAACTTTTCAAGATCTATAATTCCTGATTCAATCATCAGTGGACCTAACTCACCATAACTTACATTGATTTCATAACCTTTTTCAGGATTAATCTGTTCAAATAAATCATTAGCTGATTTTTTAGTGGTGACAACAGGATCCTTACTTCTATTTAAAATTGAATTCAAAGTAACTTCCTTAAATAAAGTCAGTTTTGCTACAAGAACAACATTTATTAAAACACTGATAACTATAACTCCATAAACTAACTTAATTTTTTTCATTTTTATATTTTAACAATTTATAAAAGATATAAAGGATTAAGGCAAAGATTGTTAGATCAAAGAGTGGATTTTGAAAATATTTACTTATTTCAAAGACAATCATTCTGATTTTTTGTCCGTACAAATCTGCATCATCCATTTGCAGTTTGCCTTGGAAATTAAGTACTGCAATGGCAATTGCAGTTACAAAAAATATAGCTGAACCGATATATCTAAATATATTATAGAATTTTTGTCTATTAGGACCCCCGATCTTACTGGTAGCTTTTTCATAAAACATAGACATAACAAAAAGAGGCATAACTATTCCTATGACATAAGCAACAGATACAAAAAATGCCTGGAACAAAGAAGGTGAAAGTGAGGTTAATGTTACCGCTGCAAAAAGAACAGGTGCACAACAAGCAGAGGTAAGACCTGACATCAAGCCTAAACCGAAAACACTGGCAGTATTAACTTTTTTTCCCTGAATTCCAGTTACATGAAAAAATTGCGGCAAATGCAGAATCGGTTTTAAGGTCATTACTCCCATTAAAAACATTACAAATGCACCAAAGTAATAGATTTGTAAATGGTATGAATCCAAAAACAAAATTGCAAACCTTAAACCTAAGGCTATGGGTACCAAAACAAAGGCCAGACCAAGTGCAAAAATAAGTGTGTAATACATTACTCGTTTGTTCTCTTTAAAGATCGTCCCCAGGTACGAAGGAAAAAGAAATGTTATACAGCAGGGAGCAAAAAGCGCCAGAACACCTGCCAAAAATGATGCCGTTAACGATATTCCAAATAAAAAGTTTGTATCCATATTATTTAACCACTGTTTTTAATGTAAAAATTAATTTTGAATTCAAAGGATCATTAGTAGAAACGTACACGTCTCTGGAGACATTTCCGTATACGGGCATAATGGAAGGATTATATATTACTTTAACAGTAGCTGTGTCACCAGGTGTTATATCAGTCACATATCCGCTTTGTTTATGCATACCGTATTGTTTAGTTGTTAAATCTTTATAAATTATTTGCCCGAATGTACAGTTGCAGCTGGAGTTGATATTTAAAATTTGGAGTGGCTTATTTCCTATATTTTTCAATGAAAAACTCACTTCTTTTATTTCACTTACTTTCATCTCACCAATGTCTATATAGTTTGTTTTAACTTCAGCTATCGGTCTATTTGAAGACTCTTTGTTATAGCTTTCCGTCTTGGGGGTAGGGGTTTGACCTCGGGTCACCAGAAAGGTCATTCCCAAAAGAAGGACCGCTAAACCAAGAACACTAATTATAATTACTTTAGTAGACATATTTATACAACTTTATAAGCTCTTTTATTTTTTTCTTTTTAAGGAAGTTACTAATGATAAGACTTGTCACAGCACTCTTAATTAGATAAATGGCAAATTTAGTATTTTTATGAATACGGCTCCAATCGCTACCGGATTCCACCTGAGCAATCATTTTTTCAATACGATCCCTTGCTAAAGTCAATTTATCAACAACCTCACTATTCATGTCTAAATTCTATGCTTTGAACTATTAAGATTTCATGAAGATTAAATCAAAGATATTTTTCTACTCTTTTAAGGAGAATTGCGTTTGTTGCCACGATAATAGAGGAGATACTCATAAGAAGCGCTGAAAACTCCGGCCGAAGTGTGATGCCAAAATTCGGATAGAGTACTCCTGCCGCAATCGGAATTGCTAAGATGTTGTAAATACTTGCCCAAGCCAGGTTTTCTTTCATCTTTCGTACTGTTGCTTTTGAAAGTTTAATTGCCCTCATTATGTCAACTGGATCAGATTTCATTAGTACAACGTTTGCAGTTTCAATCGCCACGTCTGTCCCTGCGCCGATAGCTATACCAATGTCCGATTGGGCTAATGCCGGAGCATCATTGACACCGTCTCCTACCATTGCCACAAATTTGCCTTCATTTTGTAGTTTTTTAACATATAAAGCTTTGTCCTCTGGTAATACTTCAGAAAAAATCCTATCAATATTTAGCACTTTTCCAATTGCTTCCGCAGTTTTTTTGTTATCTCCTGTAATCATTACCACTTCCAATCCCAATTCCTTCATTTGAGTAATCGCTTGTCCTGCATTTTCTTTTACCGGATCAGATGCTGCAGCCACACCTGCTATCTTATTATCAACCGCAAGTATCATGATAGTTTTGCCTTCCGAGAGAAGTCTATCAATGTCAGTTTTTAAAGGTGAGATATCAACCTTCGAATCATTCATCAATTTTACGGTTCCTACAAGAACATGCTTGCCGTTAACTTCTGCTTCAACACCATGTCCAGCTAAATTCTTGAACTTTTCAACTTGAATAGGAACTGAGACTTTTCTTCGTTTCGCTTCATCCAAAATCGCCAGGCTTAAGGGGTGAGAAGATTTTACTTCTGCTGCACTATCTAACTCAATAATCTGAGTTTCAGTAAATCCCGAAGCAGCTATTACATCAGTAATTTGAGGTTTTCCCTCCGTAAGTGTGCCTGTTTTGTCTAAAACAACAGCTTGGATTTTTGATACCTGTTCAAGTGTTGGGGCATCTTTAATTAGAATGTTATGTTTAGCTCCCAAACCGGTACCGACTGCAACTGCAGTAGGAGTAGCCAACCCTAAAGCGTCAGGGCAGGCGATTACAATCGTCGAGATGGCAAAAGTGAGAGCAAAAAGTAGTGGCTGACCTAGAACAAAAAACCAGACTACAAAGGTAATTAAACCGCCGCCTACTGCAACAATAACTAAATATTTGGCAAATCTATCAGCAATTTTTTGCCCGGGAGCTTTGGAGTTTTGAGCAGTTTCAACCATCTTAACGATTTGAGCAAGTGCCGTATCTTCGCCCACTTTAGTGGCCTTGAATTTAACCGAACCGGATGTGTTGATTGAACCGCCAAGTACATTCTCACCAACAACTTTTGCAACCGGTAACGATTCTCCTGTAACCAAAGACTCGTCAATTGCTGTTTCTCCCTCAATAATTTCCCCATCAACCGGTACTTTGTCACCAGGTTTAAGTATCAGAATGTCTCCCGATTTCACATCGGAAGTTGGAATCAATATTTCTTTTCCGTCTTTCCACAACCTTGCCTGTGGAGGTACCAAATCAAAAAGTGCCTGAAGGGCATCTGTTGTCCCCCGCCTACTTTTCATCTCCATCCAATGACCAAAAAGAACAAAGGTGGTAAGCATAGCTGCGGCCTCATAAAATGATTCCTCACTGCCAATAAAGGTCAAAATGACACTGAACACAAATGCTGCTGTAATTCCAACCGCGATTAAAACAGCCATGTTTAGTGTTCTTTGCTTAAAAATTGCAATATAACTGGAATAAAGAAAAATCCAGCCGCTATAAAAATAAACGGGTGTTGTAAGAACCAAAAGAAGCCAATTTTTAGGAAAGGACAACGGGGTATAAGTCAGTAATACTATTGGTATAGTTAGAAAAAGAGAAATAAAGAATTTATTACGGATATCCTCTTCCATTATTTTGGCCATTTCACGCCCCGCCAAGCCTGTGTGTTCCATACCCATAGCCATAGTCATACTCATTTTGAATTTTTGCCAGAAAGACATCTCAGAAACAGGTTTCATGTCATGCTTTCCGAGATTCGCAGTGGGGATAAGCGACATGCCACACTTGGCGCACTTGCCTGGTTTGTCTTGTATTACCTCCGGATGCATCGAGCAGGTATATTTTTGCGTATCAGATGACATGTTATGCCGACTATGGTTCATATTTTTTGTTTAAGATCTGGCTTTTTTTCGTTCTTCCTCCGATACCCAATGATCAGGGTGAGCGTCAAAGAGCTCCTGATCTTTTTTGGAGCAAAAATAGTAAGTTTTTCCCAAAAACTCAGAGGTTTCTTTCATTTCGTTTTTTGGCTTCTGCATTCGGCAAACCGGATCGATAACAATGTTGTTATTTTCGTTTGGCTGTCCGATTCTGTCACTTTGTTGCATAAATATACCCTCTATTCCATGATACTAAATTTTTACAAAGATTTTACCTCTAATTGTTTCGGCGGACATTTTGTATCCGCGTAAGAGCAGAAAACACAACAATCTTCTTCCTTAGGTTTTAATATCACCCCACATTTTTTACATTTGTAAAAATGCTGGCAGGCATCTATTGGCATCGTTGTTATCTGCTTGGCATTGCATTTTGGACAAGTCAGAATAGATAATGTTTTAATTTCCCTATTCATAATATCTTTGCTTTCATTCCATGATACTAAATTTTCATTAAGGGTATATAAGGATTAGATCAATGTTTATGTTTTCCATCCTTCATCATCCAAACATGCATCAATGGGCAAAAAAGCAATATTCCCCAAAAGAGTAAATTACCGGGTGTGATCTTAAATACTGAAATTGCAACAAATACCACAATTGCCAAGCCAACACAAATAATAATCCATTTGGTAATAGATTTTTGATTCATAACATAAATTATATTCTTAAGATCATTAAGATTTTATGAAGATTTACGTTTTTATTGCACATTCACCATAAAGTCTTTTTTAACTTGACTTCCATCTGGCAGTGTTACATTTGCTACAAATCTCCAAGGTCCTCGCATTGTTAATCTTCCCGTGGCAGAATATTTTCCATTCCCTTGTGGAGTGGTATTTCCTTGCTGAGTACCCATATTCATTGTTGTCATATTGATATCAAAGGTAACTTTGGCGTCGTTAATTGTTTTTCCATCTTTGTCATTAATTAAAATTATAAATGTATTTTGTCCTAGTTGTGGTGGATAGGGAATGGTTGAGAGTGAAATTACTTCATTATTATTTGCACCTGAAGATTTATTTATTTTCAACACTAAAACTCCAATAATTCCAAATAATATTATGAGAATTATTAGCAAAATTTTACTATTCATATTTAATTTCGATTAGATCTTTATCTTGCATCAAATAATTTTCAAATTCTGTATTTTCGCTTCCATTTACATACATTTTATATGATCCATTATCGGACAATTTCTTACCCCATATCTGAAAGAATCTTCCAAGTTTAATATCATCCTTACTAACGACTCCTTGTTTTTCAATATGTACAACTCCGTCCTTATAATCTTCTGTATGTGTATGAATTGTTTGGTGAACTGCACCTAATCCTATACCATCAGCCAATTCTTGTTTTTCTCCTTTGGCATAAATTGCAACTTTTGGATGCCAATGCACACCCTTTTTACCAATAATTTCTTCATCAGGAATTGGAGAGCTCTGTTTTGATATTAAAAACACTCCTCCCACGAGAATTAATAATGTGATTACACCTAAAATTTTCATTAATTAATATTACAATTACTTTGATTTTTTGGTTTAAGCAAAAGATAAAAGGATAGTGAGAGCATTAAAACTGAAAGGAAAGATAATTCCATACCCCTAAGCGGCAAATATATAACACTTCCACTTAATCCCAAAAGGGTAAGTATTGGTAAACCGCAAGCCGAACATCCACTTCCAATAACTCCAAGTAATGAACTACCCCCAACAATAAATTTTAAATTACCCTGTTTTTTTAAATCTTTTAGCTTTTGAGTAAAAAGAGTTATATTAGCTCCTGTTAAAACAGCTGTTGCCATTAATAAAAAGAGACCAATTCCTGACATGGATGTCCACATACCTTGCAATAAAAATGCAACTATTTTAATTTTATATTCTAATCCATAAATACCCGTAAAAGTATCTTTAACCAAACTATTATTCATAAGTAAAGTTATTAAAATAAAATAAAATAATGCAATTATTAGAGTAGGGAAAAGAACTTTAGAGTAGCTCATCTATAATTGTCTTGAATACACTAAATGGTTGTGCGCCTGAAGTAAGTACACTTTCTATAATTCCGTCATTTGTTGATTTGCCGATAAAGAATGCGGGGGTACCATTTGCACCAACATTACCAGCATCTGCCATGTCTTTCTTAACCTCCTCTGCTTGTTTTGGATCATTCATGCATGTTTTAAGCTTTTCAGTATTTAGCTTTAAATCATCTGATATTTTATACAAATCATCTATTGTTAATCCGTTGCCATTAGATTTGGTTCTTTTAAATATTTCGTCATGATATTTAAAGTATCCTGTATCACCGTCTTGAACTCCTGCACAATTTGCTGCAATAGCTTCTGTTGTGGCCATAGGATCGTGAAAGGGAAGTGGTAAATCACGGTATACAAGTTTTACTTTTCCTGTATTGATATATTCTTTAACTATTTGTGGAAGTGTTTCATCAAAATGTCTTTTACAAAAGGGGCATTCGTAATCAGAAAATTCAATTATAGTAATCTTTGCGTTTTTATCCCCTAAAATTGGATCATCATCAACTGATACTTTTACGGGGTCATTATTAACAACTGGTGCCTGTTGCGGTTGTTGTGGTTGTTGAGCTAATATTGGTGATCCATTCGATTTTTCAAGAAATGAAACTTTGGTATAAAGCATCCCTAAAAAGAAAACAGCAACAATGAGAACTAAAACTAAAAATGGAGTACTATATTCTTTTATTTTATTCATACCACTCCCTATACCAACCCTGCATTTCTTGAATTTCTTTCGATTGCGACACAATAATATTTTTAGCAAGTGAGACCATCTCCGGCCTGTTGGTTCCTGCTTCGAGCATCTTTGCCATTACAAGTGCAAGTTGATGATGTGGAATCATGGCTTCGACAAATGCCTTATCGAAATCAGCTGCAGTTTGGAGAGTTGTGATATCCTCTTGTCCACCCATATGCATTCCACTTCCCGACATCATTCCTCCTCCCATCATTGCAGTATTTCCTTTTGAAACATCTTTTCCATACCAGTCTTTATACCATTCTCTCATGTCCTCTATCTCTTTGGTCTGACCTTCAATAATGGCATTGGCAAGGGTTTTAATTTCCTGACGCTTTGATTTCTCGAGGGCTAACTTTGCCATTGTTACAGCCCCATCATGATGTGGAATCATAGTTTCGATAAAATGTCTGTCAATATTACCCATTACTCCGACAACATTATTGCCGAATCCGTTAAACATTCTTGCTGTAACGACGCTCGCCAAAACTAATCCGATAATAATTCCTCCAACTCCAAATACAATTTTGTTGTTCATATTATTATAGTTAGTTTATATTACTACAAAGTGTAGTAGGTATTCACATTCTTGTCAACACATAAAATAACAGTATCATTTCCAATTGCATGGATTTCGATTGTATTTAAAGGAATAAAAATTAAAAATAGAAGAAAGGTGAGTGAAATAAAACTCACAATTATATTATTCCATTCAAACTTTTTATTAAAGTTTTTGTTTCTCGTGAGTTTATTAATTCTTGCTTCCAGAGTATCTATATCTGCAATGGCGGGTACTTCTGCGATAGCAAATCGTGGCTCGTATTTCAAAAGTTTTTTTAAGACGTTAACCAAGCTAGCATCATCATGCAAACCCATAATTGCAAATTGATCTGCTTGCAACTCCCTTTCAATCCTGTAATGTTTAATTATATCAGTAAGAAGCGGGAAATATGGTGCTAACGATTCAAAAATAGTTGCTAACATTAAAGTAAGCGTGTCGTGATTTTTTAAATGATATTTTTCATGAGTTATTACAATTTCAAGTTCCTTCTTAGTTAATAATTTGATGAGTCCGGTTGATATAAATATTTTAGGTTTTCTAATACCAAAACAGAAAGCAAAGGGTTTTGAAGAATTTACAATTGATATATTTTCTGAAGTACTAACTAAATTATTATTTAAATGTGTTTTTAAGAAGTACATTTTAACAATTGTAATTAATAGTTTAATGACAGTCACAGATAATATTAAAAATAAAAGTGAAAAAACAATTACATCAAGATTGTTTGATAAACTGGGTAAAAGAGACTTTGCCATTTCGCGACAAAAAGTTATTGAATGGTGAAATAATATATAGAGATACTTGTGTAGTACCGTAAATAAAATAACATTTAGACCCAAAAACATACCGGTGAAAATCACGAAATACTTACTTGGTCTCATTTTTTTTAGATAATAAATTTAAAAAATATTCCTTTTTATCATTTGGCAATTTATCAATAGATGCAGCAAAAGAAGCTATTGCAACGTCACCAAATGATTTAATAAAATTATTAGTTAAAAGTTTTGCCACTTTTTTACTATATGATTCTTTTGATATTTTAGGTGAATACAATAGGGCTGAATTATCATCGTCTCGATTAACCAGTCCTTTTTCGTGTAAGCGCTGCAGAAGTGTTGCTACTGTTGTATATGCCAGTTTTTTTTGTCCATTTAAATTATTAAAAACATCTCGGACGGTGCACTTTTTTAACTCCCAGACAATGTCCATAGCCTCTCGCTCAAGTTCACTAATTGATTTGTTCATATCTACTACAGAGTGTAGCACATTTACTTCTCCATGCCTACGGAGCTGAATCGGGCAAATTCTAAAAAGAGAAATGTAAAGGCAATTGCCATGACATAAGGAGCATATGTAGAAAGATGGTTTTTCCTGTTTGGTTGGTAACCTCGAAGGAGTAACGAGTTTCCCACGACTGAGACAGAACTTAATGCCATTGCAAGTCCTGCAAGTTCAGGCTTTAAGACAAGACCCATGAAAGAAAAGACTCTGGCTGCAACAGGAATTCCTATGACATTATAAAAAAGAGCAAAGAACATATTCTGCTTTATTTTTGAAACTGTGGATTTGGACAAGTCTAGTGCATTAACAACGTCCCGAAGATCATTTTTTATAATAACTATTCCTCCTGTTTCCATAGCAACATCGGTTCCAGATCCCATGGCAATACCTAAGTTAGCCTGTGCTAAAGCAGGAGCATCATTAATACCATCCCCAACCATTGCAACATGTTTACCCATGGCTTGTAATTTTTTAACCTCTTCAGCTTTATTTTGTGGCAAAACCTCTGCCAAGATATTGGTAATACCGACTTGAACTGCTATTGCATTAGCAGTTCTTTGGTTATCACCAGTAATCATCCAGACCTCGATTCCACTTTTTGTGAGCATTTCCACTGCTTCTTTTGAGGTATCTTTAATAGTATCCGCAACAGCTACAATTCCCAGTATTTCTTTTTTGGATGCCAAAATCATCGCAGTTTTGCCCTGATCTTCAAGTCTAACAAGCTTTCTTTCGATTTCTTCTACATCCAGCCCTAACGTATTTGTCATGAGTTTTCTGTTTCCCAAATTATAAATATTTTTACCAATACTCCCCTTTACGCCGTGTCCTGGAATAGCTTCAAATTTAGTTACCTCATTAAGTCTGATTTTTTCATCCTCTGCATAATTTACTATTGCTTCAGCCAAGGGGTGTTCAGATTGTTTTTCCAGACTTGCCGCAATGGTTAAGACTTCGTCTTCATTTAAATCAGCGAATCCTTCTATATCTGTAACCTCCGGCTTGCCTTTGGTAATTGTCCCTGTTTTATCAAAAACAATTGTGTTTATTTTACTTGCATTTTCCAATGGTTCCCCACCTTTAATCAAAATGCCGTGTTCCGCTCCTGACCCAGTTCCTACCATAATTGCAGTCGGAGTGGCCAGACCTAATGCACAAGGACAGGCAATAACTATTACCGCAGTAAAAGCCATGAGTGCAAATGACAGAGATGATCCCAGAACAAAAAACCAGACAGCGAAAGTTAAAAGAGCAATTCCGATAACCGCTGGTACAAACCACGAAGAGATTTTATCTGCAACTGCCTGAATGGGTGCTTTCGACCCTTGTGCATCTTCCACTAAGCGGATAATTTGCGATAGTGTTGTTTCGGAACCGATCCTTGTTGCACGAAATTCAAAACTTCCCAGTTTATTAATCGTTCCTCCAATTACTCCGTCGTCTACATGTTTTTCTGAAGGGATGCTTTCTCCGGTTATCATTGATTCATCGACTGCAGATGAACCTTTAGTAATTACTCCGTCAACCGGAATTTTTTCACCAGGTCTAACAACCAAGATGTCGTTTTTGACTACCTGATCAATAGGGATATCGAAGGTAACTCCTTCTCTTATTACTCTTGCAGTTTTTGCCTGAAGACCCATTAATTTTTTGATGGCTTCGGATGTTCTTCCTTTTGCTTTCGCTTCCAAGAATTTTCCTAAAATAACAAAGGTAATTAAAAAGGCTGCCGTCTCAAAATAGAGATCGGGTATTTTTGCACCCATCAAACCGATCAGTGAATTATTAAGAGCATAAAAACTTAGAAAATTTATAACACTATAAAAATATGCAACTGAGGTACCAATTGCAATAAGACTGTCCATGTTAAAAGTCCGCATTTTAAGAGCAGAGATCATACCTTTATAAAATCCTGAACCGTAATAAAATTGCACGGGAGTTGAAAGAATGAAAGATATAATTCCGATATAGGGTAATGTCATGCTTCCACCCGGTAAGAATTTGAAAAAGTCCAAAAACATAAAATAAATCATTGGTGAAGAGAGTATTAAACTTCCCAAAAATCTTTTAAATAAATTCTTAATCTCAGTTTCTTGCCTTTGTGTTTGATTCTTGGACACTTCTTCCGTCTCCAAAACGGCAGAATATCCTGCCCTATCTACAGCAGCAGTTAAATCCTCAACTTTGGAAAGACCTGTGTCATACAAAATTGATGCTTTTTCAGATGCAAAATTTACCCTCGCTTCCGAAACTCCGGAAACTTTTTTAAGTTGCCTTTCAATAAGTCCTGCACATGAGCTGCAGTGCATTCCGGATATAATTAAACTAACCCTTTCTGTTCCACGGTTTTCATTTGTGTCGACATTTTCCACAATTTCCTTTGTAATAACAGTATCTGTACTATTTGAAGTTGAACCGTTCAAAAATCTTAAAATTCCTTTAATATGATATCCTCCATTCTCGTTTTTATTAATATCTGCATCTATTTCTAATTCCTGTGGCAAAGCTAGTGTTGATTCAGAATGGTTTTTTAATAAAGACTTAGTTATTAGGGCTTCATAACCTGCATTTTTGACTGCATTCAAGATTACAGAATCAGTAACGTGTCCGTTAGTTAAATTAAGTGAGGCCAATCCGGTTTTGCTATTTACTTCTACATCTGTTATCCCATCAACTGATGACAACTCATCCTTGATTAATGTTTCACAAGACTGACAATGCATTCCTTTTATTTGCAGTTCAACTCTTCCACTCATAGTGTGTCCCTTCTAATGATTTATTTATTTCATCTTCTGTTAATTGCCTATTTGCCCCAATATCAGTTTTGCCAGTTTTAAAATCAACATTAACTTCAGTTACACCGTCAATTGCCGCTATTCTTCTTTCAACAAGTGTTTTACAAGCCGGACAATTTGTTCCTATTATAAATATAGTTTGCATTGTTTTAGTTTTTTATTAATTAACCTCTATTTCTCCTCTCGGAACTCCCATAGCACAAGTAATAGGGTACGAACCTGTTTTGGTAGGAGTGAATTCAAAAATTACGGTATTACCTTTAGAAAAACCTGAAACAGTTTCCGAAAGTCCGGGAAGAGCAACACTCCCCATGCAACCTTGACCTGCTTCTGATGCCAGTATTTCGAACCTTACCGGGTTCCCGGCTTTTACAGTAAACTTATTAGGAACAATATCGGTAGCTACCGCATAAGTTGCTTTAATAATTTGAGTTCGACCTTCTTTGACTACATCTCCGGTAGTTTCAATAGGAGCTTGTTTCGCTCCACCTCCACATCCGCAACCTCCACCATTTGCACTACATGATCCACCCTGTGTCTGAGTTGGAGCGGTAACTGCTGCCACCTGTTGATTGTTAGAATTAATACTTACACTTTTTTCATCGACAACCGTAAACGAACCGGTGTACATTCCCATGCTGCAGGAAAACCTGATAGTTCCTACCTTGTCGGGAGTAAACTCAAAAACATTCATTCCTTTTTTCAAGGATGTCCTAATTCCTAACTGTTGGGAGACTAAACTACTTGCACAGGAATATGTACTTTCTGAGTTTATAATCCATTTAACAGGAACTCCTTTTTTTATAGTAAATTTATTAGGAGTGTAACCATTCGTTTTTTGAGTCATCCTGACCTCTTGGACTCCACCGACTATTTTTACGTTTTTATCCAGTGATACGTTTGTATTTTTTGCAAATACAGACCTCACTCCTAAAAGGTTTAACCCGTTTGAGACATTAAAAAGCGCCAGAAGTATCACTATTAGCCCAGCAGTCTTGAAAAATAACTTTGAAGATTCACCTTTAACAAGTGATGTTAATCCACCGACACCCAACAATCCTGGAGCGGTACCTAGCGCAAATATTCCCATTGTCAATGCTCCCTGGAGAGGACTTCCTGTACTTATTGCATATAGCTGCATCGCCTGAGTAAAACCGCAGGGTAAAAAGAAAGTAGAGGCTCCAATAAGAGCTGAATTCTTATTACTATATTCTTCATCTTCAGTCTTTTCTTTAATCCCCAAAAATTTATGTAATCCTTTAGGTAATGTAAATGAAATTCTTTTTAAAACAGGAAAAATGTCAATTAATTGACCTCCCAAAAGAAGCATCACAAGACCAACTGCAACCGTCATAATTCCCAGTGTTGAGGTTGAAAGTTG
>CAZIPM010000016.1:0-22935 GCA_964541395.1 uncultured Gammaproteobacteria bacterium | reverse complement strand
ATCAGCTTTTCAGAGCTTCTTCGAGTGTAGCTTTTAGTGATTCATATGGAACGGCACCAGGCACTAACCAAATTTGTCCTTTTTTATTGAAAATAAAAGTTGCAGGAGTACCGGTTACACCAGCAGATGTTGCGGATGTAATGACCTCTCTTATTCTGCCTTCAAACTCTTTTGCTGTCACACAACTGCTAAATGAATCTCCGTTGGCTCCTGATTCCGTGGCTGCTAGTTTTAAACCATCATCTGTAAGATATTTTGCCTGATCCCCAAAGACTTTATCAATAAATTTCCAAAATCCGTCATTACCACCTTGTTTAGCAACACATTCAGATGCTAACGCGGCTGGAAGTGCCCTAGGATGAATGGTTTCTAAAGGAAATTGTCTGTAAACCCAAGCCAATTTGTTTCCGTATTCGTCCATAGCCTTTTTGGCTGTAGGATGAAACTTTTCACAAAATGGGCACTCAAGATCTGAGTATTCAATCATTATTAAATCGGCGTTTTTTGATCCTCTAAGATGGTCAGAATCAGATAGCGCCGGAACATTTTTAGCCTGATCATCAGTTAACTTTCCATTGATGTCAGCGGGAGGATTAACGGCTGGTGGATTATTTCCTGCATTTAAATTATTTGTTCCTGTTCCACCAGTCCCAGAAAGATTATCCACTTTCTGCCACAAAACTCCAACAACAAATGCCAAAACTACCGTAATTAGGACGAGCATCGGTACAAATCTTTCGAAGATTCCGGATTTTGAAGTTTCAGCCATGAAGGTTATTCTACAGGTAACGTTTATTATATGTCAACCCTAATCTTTTTGGGATAATTCTTGACTATTATTTTCCTCTGACATCTTCATCGCTAATCCAGCTGCCATTAACATTCGGTAGGCAGGACTATCTATTCTATCGATAGCTCTTGCTAAGTTATAAGTTATGTCCCAATAATCGACTGGTCTTTGATCAACTGGTAATGCATCAAGTTCATTAAGCCTCTTAACCAATCGTTCTTGATGTTCTGAGATCATAATTAATTACAAACCATGGTCACCACTTAAATAATTTAACGCATCCATCCCCGCTTGACATCCATAACCTGCTGCTGTTACTGCCTGTCTGTATGTGTGATCATGAACATCACCTGAAACAAAGACACCAAGAATATTGGTTTTTGATCCCTCTTTAGGAATAATGTATTCTTTTTCATCCAAATCCAACAATCCTTTAAATATTGCACTTGACGGAGAATGACCAATGGCTATAAAAATACCATTAGCAGATATCTCGCTCTCGACTGATGTTTTGGTGTTTCTGACTTTCACTTTTTCAAAGACATTCTCTCCCATTATCTCCAAAACTTCTGTATCCCAAATTATTTTAATTTTGGGATTGTCAAAAACTCTTTGTTGCATGGCTTTGGAGGCTTTAAACTCCGATTTTCTGTGGATTATGGCAACTGAAGTCGCATATTTAGTCAAAACCAAAGCTTCTTCCATAGCTGAATCTCCCCCACCCACAACTAAAACATTTTTATCCTTAAAAAACGGAGCATCGCAGGGAGCACAGGAAGATACTCCTCTGCCTATTAATTTTGTTTCTCCCGGAACACCCAACCAGTTGGTTTCTGCTCCTGTGGCTACTATTACACTTTTTGCTTTATAAACTTTCCCATCAGCAGTTAATTCAAATGGAACTTTAGAAAAATCAACTGAAGTCACACTACTTGTTTTGAATTCTGCCCCAAAGCGAACTGCTTGGTTTTTCATCATCTCCATTAATTCAGGACCTTGAATACCATTTGGAAATCCCGGATAGTTATCGACTTCTGTAGTCAGCATCAGTTGACCTCCCCACTTTTCTCCTCCCAGAATAAGTGTTGATGCAGCCCCACGGGTTGTATAAATTGCAGCAGATAATCCTGCAGGGCCTGAACCGACAACAACAACATCCCAAGAATCATCCTGAGATGTTGGTTTATTTGCAAAAATTTGCGTTCTGTCCATTAAACTGTCCCTCCTGTATTAGTGGTCGTATCATCTGCTGGTGCAGCTGGTGTTTCTGTTACTGTTGCTGATTGTTCAGCAACAGGGGCCTGTGTTGCATCTTGCTCCTGAGTAATAGCTGGTTCGGTTACTACAGGTGTCGGATTTACAACTGCTGCGCTTGAATCTACGGCTGGAACTATCGGAGTAGGATTAGCATCAGCCACAGGTACTTGCGTAGCTGTTGTGTCTTGTGGGTTATTATCTGTTGGCATTCAAATCACCCCCTTTTTAATTAATTCTTCAAATGCTTGTTTTCCACCAAATCCTATTTGTCTCCCCGCTTCAACTCCTGCCTTGAAAAGAATTGTAGTGGGAATAGACATCACTCCATATTTTTGAGTAGTAAGACTACTCGTATCAACATTGAGTTTCATTATCGAAAGTTTAGCTTTATAGGTTTCTGAAAGTTCTTCCAAAACAGGCTCTGCCATTTTGCATGGTCCACACCAGTCTGCATAGAAATCAACTAAAACAGGAGTTTGTGATTGAAGAACTAATTTATCAAAATCAGTGTCAGATACAAATGATACAGCCATACGATCAACACTATACTAGGGGCCTTAGATGTTAGTCAAGACGTAAACCTCTCTATAAGTTGAATTTGTAAAATACAAAGAATATAATCTGGATTCTATGACGAAAGAAGATTCTTTAAAATCAGCTGAGGTAGATATATCTTTTAGTGGAGAACCTGTTGCGAAAGGAAGGATTGTCAGAACTAGAACAGAAGGAGGGCATGAAATTTTAACTTTTGTTCCCCTAACTGACGAGGATGCACAAAAATTGGATAGATTTTTTAATGAATATCAAATAAAAACAAAATAATTGCTTTTTGTACATGAAGTCTATTTTCCGCTTCATCAAAAACCACAGATTGTTTTCCATCAATAACTTCATCGGTTACTTCATATCCCCTGTAAGCTGATAAACAATGCATGAATATCGCATCCTTTTTTGCCTTATTCATTAATTGTTTATTTATCTGATAGGGTGGAAATACTTTTAATCTTTTTCCTTTCTCCCTCTCATCTCCCATAGATACCCAAGTATCTGTAATAACTACGTCAGAATTTACAACTGCTTCGTCTGGATTTAAAAAGTGTTGATGAATTTCACGCACTTTGTCTGCAAATACTTTTTTCATTTCAAATCCTTTTGGAGATGAAGTTTGAAATTGAATATCCAATTTGTGGCAGAGTAAAGCCAACGAATGAGTGACATTATTCTCACAATCTCCTACAAATGCGATTTTCAAATTTTTAAAATTTTTTTTATGTTCCAAAATAGTCATTAAATCAGCCATAGCCTGACAAGGATGTTCCAAATCTGACAAACCATTGATTACAGGAACTTTAGTTTTATTAGAAAGATCAATAAGCTTCTGGTGATCAAACACTCTAGCCATAACAATATCAACCATTCTTTCCAAATTCCTAGCAATATCTCCTGGAGTTTCTCTAACTCCCATTTGGATATCATTTGGACCCAAATAAATAGCATGTCCACCCATTTGTGTCATTCCCGTTTCAAAAGAAACGCGTGTTCGGAGTGATGGTTTTTCAAAAATCATCGCCATAGTTTTTTGGTTTAATTTACCTTTATATTTGGATGGATTTTTCTTTATTTCTTTTGTCAGTTTAAAAATCTGAATAATTTCTGTTTTTGAAAGATCTTTTATAGATATAAAATGCCTGATAGTTTGCATAAACGAATATTACTACAAATTATATTTTTATTTTCTTAAGTCTTAAAGAATTTAACACCACAGAAATTGAACTTGCTGCCATAGCAAATGATGCTAGCATTGGATTTAAAAGTCCGAAAGCAGCAGCAGGAATAAGAATTACGTTATAACCAAAAGCCCAGAAAAGATTTTGTTTGATCACTCTCATGGTAACTTTACTTAAGTTAATGGATGTAAGTATTGATCTAAAATCTTTATTTAAAAGGGTAACTCCAGCAGACTCCATAGCTACATCAGTACCAGTCCCCATGGCAATACCCACGTTGGCAGAAGCAAGGGCTGGAGCATCATTAATACCATCACCAACAAAAGCCACGTTTTTAAATTCATTTACTTTAGTTGCTTTTTCTTCCGGTAATACATCTGACATGACATTATCTATACCAGCTAAAGTAGCTATCGCTTTTGCAGTTCTTTCATTGTCTCCTGTAACCATCCAGGGTGTTATTTTTTTATCTTTCAAATTCTGAATAACATCTCTAACACCTTCTTTTAATGTATCTGCTACTGCTATATAACCCAACATTCTTTTTCCATTTAAAAGTACCATTACTGTTTTTCCTTCGCTTTCAAGTTTTCTGACATCGTTTAGATGATGTGTCATTTCTTCCGATTTGTCATCTACCTTACCAAAAAAATAATTATTCTTGTTTATGGTTCCTTCAACTCCTTTACCTATCAGCGCTTTGAAGTTTGTAACTTTTGAGACTGCGATATTTCTTTCTTTAATATAATCCATTATTGCTCCACCTAATGAATGCTCAGACCCTTGTTCAAGTGATCCGACTATCGGTAGAATTTTTGAATTTGAAATATCTGTGACTATCGGCTTTCCTTGAGTTAAAGTGCCTGTTTTGTCAAAAATAATTGTTGTAATTTTGTGCAAAGTCTCAAGGCTTGCAGCGTCTTTGATTAATATTCCCTTTTCTGCTCCCCTGCCTGTACCAACCATAATTGCAGTCGGAGTTGCCAAACCCATGGCACAGGGACAGGCTATAATAAGAACAGCTACTAAGTTGACAAAAGCTAATAATGGAAATCCGAAATTGAACCATACTACAAAAGTAGCAATTGCAACCATTAAGACAATTGGCACAAAATAAGAAGAAACAGCATCTGCCATTCTTTGAATTGGGGCACGGCTACTTTGTGCTTCTTTGACCATTTCCACTATTCTTGCCAGCATAGTTTCGCTCCCAACTTTTGTTGCTTTATAGACAAAACTTCCAGTTTCATTTATTGTTGAACCAATTACATTGGCTCCAACTGTTTTATCAACAGGAATGGACTCTCCGGTAACCATTGATTCATCAATAGAACTTTGCCCCTCAGTAATAGTTCCATCTACAGGTACTTTTTCACCTGGTCTGACTCGAATCAAATCTCCTTCAACCACTTCATCTATCGGAACGTCGATTTCCTGTCCGTTCCGTAATACCTTGGCTGTTTTTGCCTGAAGGCCTAACAGTTTTTTGATGGCATCGGATGTATGACTTTTAGCCTTTGCTTCCAAAAGTCTACCTAAAAGAATTAGGGTAATAATTACAGCAGCTGTATCAAAATACATACCCTTAAATATTCCAAATATAGATAAAACAGAATAACCGAAAGCTGCTGAGGTTCCGATTGCTATTAATGTATCCATGCTGGCTGCGCGGTTTCTTAAGCCTGACCAAGTAGCCAGATAAAATTCCCGTCCTGCCCAGAACTGGACTGGAATTGAAAGCAACATTAACATCCAGGTTTCCATCATAATGCCAAACCATTCGGGAAAACTTCCCACAAAGACAATTGTCGATAATACAGCTGAAACGATTACTTTTAATTTTAAGTTTTTAAATTCCTTCTTCTTTTCCTCTTCCTTAAGTTCTTCCTGTGATTTTTCATTATTTTTATTGTCTGAAATTATTGCTTTATAACCCGCACTTTCAACCGCATTTACTAAAGCCTTATCGTCTACGTTATTTCCTACTTCAACAGATGCCGATTCACTGGCATAATTGACACTGCAGGCAACAACACCAGGTACTTTTGAGATACTTCTTTCTATAAGTTTTGCGCAGGAAGCACAGTGCATTCCTACAATAGGGAAAGATCTTTTTTGTGTTATTTTATTTTCCATTAAACCACTATCACCTTTCCGTGGAACATGTTCATCCCACAACTAAACACAAATTCTCCTTTTTTATCAGGTGTTATTTGAATGTCTACTTTTTGATTAAGAGGTAAATACTTTTTAATTTTAAAATCCCAAAGAACAAATTCTTCCAAACAAGTATTCTCATCTGTTCTGATTAAAGAAAGTGTTGTTGTTTGACCTTTTTTTATTTTTATAACCGATGGGTTATATCCTCCTGAAACTTTTATCTCTATTTTATCCCCCATTTGAGTTACCTTTTCCTTTTTTCCAAAAAAGAACCAGTGAATGAACACAACTAAACCCAATCCTATAAATGAAACAATCAAGTTATCAATTTTCATTTCTTTTCAAATACCTCCATAACTTCTTTAATGGCAGCATCTGAATCGCCACTTCGGATAGAATCAGCCACACACGTTCGAAGATGGTTGGAAAGTACCAGTTCATCGATTTTTTTAAGAGCTGATTGAACAGCCAATAGTTGATGTACTATGTCTATACAATATTCGTCTGCCTCTACCATTTTTATGACTTTTTCCAAATGGCCTTTAGCAATTTTTAATCTATGTATGGTATTATCTTTTGGTACTTGCATATTTTTTGTAATTACTTAAGAATAATATAATCCCCCCAGGGGGGATGTCAAGAAGCAATATGAACCAGATACTTTTAGCGTTTTTAACAGGACTGACCACAGGAGGTCTTTCCTGCTTTGCTATCCAGGGAGGTCTTCTGGCAGGAGCTATAGCAGATCAAAAAAAGGAAGATCAAAAGAAATCTATTTTAATGTTTCTATCTGCAAAAGTAATTTCCCACTTAATATTAGGGGGTGCACTTGGACTTTTGGGAGCAAGTCTGTTTATATCCCCCAATATTCAAGGATTAATGCAACTACTAGCCGGAATATTTATGGTCCTGACTGCATTAAAACTCTTAGATGTCCATCCGATTTTCCGAAAACTGAGTTTTACAGCACCTAAGAGTTTCTTTAAAATATTACGAATCCAGTCAAAAAATGAAAGTTTTGTTACACCTATTATTTTGGGATTTTTAACAATACTTATCCCCTGTGGTATTACTCAGGCAATGATGCTACTGTCAGTCTCCTCAGCCAATGTACTTTGGGGAAGTTTGATATTGGCCAGTTTTGTAATCGGTACTTCCCCAATCTTTTTTGCCCTGGGAATTGCCTCAGAAAAGATTTTATCAATCAAGCCCTTAAGAATAATTGCGGTAACAGTTGTTTTATACCTTGGTCTTACTTCAATTAATACAGGACAGATATTAAGAGGTTCAAGCCATACTTTCCAAAATTACAAGGCTGCACTTTTTTCAAACGATACCAAAGTTAAAGGTGATACCGACATCAAGGACGGTAAACAACAAGTAACTATTAATGTTAAAAGTACCTCATATCAGGCGTCAACTCAGACTTTAAAACTTAATGTCCCGGTTAATCTGACTCTAAAAACAAACAACACCATGGGTTGCTCGAGAGCCTTCACTATCCCCACTTACAATATCAGTAAAATCCTGCCTGCAACAGGAACGGAATCGCTTGAGTTTACTCCCGATAAATTGGGTAAATTAACTTATGCCTGCAGCATGGGAATGTATACAGGATCTTTTAATGTAATTCCTTAAATGAATATGGCATCTTCAACTAAATATAAAATTGACGGAATGGACTGTGACTCCTGTGCCAAAATGATTGAACTGGATTTGGAAGATGCCGGAATTAAGTCCTGCAAATGTTCCTATCCTAATCAATCCCTTGAAATTGAAGAGGAACATGATCCTGAAGTTGTTGTTGAAATTATTAGAAAATCGGGTTACAGTATCAACATTGCGACAGAAGCATGATTGATTATGAAATCAATTACATTATGAGCATAATTACATTATGAATAAATTTGGAATTATAGTTGGAATTATAACTTTTTTATTAATAGGTGGTGGTGTTTTTTTGGCAAGCAAACCCTCAAACCCGGCAAGCCTACCATACTATGATTCGTCCAAACTTGTTTATTTTTGGGGTAACGGTTGTCCACACTGTAAAGCGGTTGATGATTTTGTTAATTCCTGGGAAAACAAAGATAAACTGGAAGTCCAAAAATTTGAAGTTTGGTATGACAAACAGAATCAGGCGTTGATGACCAAGCTTGCTCAGGAAGTCTGCAACATCAAACCACAAGGTATGGCCGTTCCCCTTCTTATAAAGCCTGATGAAAGTTGTTTAAATGGAGATGTACCAATAATTGATTACTACAAAAGTTTGAAGTTCTAAGGTAAATCAGAATGTAGTTCTTTAATTAACCTTCCAGCTACATCTGGTGCCGATTGATAACCATTATCTATCCAATCTAGAACTAAAGTTCTTTGTATATCTTTGAACGCGCCTTCAGATTGATTATTTGTACCGTTAGGTTCAATGGTCATGCCTGCAGCAACCATTAGTTCTTGTAAACTTATATCTGGTACTTTTTGAAACACTTCACCCATTGATAGTTCCCGACCACCAACCTCACGCCTTACTTTGGCAATTTTTCCTTTCAAATACATTTCGCGAAATGTTTCTCTTTCGCTCATTTCGAGGCGATTATACACCTAAAACCATCAAATTGTCTATTCCACAGTTTTCTCAGGTCCTTTATTGTGGAAAGTGCTTATGAATTTTTCAATTCTTTTTTTATCAAAATTTTCAAGAGTGTCAACCCTTGTCCACGCTGTAACAGCCAACGGTTTATCCATATCTACCCTCGGAACAACTATCACTCTCTCCCATTTCTTAGGAAACTCTTTTAATTTCTCAACCAATCCACTGCAGATTTCATTTTTGAATTCTTCAGGTAGCTCAATTTCAACTTCAGGTTGATTTTCAGGTGTAAAAGCAGCCATGTTACCAGTGACTGTTAACTTCATATGTTTAAGAAGTTCACCTGAGTCAGATGATTCTTTTGTAGGTTCGTCGTGTGCTAAAACTGTAGGAATTAAACTTTGAGTGATTAATGGTTTTGTACAATTATATGAAATAATCACATAACCATGCTCCAAGGAATGAAGCAAATACCCGTCAGATATTAACCTGTCGTATACCCCACCCTTTGCCCACATCGGAAAATGAGTACCTGAAGTTGGCGGATTTGAGTTGTAATTAATTCCTGCAATATCTTCTACATGTTCTCTTCCCAAATCTTCGATAAGTTGGCCAGGAAGAGGTTTTGTTAGTTCTTTATACATCCAAAAACCAAGAGCCAAAATTGACAAGATACTTAACAAGATAACAACTTTATTTTTCATATTTAAATGTATTCTCCCACAAACAATTTCTCAATTGTATCAATAGAAGATTTTTTTGGGTAGATAATAAGTTTTGATTTTAACAAATCTTTTTCCAATTTTCCAATTACTTTCCATGAATTTACTGCGCTTGTCAAATCCAGAGAGTACATATTTTTACTTTTAATAAAATCCCTGATAACCATTAGGTGAGCTTGATATGAGTTATTCTTTTTATTGCTATCTGAAAATTTATTTATTTGTCCTGATATAGAAATGATATTAAAAATAACCCTGGTCTTATCCAACCCTTTTCCACTTTTTAAAGTTATATCAATATTATTATATTTAAAACCTGCACTGAAAAATGTTGGTGTTCTAGAACCTTTTTTAACTCCCGCTGTTTTATCATAACCTTCATATTGACCAAGAATAAGACTTCCCTTTTTATACGCTGTATTTTTTAAAAAGTCGTAGTAAGAATTCGTCTTAAAAAATCTGTCAATTGTATTTAACAAATGATTTTGACCCACATCTTTAATAACGCCGATTTGATCATAAAAATAACCTCTCCCACTTACATCATTATGCTCCAATATAAAAAGTTCAATCTGTTTAACTCTTTCAAGATTAACTTTTGTACTGACTATTTTTCTGATTATGGTTTTAGCCAGATAATGATCAATCAAATAGAAATCATTTGGATTATATTTATTAATTATCTTTTCGATTTTTAAAGCCTCCGATAAATCAGTTCCAAAGGGTTTTTCCAGAGCAATTTTGGTTTGGTAGTTTTTGAAATTATTTTTAATAAAATCAATTGCATCAATATACAAAACGGGTGGAAGAGCCAGGTAAAAAAATAGATTTTGAGTTTTTAAACTTTTTAATTTATTTAACAGATTTTCCGGATTTTTATAATCACCGGCAATATAATCAAATGAATTTAGACTACTACCTACATCACTATTTCTCCCGTATCCAATAACGTTTATTCCTTTAATGAGTTTTAGCGCAGGGTATATTTTTTCTCTTGCCAAATCACCCGTTGCTCCAAAAAGTATAAATGTGTCTTTTTTCATTACAAAATGGTAGCAGAAATCAAAAGAAGAGCAATCATACCAATTACTATCGGGTCCATTTTATATTTTTTATAGTAATCGGATGTTAAATGAAGCCAAAAGCCCATTACCAATCCTCTACCGAACAAACTTCCCGAAGAACTCATCACCCAAAAAGTTAAAACTGCAAAAATAAGAACAAAGTTTATTTTATGAAAAATAAGTTCTGTTCTTTCCTCTTTTGTTTGATACAAAAACTGCAAACCCTCTTTATATTGTTTGTTTTTAAAATAATAAATTATCCGCTGTGAAGTTAAATCCAAAGGATTAAAAACAAAAACATAAAGAAGATGGTCAATGTCAGGCAGAAATGTCCCAACCAATCCTCCTATCCAAAAGGGCCAGTAGTTAAGTGAAAAATAACGTTTTAGAAGTGTCACAGCAGTAAACAGAAGTACCAAAAAACTGAATCTAACCAATAATTCTCTTTTCATTTTCTTATAATTTCTTCAATCTTCATATGAATCTGAAAACCTGCCAATCCAACTCCAAAATATGCAACCCACAACACAACAGGCCAATTTCCAGGCACGTAATTCCATATTCCCATTGATACAGCTACAAATTCTATGAAAAATGCCAAAATCAATACTACAAATCCAAGAATCAGCTGAATTCCAACTTCGCCTTTTCGTTTATTATTTCTGGAAAAATAAAAGATCAAATATATACTGCAGATAATTGCCAGAATCACCCACCACCCTGGAGGAAAATCGGTATAAATTTTCATCTTTATATTACTCTATCATACATGCAAATACTTTTTTAAGTCTACATAAATTGTATTTTTAATTTTAATTCCCTCTGACAAAAGTCTTAGTTTTTGTTCATCAGCACCCCCAAAAGCATAATTTGGAGCAAGACGGCCATCCTTATTAACAACCCTATGACAGGGTACATCATTGGATTTATTGGCATGAAGCGCCCAACCAATTTTTCGTGTGTCACGGGTTCCAATAAGTTTAGCTATTTGGCCATAAGTCATTACTTTACCTCTCGGGATTGTCTTGACTATTTGATAAACCTTGTCAAACATTTTTAATTGGTAAACACTTGGACAAACATTTTGCCATAAATACTATTATCAATTACTCCAATTCCTATCTTTTTAAAACCCGGTTCCAAGATGTTTTCCCTGTGTCCCTGTGAATTTATAAGTCCTGTGTGGGCGGTTGAAACTGTGGGAGCTAGCGCTAAATTTTCTCCCGCAAAGCTGAATTTAGCTTTTGCTGCTTTCAGTCTGTCTCCTACGTCTTTTCCTTCAGGAGAATAATGTGAGAAGTATCTTCTTTCCCACATATCGGTAGCATGTGCCCTGGCAACAGGTACTAAATCAGGTTCCCAAACAAGTTCTGTGATAGCTAGTTTTCTTCTTTCTTCGTTAACTTTTTTAAACATTTGAGATTCAGAGGTTTCATCAATAGTCAGTTCTAGTTTGGTTATTTCCAAAGGAACCGATTCACGACTTCCGGGCTTAATCGTAAAATATGTTAAGGAATCTTCAATTACTCCCCCAAAGACTTCATTAATCGCTTTTTCAACTCCGCTTGTCTTTTCAATAACAACGCTTCCCAATTTTGATTCAGCAACTGTCGATTTTACCTGAGGTCTGACTGGTAAGGCTATGATCAGAGTCAGAAGAAATGAAACAAGAATTATTCCCTCCCCCAACCCCGGAATTATCCCTAAAAATTTACTAAGCTTGTGTTTTCTTATCCTTAACGGAATTTTATAAACAAGGTGAGCCAAAATAAAGCCCAGTATTGATTCAATTAGAATTGCTGCAATTAAAAACCCCAAAGCGTTAGAGATTGAATTTACAATATTAAAATTGATCCTTAAAAATTCTGCTACAAATTTATAGACACGTAAAGAAATAAGTAGTGAACTTAAAAATGAAATAAAATCAGCCAAGAGTATCCAAAATCCATGTCGCCAAGCCTCAGTAGCAAAGTACAAAAGTACCACAATTATAACTAAATCAACCCAGTTTCCGTTTAAAACAAGCATAAAGTAATATGATTATACAGGTTTTGCACCTTTTTCAGTTTTTAATTGTTTTAATTTCCACATAAACAACCTCCCCTTATTCCTTGCGTTACTTGCGTCTTTAACAAATCCGCGGGCTGTTTCCATTAGACCCCTAGGTGTACTTTTAGCAAGTTTCATATACAAGGATTTATGTAGAAGATCATCTAATTCTTTAGCAAGTTCATAGGCATATTTTTGAAATTCTTGAGAGACATACTTGTCTGTGTCTACAGATTTGAATTTTTTAACTATATCACCAATTTTTTGCATTTAAAATGTATTTATTGATTTTATCAGATAAACAAAATAGAATTCAGTGAAGAAAACTTTTTCATGCCTACGCTTTTTTATTATAAGGGTCTCTTGCAGCTATCTGTCGAGGGTTCATCCTCAGAAAAAGAGGGTAGTCATAAATCATTTGTACAGCCATTGTCAGTAGACGGAGTGATTGCAACAAATTTGTTAACCAAAATTTCCGAACAGACTCAAAATACCGAAGATCCAATGTCACCTGCTGATGTTTTGTTGTATTTAATTGAAGATTCGGAACATGCATTTGAAATTGACAAACCTGAAACAAAGTAAGTCAAATTTTTACATTCTTCTAAATTGATTTACTATTTGTTCAATTACTTTACTTAATATATTTTGTTCTTCTTTTGTAAAATCCATTAAAACATATTCTTCACCAGGTGTTCTGTTATCTGGTTCCCTATTATCAACTCCCATTCTGATATGCCAGAACTCGTTGGTCCCCAATTTGTCATAGATATCGTTTAACCCGTTGTGAACTTTAGGTCCTTTTGCAAACTGGATTTTATATTCTCCCAATCTGATATCTAGATCATCGTGCACTACATACAAATCTTTAGTCGCTGAAAGGTATTTGTCAGTTAATTTTTTAACAGAATTACCTGAGTCATTCATGAATTTGTCCGATTTAAATAATTTCGTATTTTTAACTTTTCCAGTTAGTGAATCAATAACTATATATCCTACGTTATGACGGTTGTTTTTATACTTCTCCCCAGGATTACCAAGCCCTATTATTAATTTCACATTGTCATTCTACTTTAATTTGATCACTCGTTAAAGTAGTGGTAGAATTCAGCCTTATGGAAATATTACCGGATGCAATAAAAAATGATATACCCTCAGATTGCCCTGAGAAGGTTGGTGGGGGTGAGCCAGATATAATTACACCATTTGTGGCTTCAACATATACTACGTACCTTTGTCAGAGTGGTAGAGATGATAACGAAATATGTATTAGATGTTCTTTATACGAAGGTAAAAGTATCAAGAGAAATTAAAAACACCCCCAAACTTTCGTCTAGAGGTGTTTATTTCTAATTTTTTAGATCTTAAAAAATTAAACTTTCGTGACCAAATTCCTTGCTAATTTACCTGCAAACGGAACTTCCCACTCCTCACCCATCCAAGCTTTGTATATACATAAAAGCCAAAGGATAAAGCTGACTATGCCTACTAAGGGAACTAAAATTATTAAGACAATTGTCAATCCCAAAAACCATTGCAAAGCAAAAAGACTGACGAAAACTACTATAGACTGCATTGCGTGGAATCTAACGAATGGATCTTTTTCCAATACAAGCATGATTACTCCTGTTATTGGCCCTAAAACATAGGCCAATGCTCCTGCTGTTTCTTTTTTAAGACCTGTTCCTGATTTTTCTACCATTAATAATCACCTTCTCTCTTTATGAATTCATCATTTCAAAAAACTGACTCCTGGTCAATGATTAAATCCTGACAAACTGGGCACCTACAAAAATGACGTAGACAGCCAGAAGCAAGGCCGCTTCCCATTTTTCAATGTGTGCTTTGGTACGGACAAAAAGCCAAAACAAAATGAAGGAAAGAACGAAGGCAACTGCCGAAAAGACCTCAGTAGATACATTTACCAAGGTAATCGGATTGATAAGAACAGCTATTCCTATTACCAAAGTTGAATTGACTATGATCGAGCCCATCAGATTTCCGAAAAATATACCGGGTTGTCCCGTCCTGATTGATCTGAACGAAACCGCCAGTTCCGGTAAGGTTGTACCCAAAGACAACAGTATCAACCCTACAATAAATACTGGCAAGTTTAATGTTTCAGCAACTTTTTTGGCTAAATTGACAATCATATCCGCAGAAAAAAGTAAGGCGGCAATCCCCACAAAGAGCCTTCCTAACGATTTGTCTACCAACTGATCCACATGCTTAAAATTTTTTATCATTCTTAAGATAAATTTGTGGGTGAGAAAATGAGTACCTATTTCTATAAACCTGAGTTTGAAAAAGCTGGTCACATAAGCTACGTATACAGCCAGAAGAATCAGCCCGTCAATCCTATCTAGATTCCCGTCAATAGAAAGCAAGATAGGAATCATGCCTGCAACAATTGCCATCATCACTTCTTTTTTAATAATTTCACCGTGAATAGCAACAGAGCCAGCAATTATTCCCGATAGTCCAACTACCAGGGTCAGGTTGGTGATGTTTGCACCCAAGACGTTTCCCAGAGAAAGACTGGAGACCCCATTTAGAGATGATGTGATGGCCACAAACAGCTCAGGCAGCGAGGTGGCGGTGGAGAGAAGCAGAGCCGAAAGTACAAATGTTTTTGCCCCTGTAGTTCTGCTTAAGCTTCTGATTGACAGAAGTACGAAATCAGCTGACTTGATCAGAAGAAATGTTAGAGCGAAAAATGTCAGTAGGTATAAAATAATCATGGTAACTTTTTAAATGATTTGAATATTTCTATTATTATAAACATAAATAGTGAGATTGCCAAAGCAATAATCCAATAAACCGCATCCAATTGTCCGATTGAAAAGAAAGATCTTGTCTGTGCTGTCAAAAACGGCAGAACCTGCAACAATAATCCGGCCAAAACAGACGCATTTAGCCATTTGTTGTTAAACATGTTCCCCCTCCAGAAAGGATTGGTTAAGTTCTTAACCGAAAACACATAAGTTAACGAGTTTAATCCCAGAGCCAGAAATGCAGCCGAACGGGCTGTTTCAACATTTCCGGTTGATTTAAAGACGTAGACAAAAAATGCTAATGCTAAAATACCGGAGGACAAACTGACAACTGTAATTATGTATTTCATCCAATTGGTGACCAACATTTCGTTGACGGGCCTGGGAGGCTCGTCCATAATTTGTTCCCTCTTGTGATCAACCGTTAATGCCAGTCCGGGAAAACCGTCGGAAACCAGATTTATCCATAATATTTGGATGGCTGTAACAGGAAGAGGTAAACGCAAGATTATTGCCCCCAAGACCACGATTATCTCTCCGAAGGCGTCGCTTAACAGATAAAGGATAACTTTTCTGATATTTTCGAATATTCCCCGGCCCTCTTCAACCGAAGCCGTTATGGTGGCGAAATTTGAATCTAACAGAATCAAATCCGACGATTCTTTGGCTACATCTGAAGCTTGACTGACGACTATTCCTATATCGGCCTTCTTCAAAGCAGGTGCATCATTGACACCGTCACCCATCATGGCAATTATTTCATTGTTATCCTTTAAAGCTTTGACTATTTTTAATTTTTGATCCGGTGTTGTCCTGGCAAAAAGTATTACCGAACCCACCTTTAACGATAGCTCTCTATCTGTTAATTTTTCCAGGTCGCTACCTAAAAGTATCTGTTCATCATTGACACCTATGCCGATCTCCTGCAAAACATATTTGGCCGTAGCCGGATAGTCTCCGGTAATAACTTTTATCTTTATCCCCGCCATAATAGTTTTTTCCAATGCCTGCCTTACCCCGACTCTGACCGGATCGGAAAATGAAAGCATACCGATCCAAGTAAAACCCACCAAATTACTCTTAGAGATGGTCTTCACATTTTTTGCCGTTTCTTTTCTGGCAAAACCCACCACTTTCCTACCCTGACTCGCCCATAATTCCAACTTCTCCTTTATTTTTTCTTTTTTGTTTTCATCTAAATTGCATTTATTAAGCAAGGTTTCCGGCGCACCGTTTATAAAAAGCATGTTGTTTCGGTCATCCCAGACATTGAGGCTGGCAAAATATCTGTCTTTAGATGAAAAAGGCAGGCTGTCTATTCTTTGATGTTTAGAAATAAAATCGGAAATTAGAGTTCTGCCCCACTCAAATGCGGAGATGACGATGGGGTCGTCGAGGTCGTTGGCCACAATTGATTGTCTGGCCAGATCCATTTTCTCTCCGTCAAAATCCACCACTTTCATTTTGCCCTCGGTCAGTGTCCCTGTTTTATCAACGCAGATGGTGGTGACGCTACCTAACGTTTCCGCCGAAGAGAGATTCTTAACCAATCCGTTTCTTTTTAAAATCCTTTGCATACCGATAGCCAACACCACGGTTAGGGAAATAATCAGTCCTTCGGGAATTGCCGATACCGCCAAGGCTACAGAAGTCTGAAATATGTCTAGAATATTTTCCTGAAACAAAAGCCCCAAGATTAATACCAAAAGAGTCAGTAAAAGTACCACTTTTAAAATATTTTTACTGAAAAGAGTCATTTGTTTTTTCAGAGGTGTATCTTCGTCTTCCTTCTGGATACTTTCGGCGATTTGACCAAGTTTGGTACCGACTCCGGTAGTTGCCACTTCACAAGTGGCTTTACCGCTGGTGACTATGGTTCCCATGTACACCTGATCATCCTTCTTTCTTTCAACGGCAATGCTCTCTCCCGTTAAGATGGCCTCATCGACGAAAAATCTATTGGCAAATAAGACTTTCATATCTGCAGGTATCTTCATTCCTTCGCTTAATAGCACAATATCCCCCGGTACCAAATCATCCACGTTAATTTTCAATCTTTCACCGTCCCTGATCACTTCAGCCGAAAGGGTAACCATTTTCTTCAGGGACTCAAGAGTATTGCTGGCTTTTCTTTCCTGGATAAATCCCAGGATAGCATTTATAAAAACAGCCAGAGATATTACAATTGAATCCGAGTAGTGTCTGAGAAATACCGATACCAATCCTGCCAAAAACAGGACATACACCAGGGGATTTTTAAATTGCCTGATGAATATTTCTAAAGCTGTAGGTGGCGGATTTTCGGGCAGTTTGTTTGGACCAAATTTAGATAGTCTCTGCTCAACTTCGTTTCGTGTTAAACCTTGGTAATTAGAATACATTTAAAGTCCTTAATGAGAAATAACCAAAAAACAAAAATGAAAATACCATAACTCCAATCCTGATTAAAGATGGTCTAATCTCTTTATAAAGTTCAGTTTGATTAAGCCAAAGTGTTAAACCGATATGAACAAACATAGAAATAGCATTTAAGACTGCAGAAATGGTTATTAAAACAAGAGGTTGACTGAATCCTGTTAAAAATATAATTATACCTGCAGCGATTTGAGCCCATAAAAAGGAGTAATAGATTTTAGGCAATGTTTTAGTCTGCCACCTGTCTTTATTAAGAATCAGTAAATTCTCAGCCATGATCCTGCTGGTCGCGTCCAAAACCGTCAATTGGGTATTAAAAAGCATGATTCCGCCTATCAAAAGAAAGAATGTGCCTAAAAATGGTAATGTTTGTCTGGCAATTTCAGAGGCTTCAAAAATCATAAATTCAATACCAGCTCCCGGTGTGGAGATCCCAAAAACAGTGGAATAGGCAAGAAGTGATAATAAAAGAATTGAAATTACTCCCCCGCCCCAGAAAATCAGGAGGTGCTCTAAATTAACAAGTTTCCACCAATTAAAAAAACGTTTCAGATTCTCACTATTATATTCAAAGTCCTTTCCCTCCAAGGCAATCTCCTTCAACTTACCGGTTAAAATACTGGTAATTTTTCCCCCAAACTTTCCCATGCCATAACCTTTTTCCTTAATATAAAAGCTTTGAGCCAAGTTTAAATTACCTCCTGCACCCGCAAAAGCAAAAGCAGCCAGAAACGAAGCTAACGGAAGACCTTTGGGAAAAGGACCGAGAAAACCACTCATTCCTGAAAACAAATCCGAGTAATCTCCGGGTTTGGCAATATATAAAGTTAAAGCAATAATAGCAGGAACCCCGATGGTTATTAATACTAGCGCTAATTTTTCAACTGTTTTATATAGAACAGGACCTAAAGTCAGAATAACCCCAATTAAAATCAAAAGTATGATTCCAAGTAATCCAACATTACTAATTCCGAAGACTTCAGCCAAAAGACGTGCGGATGTTGCTATAATTCCCGGCCAAATCCAAGCAAAAAAGGTTGAAAAAATAAACCAAATGGGAAGTATTTGTAATTTTTTATGATAGCCTACAAATACACTTTCCCCTTTTGCCAGTGCATACCTTTCAATTTCCATGTTAATGAAAAATTGTAAAGTTACACCCAACACCGCTGCCCAGATAATAGTCATTCCGAAATTTGAAGTTAAGTATGGCCAAAGGATTAGTTCCCCTGATCCTAAGCCTAAACCAAGAAGAATAAACGATGGACCTATTAGTTTCCTAAATGCAGGAGCCTTGGGCATTTCCATAAATAAATATTAACAGATTTAATGAGAGGTGAAAAATTTTAAACCCTTAATTTTTGAAAAATGTTTAGTGTTTTGGGTTGCAAGCTCGGCATTAAGATATAATGCTGAAGCTGCTATTATAGAATCCTCCGTTTCTTCAACTAAATCGTCCCTGATTAATCCGCCGGCTAGCTCTGCTAACTGTTTTGTTAAATCGATAAACTTTGTAGGTTTTAAAACACTTTTAATTATCTGTTTACCTTTATCTGTTCCTGCACTTTTCCCAGCTAATAATTCCAGGGCTACAATTGAAGGGGTATACAAGATGTTTCCCCTTATACCTTTTTGTACTAAAGAAGAGTAAAGCCCTTTGCCGGAGCGTAAGTAATCTATATAAACTGAAGTATCTATTACTATTTTCATTACCAATTATATTTTTTAAGCCTCATCTTAGTTTTTTTTCTCCTTTTTTCATAATCTTTTACATCAACTTCCTTCAAAATGGGTTTAAAGTTTTCCATCCATTTAAGATGTTCATCCCAATTAAAATCTTCCTGGTCGGCCTTAGTAATTTTAACAAGATCAACACCTTTCTTTTCATCCCTAACTGTTACATTTTTTCCAGCCAAAGCAAGGTCGATATAGTTAGTCAGGTTGTTTCTAAAATCTGTAATTGAAACTTTATAAGTCATATAAATTCATTATATGTACATAATGTACAAATGTCAAGAAAGTATCGTCAAACACCTAATGGGGTTAATCTTGATAAATTACTTCAGTATCAATTCCTCCTCTTTGTGCTGCCTCAGCATGCTTCTTAACTTCTTCTTCAAATATTTCTGCCTGTCTTATTTTTCCAGAGCTTCGCAAAGCGCGAGCTCTCTTCTTCAAGACTTGGCCAGCGCGTGAAGCATATTGGGCTATGTGCTCATCAATAGATGAAGTAGATTGTTCTGCATTATCTCGTGTCATACATTAATTATAACAGCCATATTCAAGTTCTCTGAATTTTAAATAACTCAGACAACTCTTGCAGGGTTGTCGCATCAGCAGGTCTTTTGTCATCCCTAAACCTTACAAGTCTGGGAAACCTCAACGCCCATCCTGCTGTATGCTTAGGGCTTTTGGTAATTTCATCAGCTGCCAACTCCACCACCACCTCAGGTAAAACCCAGAAGTCGGGAGCAAGCTCTCTATGTACATCATATTCTTTGGGTTTAGTTTTTGTTTTTAATCCGCTTAATACTTTAAAAAGTACTTTAAACTGATCGTCTGATAATCCTGTCCCTACTTTGGTAACTGTAACAAAGGTATCTTTATTTGATTTAACTCCTGCCAAAAACTGCCCCATTCCAAACCCAGCCCTTTTCCCTTTTCCACTGGTATAACCCATTATCAAACAGTCCACCGTATCGGAAAGTTTGCCTCTGGTTCCTTCAACCTCCTTCATTTTAACCCAGTTCCACCCTGTCCTGCCTGAAACATAGTGACTATCGGCTTTTTTGACAACAACTCCCTCCAGTCCCTTTTTAAGATACTTGAGATGTAAATTATTAATTACATCAGGATTGTTAGTCATCTCATTTTCATCTATCCTAAGTAAACTCCCTCCAATGATTCTTTTCTCCAGTTCTTTTCGTCTTTCCAAATAAGGTGTATGAATCAAACTTTTACCGTCAACCAAAAGTAAATCAAAAACTTGGAATTGCAGTGGTATGTCAGAAGATGATTTTTCTATGTCATGTTTTCTTCTTCTTTGAATTGTCTTTTGAAAATCCAAAAACATCTCCCGTATCGGGTCAATACCTACCGCTTCGGTATCTAAAATAACTTCATCGGCCTTAATAAACTCACCAACCTTTTTAAGCTCAGGAAATATATTTTCATCCAGATAATTCATATTCCTGGTAAAAATCTTTAAAAAATTATCTTTTCTTCTGTAGTGGATAAAAATACGAAGTCCGTCAAATTTAGGTTCAACTGAAACTTTTCCCATTTTTTTAATCATTTCGGAAGCTGAATTTAATCTTTGTGCCAACATGGGAACAACAGGAACTCCTAGTTTTGGTTTGGCTTCTCTTAATTTTTTACCTTTTACCAGCTTTGCAATGTAACCTATGTCAGGTCTTATATTGTAAGCAGTTTCAATTCCATCTTTTATTTTTTTCTCATGATTTGCCAAGGCATCTATTATTGTTTTTTCAGAAAATCCCAATCTTAATTTACCGATAGGAATCCTGGCAACAAATCTGGAAGATAATGGGTCTAAATTTTTTAAAAGATTAGCAGTTTTTTCTATCTTACGGTCAACTGATCCTTCCCCACCATCTTTGGCTATCTCCCATAGTGCCTGATATACATCAGTGACTGTTTGATTATTTCCTTCACTTCTATTTAACTCCTGAGCTACAATTCCTAAATCTCCTGCTTTTTTATATTTTTTTAAGACTTCAGTATCTTTAATATTATTTGCTAAAGCTATTGCCCTCATGAGAAGTTTCTCAGCAACATTTAAAACCATACCTTCATAATTCGGAGCGAGAATACCTAATGATAAATATGTTACTTTATCTATTTCATCTTCATTTGTATTGTTAAATAAATCAGATAAAATTGAGGTTATCTCGAGACGTGATGGAGTTTTCTCAAGTTTGTCTAAGTAGGTTGCAAGTTTGTTAAATAACATCCCTAATATTATATCCCCTTACCCAGCATCTGGCTGGAGAAGAAAAAATAAGCGAAAATTACCATTCCCAAAAAAATAATTCCGAAAAATATACTTATTAGTCCATTCCATTCTTCATGGACACATTTATAAATCCCCTCACCCACCAAAGTCAGGCCGAATAGGCTGGGGAGAATCAGCATCATGTATAAAAACTGCGGGTCGTTTGGTGTCATTTGCTTGCTAGTATATATCTGGCAGATTTAGTACTGCCTTCCTTTTTTATTATTCCCTTTTCAGTCATGACCTTCAAGTCCCGAAGTATGGTATCTTCGGAAACCATGTCCATAATTTTCCTCAATTCGTTCATTGGAGCGGACCTCTGGTCTGATATATATTCCATTAAACGGATTTGTCTTTCCGAAAGTGAGATTTGTTCCCCAAACTTTAATTTTAGTCTGCTATCCAAAGAAAGTTTTCTGACTTTGTCCTTTATTTTACTAAGCTCCACAGCCACAGTCTGAGCGAAATACTCCAGCCAGGGTGTCAGATCACGTCCTGCAATGTTTGGTGACTGAGCATCAACTTTAAAGAGTGCTTCATAATAACTGGCTAAGTCATCATCAAAATGTTCTTCCAATGAAAAAAAACGTTTTATATCATACCCCTCACGCATCATGATAAGCTGGGTAAAAGCCCTGACAGTCCTGCCGTTACCCTCCACAAAGGGATGAATTGCTACTAATACATAGTGAACAATACCCGCTCGTAAGATAGGATGAATTTCTTTAGCTGATCCAAGGTTTAGCCAATTGAAAAAATCATCCAGTAAATATGGGACCTCAACAAATGGCGGGGGTTTAAGAACGACATTGTTTGTTCCTTCTTCCTTTATTACTACCTGTGTGGTTCGCAGTACTCCAATCTTTTCATTTGAGACGATTCTGTCAACAGTCGCATGATGAATATCCATTAATATCTCTTTGTCATATTCTCCCCTTTTAAATGAGAGTTCATCTAAAAGAGTCATAACGTTTCTGTAATTTATTATTTCCTGGATATCTCTGGGTTTACCATATACTTGTTCTCCTTCCAAAATCTTTTTGGTCTGAAGTAAAGTCAAATCGTTTCCTTCGATGTGTGTTCCATGATGGATTGTACGGGTTAATGCATCAGTCTGGAACTGTTTTTCAAAAGAAGGCACAAGTGGTGCGTTTTCAATTACCTCTTTTGAAGCCTCCACCACCCCAATATCTTTGAGGATTTTATTAGAAATAATGTACTTGGGCTGGTACATATAATCAATATAACGCAGATCGTGCGGAAAAAAAAGAGTCTATGTTAATTCTATATAGATCTTTGTGCTACAAAATAAACTTTGATTCGATATTTTTCATTCGGGTCTAGATAGAACGAGCTGGCAGGTAGGATAAGG
>CAZIPM010000015.1:0-24947 GCA_964541395.1 uncultured Gammaproteobacteria bacterium | reverse complement strand
TTTTTATTATGGAATGGTTCAAACAAGGAAAGAATGTTGTAAAAGGTGTAGGTAGAGCTGCTTCAGTTGTGGGCAGTGCTGTACTTCTTCCAGTCAAACCAGTTTTAAATAGATGGCATCAAGAAAATGAAGTTAGGGTAATTAAAGATAATATCCATCATCAATACGTTCAGGGAACAAGATGGAATATTCATGCAGGCCCTCAAAAAGAAGAACTGCTTTCTCAGTTTGGTGGAGAAGGTCAACCCCCGGTTGATGTACTTGTTCAGATTCTAGAGCAGGAATATGGTGAAAAAGATGTTGCTCACAAATTAAATTTAAAAAGAGGATAAATTTATTTTGGAATATTTTTCCAATTGTAAATTTCAGAAGTGTCTATATTCCCGATTTTGTTTTGGTGCTTACTGTGTTTATCTAGTTTTCGTATGGGTTTTAGGTTTTGTTCCGGGTAATTCCCCAGAGACCCAGATGGAAGCATTCCACCTTTCCATTCGAATGCTACTACCCAGTAAGCACCCGTCTGATTTCCTTAAGGAAAAAATACCGATCCCCAGGGAACCTCAAGTTTTCAATGTTAAGTTAAAAACTGTATTGGTTCCCCTGGAAACACCTAATCGGTTAGCAACGAAACTACCCAACCCCAAGCCATGGACACAGCAAGAGCGGCAATTCGTCCGGAAGCGAACGCTTCCTGACAAGTGGCCATGCTGATGCTGGTGTCGAACACCTGCTGTGTGCAGAGTGTCCAAGCGACAACGGTTGGATCTATTGTTACCTGAAATAGCTGCATAGCTAGCCAGGTAAATCCCGTTGTAACTATCCCGACGATGAAAATACCCGAGCGCGCTCCACCGCTTCGTATCGTCGAGATAACCCATCCAATGGCCGTAATTACGATTGGCCACCAGATGTTTTCAGCGAACCCGATAGTCCACTGAAGAGACAGTGCTTCTGCTGTCTGCGTATCCATCCCAGGTTGGTTAACGGGACTGGAAACAACGTTGATGCTGAATCCTATCCATACAACTAAAAATATCAGTTGTATGGGTATTTGGATTCCTTTCAAACTTGGAATGGGTATGATTGAAAACACCCAAGCTAAGAATGAAAAAATCCATAAGGCTGCCGCTGAGGCTAACCAACCACCTGCCAGAGCCTTTTGTGCTCCTTCACCTGGGTCAATAACCGTCTTGTCACGGTTCCATTGGGCGAAGGCCTCTGGATTAGTGTCCGGGTTTGGTGGTGGATACAGATTCGTTTCCTGGGTGTATTCAAAGCTGAGTGGTGTTTTCCACTCGTCGCCGAATACTACAGCAGATGACCCTACGACAACGATCACACAGACGATAATTAAAGGAATTCTTATTGGTGGGATAAAAAAAACTCCTGCCAAAAGAATGCCTAGAATTATCACTACCGCCAGGATCATGAAAACTGGATATCCCATAGCCTCTAGGATTATCATTGCAGCTACCGATAATACGATTCCTGCAGTTATCAAAAATGATTTGTTCATCAAAACCTCCTTCACTTGTGTTGTGAATTATAAGAAGTCGAAAGCAATCGTGTGCGCGTCTGCAGTTGCGTCACGAAAGAATTTTTTAAAGAGGTTTTCTTTCCTCTTTCCATTTTTTTTGTATCAAGGTTAGGTCCTTGTAATTTTTCCTTAAGATTTCAACGTACTTTCCCTAAAAGGGAAGCCCATAGTATACTTTATATATATATTTTTCTCAATTATGGTAGTAAAATACAGGGGATTATGGCTAGGAAAAAGACGATAGGAAAACGGATAGGGAAACTTATCGATACTTCAATTGGAGGGTTTACTGAAGCTATCTCAAAAGTAACATCTATTCCTGGTGATTTTCTTCAAAGTGCCCACAATGAAAATGAAGAAATTGTAAAAAAAGGCCAAATATATCGTGGAACAAAAAAGACAGGTTAATGTCCGTCAAGATAACATCGCTTTACTAAATAGAGAATTGATACCTCCTGAAATTGTAGAACAAATTCGTAGAGAGCGAGAAGGATAAGTTTTACTTTTCCAGCTGTAAATCCTAAAGGTGTCTATATTCCCAATTTTGTTTTAGACAAAATTATGGTTTGATTGTGAAAATATTCCTTTGCTTTATTCCAAGAGAGATCATTTATCAGGTTTGGCATGGGATCTTTTTCTGCATCTTCAAAATAATCAAAACTTCGAAGTAGATGATATAATTTTTCTTTTAAATCACCATATTTTTGATTATAGAAGTTAAGCATTTGATCCATTGAATAAATTTTACTTAAAAAATATAAGTCAACAAAATCTCTTTTGGTTCCACGGTCTCCTAATGCTTGGATTTTCATAGCTGCAATATCTTTTGTGCTTGCAATCTGTATGCCAGAAAATTCCACTGTCGGATCAAGAAGTGGATATTTATAGTAAAAAAGGCTGAATTTCGTTTTTCCAATTTTACCCCAGATAGTTTTCCAAGATAAACCGTCCTTATTAAATTCCGGAAAGGCCAACAAGTCTCTTTCTAAAATCTTCTCATCAAAATCCGTTTGTGTAAAAAAGTCCAGATCTACTGAAATTCTGTGACCTAACTGTAGAGCCAAGGCAATATCTCCTGCTAAACATGATTTTTTAACAGCAGGTATTTTAGAAACTAACTTGATAGCCCGAACTGTGTCGGGGAGTAAGGTTTTTGTAAACATGCAATTTTATCTCTATCTATTTTTAATAGACTTGCCCAGAAATTGGCGGTTTTGGCTGAAATATCCCGACTTTTTATAATTGTATTTTTTATGTCAACTAGTGTGTAGTTTTGAAGTAACCATTTTAATGCACTTGTGTTACCTCTATCTAAAACTCTTTTTATTACAAAAGTTTTGTTAGCATTTGCATCTAATGAAGGAAAGTTGACATCCCAAAAGTATTCTTTAAAAAAGTCAGGTATTTTTATTAAACTCATGATCTATTATATCAAATTTATCACTCAAAACTTAACCCAATTGCGAATGACATTATGTTATACTTAAATCTAAGATGAACAACAAAATTAAAAATGCCCAAAAAATTTTTGAAAAATATAATTCTGTAAAGTTGGCTTATCTTTTTGGTTCTCGCGCGACTGGCGAAGTTGGTCCAAATAGTGATTATGATTTTGCTGTTTTTTTAGATCCCCGAAAAAAAAAGACTTTTTTTGACACAAAACTGGAACTTTTAGGAAATCTAGTTGGGGCTTTGAGAACGGATAAAGTTGATCTTGTGGTTTTAAATAACTCAGAAAGACCTGAACTGAATTATGAAGTGATTACCAATGGTAAACTAATCAAAGAAGTTGAGCCCGCGAAATTAATTGTTGAGCCCAAAATTATGAATGACTATTTCGATTTCATTGACAGTTTGAGAAAACACAATCTCACTAGAGCATAATAGAATGACGAATATAGGAATATTAGAGAATAAAATAAGTATCGTTAAAAAATATCTTACAATTTTGGACAGATATAAAAACTTCAATGTTGAAGAATTGGATAATGATGTTGATAAAAAAGGGATGTTGGAAAGGTACCTCTATTTATGCGCGCAGGCAACAATTGATTTAGCAGAAGTGATTATCTCTTTTAAGAAACTTAGGAAACCTGCATCATTTTCAGAATGTTTCGAAATCCTGAGAGAAAATTACCACATTTCTGATGATTTATGCTCAAAACTTGTTAAAATGACCGGGTTTAGGAATACCTTGGCTCATGGTTATGAGAAAGTTGATAATAATGTTTTGATAGAAACACTTAAAAGTGGTAAAAATGACATAATTGAGTTTTTGGATATAACTGAAAAACTTCTTGGTTAGCCTATTTTTCCAATTGCAAACCCCAAAGGTGTTTATAAAGACCTTTTCCGTTATCTAATAAATCTTTGTGTATTCCTTCTTCTACTATTTTTCCTTTTTCTAAAACAATTATTCTGTCAGCTTTGGAGACAGTTGATAGTCTGTGAGCTATGATTATTGTTGTTTTGTTTTTGGCATAGTTCCAGAAGGCATCCTGAATAAGTTTTTCCGATTCAGAATCCAGATGAGACGTGGCTTCATCAAAAATAATAATGTCAGGCTGGCTCATAATCATCCTGGCTATGGCTAACCTCTGTTTTTGTCCACCTGACAGTTTGATACCGCGTTCTCCAACATTAGTTTGATATTTTTTTGATAGTTTTTCTATAAATTCTGATATATTGGCAAGCTTTGCAGCCAGTTTGACTTTATCTAAAGACTTAGTTTTTTTAGATCCGTAAGCGATATTAAATTTAATAGTATTATTGAAAAGAACCGCTTCCTGTGGGACAACTCCAAAGAAACTTCTAAGGTTGGTTTTAGTAAATTTCTTGATATCAATACCGTCAATTCTGATAGTTCCGCGGTTGGGATCAAAGAATCTCATCAAAAGTTTTGTAATAGTTGTCTTTCCTGAACCACTTCTTCCTACGAAGGCCACAGATTCGCCGGGCTTTATTTTTAAATTAAATTCTACAATTGCGTTTTTAGTACCTCCTTTGTAAGAATGGTTTACATTTCTAAATTCTATTTCACCTTTAACTAACTCCAGTTTTTGCGGTTTAGCTGGTTCAGGTACGTCAATTTTGTGTTCCAGTAGTTCAAAGTATTTCTGAATGTCGGCATAATTTTTAGCCAAATCACGGGTGGACCAGACCAGATCCCAAAGTCGGGGATAGAAACTGGACAAAAAGGCTGTAACCAAAACAAAATCAGGTATGGATAACCTTAAATTCACTGCCTGATTGATAGCAGAATAAAGAGCAAAAAAGACGGATACATTAATTATTGTGCCCATCGTACCGTCAATCAATCTGAAAGAATTTCCATAAGTCCAAAGTTCTTTTGTCCAGGGTTTGAAGTTTTGTTTTAATCTTCTAAGTTCCCAATTTTCTTTAGCAAAAATTTTAACAGTTTCAAAGTTGATTAGGTTGTCAGTCACAATTCCTGAAATAAGATCCTCTTCTTTATTAAATGACCTTCTTTTGTTGACGTTGTTGGCAACCAAAAATTTTGAAGCTAATATGGTTAAAACAAACGAAATACAGACTATAAAGACAATTATTAAGTTAAGCTGGATCATAAAATAAAGCATTACCAGAAAGCCAACCAAAACAGACAAGCCTCTGGCATGGATATCGTGGAAGAATGAAAAGAAAGCTCCATCACCACGTTTAAAAGCGGAAATCAAGCTTCCTGTAGATTTATTTGTATGGAAAGAATAATCTAAATCATTTACATGCTTAAATATTTTAAGACGGGCGTTTTTAGCTCCTTCAAAAAGAATTACATCACCAACCATAAAAGCGAGAACATCCAAAATCACTCCAGCAAATCTAATGCTTACTGATATTAAAAGTATTCTGAACAAAAAATCAAAATTTAGAGTTGGAATGTTTTCAACAAAAAGTTTATAGAAGTAAGGAGTTAAGTTAAAAGAAATGTTTGAGGTTATAGCCAGCATCAGAAAGAGCCCAAATAGCTCTTTTCTCTTCAATATAAAACTGTAATAGGTCACGAAGACCGATCTGATAGACATATCAATCCCTTCGGGAAGTGTATATTGTAACACTAATTGAGCTTGCAATAAAACTCATATCAAAACTTTGCAAAGCCAAGTGTGGTCTTGAAAAAAGTTATTATTCCACTGGGGGATGGCACAGTAAAAAAAACAAAACAAACAACAACGAAAACAATAAAGCTGTGTCATACTCATACAAAATATACTTTGGAGCTATTTTCCTTTTTCGCGAAGTACTTCACCCCTTTTGTCTAATCGACCATAAAACTTATCTAATTGAGTATGATCTACAGTAAATTGTCCTGATTCCACCACTGAACCTGAACCGGAATCTGAAGTAGAGCGAAGATTTATAGATGCAATGCCAATGCAGGAAGTCTGGAAAATGTTTGATATAGATCGGGCAACTCTAGATAAACTAGAAAAGGCAAGAATAATCAGAAAAGTTCCTTTGGAGATAAAAACAAGTGGAGCTTCACATGTTGGTATTCCTGAAGGTCAATTGTGGAAAATAAAAGAAGCGTTGAAAAGAAAAGAAGAACATCCAGAAAAAAGCTGGAAAGCAATTGCTAAAGACTTTCCAAAAAGTAAAACACAAATAGATGAAGAATAGTTATTGCAATTGGTTTTTGCTATAATACTCATTAGTTAATCTTTTTTCCATGAAGAAATCCTTAGTGTTGTTATTGGCCTTAGCCCTGCTTGGGTTTTCTGCTGGGTCTGTTTTTGCTCAAAAGAAAGTAGTATTTAGTCCATCACCTGAAGCTACCGCCTCAGCTTTCCCTGAGGCTACTGTTGAACCTACCGCAATTCCAGATATTACTCAAAAAACCGACCAGACTTTAGGTCCTCTGGAAAAACTTCTTGAAGATCAAAAGTTGGGTACAACGTGGCCTTACAATCCTCTAAAATATGCTATCAGGGGGGCAGTTAATTCCGGTGTTCCTACTAATACAATAGTTCTTCTGTTATTACTTCCACTGGTTGCAACAGTTATAGCCGCTACCAGACAATTAATAGGAGTCAGGGGATTTGGTATCTTTTTACCGGCAGCATTATCAGTCACATTTGTAGCCATTGGTCCACTTGTGGGAATATCCCTCTTTATAGTAATAGTCTTGATCTCATCCTTTACCAGATCAGTTCTAAAGCTTACAAAAATCAGATTACAGTACTTACCCCGTATGGCTCTTATTTTATGGTTTGTTTCGTTTGGAATACTGATGGTTTTATTTACCAGTCCTTATCTAAAATTCAGACCATTGGAAAATGTTTCTATTTTTCCTGTATTAATTTTAACTTTACTTACCGAGGACTTTAATAAAATACAAATGGGTAAGTCCATCAATACTGCTTTTAAGTTGACATTTGAAACACTCTTATTGTCACTTGTGGCATATGTCTTTTTGACATTAAAAACTTTTCAGAGTTATGTGCTTCTTAATCCTGAAATTACTCTAATATCAACATTTGTTGCAGATTTAATATTGGGGCGCTACATAGGTTTGCGGTTTATGGAGTATTACAGATTCAGAAAGTTGATTTATAACAAATAGGTATATTCCAGTTTTAAAATAAATTTAAGAAGTGCAAATTAACAAATATGAAAACAACTTCAATCCTAGGTCTTAATTCCAGAGGGGTTTTATACACGACCAGGTATAATAGCCGTCATGCCAAAAGAATTGCCGATTCCAAACTTCAAACAGATAGGGTATTAAGAATTAATGATATACCCCATCCTGAGATTTTTGCTAAGTTCAGAAATCCAAATGATGTTTTTGGTTTTGACTGGAAGACATTACCTGATGCCTTTGCTCTAAAACCGTCAAGGGGTTTGGGGGGGGAAGGAATTATTGTGGTCAAAAAAAGAATAAAAAACCTTAAATCTCCAGACAAAGAGTTTTGGTTCACTACACAGAAAACAATAGTTACTGAAGATGATTTGAAGCTTCACATTATGGATATTCTGGAAGGTGCTTATTCCATGGGTAACGAGCCGGATGTAGCTTTTATTCAGGAATATGTAGGCCGTCATGATGTTTTTAGAAAATTTGCTTTTCGGGGGACTCCTGATATTCGAATTATTGTTTTTAATAAAATACCGGTAATGGCCATGTTAAGGCTCCCCACAAAGGAATCCGGTGGTAGGGCAAATCTTCACCAGGGAGCTATCGGAGTAGGTGTAGATATAGCCACAGGTATAACCACAAATGCAATTTTGGGTGGTAATCAAATTTTACTCAAGCCTGGAAGTAACCGTAAACTACGAGGAATTAAAGTACCCAAATGGAACCTGGTTCTAACGATTGCAGTAAATGGTCAAATAGCCTCAGGACTGGGGTATTGTGGTGTAGATATTGTCATGCACCCGGAAAAAGGTCCTCTGATTATTGAACTAAATGCCCAGCCGGGGCTTCAGATTCAGATGGCTAATATGGAAGGATTGAAAAAAAGACTGGAGCGGGTTGACGAAATGGAAGTTAGGGATGCAGCACATGGTGTGGCCATTGCCAAGGCTTTGTTTGCCGGAAAATTTGCAGGCAGGGTTAAATCAGATGAAACATCAATAGTAATTAAGGCTAAAGAAAAAATTACAATTCTGAGTTTTGATAAAACAAAATCAACAGAAGTTGAAGCCAGGGTGGATACAGGAGCTAAAAGAAGTTCAATAGATAAAAAATTAGCAGAAAGTCTAAACTTGCTGAGTCCTAAAAACATACTTTGGAAAGACAGATATGAATACCGCTCTGCCACAGGATTACAATCCAGAATGGTGGTGGGTGTAGAATATACACTTTCAGGTAAAAGAATAAAAACATCTGTCTCGGTCGCTGACAGGAGTAAAATGGGAAATCATTTTCTAATTGGCAGAAATGATATGGTCGGATTTGTTGTTAATCCAAATATTTTGTAATTAATATATTTTATTATCTTATAATATTATGATCTTAATTTTAACAATAGGCAAAATCGATAAAATGGAAGGCTTTAAGGTGGCTTCAAAAAAGCTGGGTATAGAAGTTGATTTGGCAACCTTTGGTCAGGTTAGTTTTAAACTTACTAAAGATAGTAGTGGAGAAGTGTTTGTCAAGGGAACACCTCTTAGTAAATACAATATAATTTACTTCCGATATGTGGGTAGAGCTTTGGAAATTGCTACCGTTGTAGCTAAAAATGCTAACGATAACAGGATAAAAATAGTGGACAGTATATATGAAAAGTCCTTACTTACGCCGTTATCGCAAAGCAAACTAGTAGAACTAATTAAACTTAAACAGGCGGGGATACCTATACCGAAAACTGTATTCGGTGATTTTCCAAGACTGAAGTTTCCCTTTGTTGTTAAATGCACGACCGGGCAAAAATCGAGAGAAGTTTGGCTAATAAAAAACAATGAAGAATTGGAAGACCTGCAAAATAAATTTATACCAGGTAAATTCTACTTTGGACAAGAGCTAATACCAAACGCACACCGCATCAGAGTTTTGGTTGTGGGCTCTAAAGCTATTGGTGCCATTGTGAGATATACAAAATGGTACAGAGACGAAACAAAAGAAACACTATTACCAATTCCTAAGGATATTGCAAAACTTGCAATAGATACTTCGAAAGCTGCAGATCTTGATATTTGCGGAGTAGATATACTCCAAGATGTAGTTTCTAAAAAACTATATGTTATTGAAGCAAATGCAGCACCGGTATGGAAATTAATAAATAATTACTGCAGTGTAATCGTTGAAGAGGAAATATTAAAATTTTTAAATAAACATTCTAAAAATAAATAATTGTAAATGATTAATACAAAAAAATTTTACCAGGATAAATTTAAGAAATTCGGTGTAAACCACAAAGCCCTTCAATGGAAAGAGAAAGGGGCTGCCCATCAGCGATTCAGACAGTTTTGGAATGAAATAGATTTTACAAATCGTAACGTCATAGATGTGGGCTGTGGATTTGGAGAGATGGGAAATTTTCTAGTTAGAAGGTATGATAATGTTAAGTATACTGGTGTCGATATTACGCCAGAATTTATTGATAACGGTAAAATATTATACCCACATTTAGAACTGCAAACAGTAGATTATTTCGACCAACCTTTACCCGAAATATACGATACAGTAATTAGTTCCGGAACTCTTAACTCAAATTTTGGCAATAAGACCGAAAATATGGAATTTAGACAAAAAGCAATTCGGACTATGTTTGAACATACGACAAATGTTTTGGCATTTAACATGCTAGGTGGACACCCAATACCAATTAACAAAAAAGGAAGTAACATCTGGTATGCAGACAGTTTGGAGATAGTCGAATTTTGTTTTAGTTTAACCAGACGTGTTATACTCCGTGCTAACTATAATCCAAAAGATTTTACTATTTTTATGTATAAAGTGAATAAGAATAAATGAGCGAAAATAATTTTGTTGTTTTTACTCAACATTCTTCATCCTATGCTCCAAATCGACTTGCTGTAGAAGCTTCTAAGATGGGTCTTGGAGTAAAGGTTATTGGTTACTCATCTTTAAACACATATAAATTTATAAATCTGCCATCAGCAAAATATGTTATTTTAAGAGAGCCAGATGCAAATAAAAATTTATATACTTTACGTGATCATATTTTAAAACATTATCTTTCACAAAAAAGTACTGTTTTAAATTCTCAAAGTTATTTAAAATGGTCGGTGCTTGATAAATTAACCCAACAACAAGAATTTGAAAAAGGAAATATTCCATTTATAAAATCTGTTTCACTTAAAAATCATATCTACCCTTTCGTTGTTAAAGCAAAACTTGGTAGTCATGGAAGCCATGTTTTTAAAATTGAAAATAATAATGATTTGGAAAAAGTATTTTCTAAAGGATACAAAAAGGAAAATCTACTTGTACAGGAATTTCAAAGATCGGGATTTGATTTACGAGTAATTGTTTTAGATAAAAATGTTTTGGGAATAATGAAAAGAACTCCCAAACCAGGCAACTTCCTATCTAATTATTCACAAGGGGGGTCAGTTGAAAAATATACGGGGAATGATATTAAAATTATTAAAAATATAGCTCTCAAAACTGCTAAATATTTTAAGTTGGACTATGTAGGAATAGATTTAATGTTAGGAAATGACAATATTTGGAAAGTTTTAGAAGTTAACAGAGCTTGTCAGTTCCAAGGATTTGAAAAAGCCACAAAAGTAAATGTTGCCAAAGAAGTTTTAGATTATTTATCCTCACTGTCATAATAATCTAAAGATGGAGCCATCTGCGCGTAAATAGTATATAATATAGGATATATGAAGAATATTTTGGTTTTAGTAGATAAAATCAGTTCCAGCAAGAAGAAATTGGTTAGGTTTTTAAATAAAAATTCAAATGGTGTTTATAAGTCCCAGCTTTTTACATTTTCTGATTTATTTTTTGAAATTAAAACAGGAAAAGTGAAAATTAAAGTAAAAGGAAAAGATCTTTCTACTTATGATCTAGTTTTTGTACGAAGAGCAGGTAAATATGTGAGATTTATGGGAGCCATCTCCAAATACTTGGATTATAAAAAGGTTGATTTTGTAGATCCTGCATTCCGCGAGATCGGAATGTCTATGGATAAGACTTCAAGTGCAATAAGGCTGGCTATTAAAAAAGTCCCTATCCCTGATTCATATTTTTTCTTTAATGAAAGTGTTTTGAACCTTGCCCCAAAAATAATTAAAGATCTTGGTTTCCCCATAATTGCCAAAGCAATTTTATCTCAAAGAAATCAACAAATATATATTTTAAGAAGCATTGAGGATTTTAAAAAATTAATAAAGTTTTCCAATAAAGAATTTATATTTCAAAAATTTATTGATATAGATCATGAATATAGACTTTTGATTATGGGTGATAAAGTGTCAGTTTTGGAACAAAAATCACTTAGAAATTATAATAAATTAAAAGTAGAGTACATGGATCTTACCGGACCTTCAGTTTTCTTAAATTTAAATGAATTATCCAGTATAACTAACAAAATAGCATTAAAGGCCGTTAAAACATTAGGACTGGATGTTGCAGGGGTAGATATGGCAATTGAAAAAGTAACTGGAAAAAATTACCTAATAGAAGTAAATAAAGGACCGGGTATTGTACCTGATGCTAAAACTTCACCTGAGCTGAAAGCGTTTTCAGATTATCTAAATGAGAGAGTTGGTAATTAAAGATATTAATTTATTAATTACATTTTAAGTAGTTGACAATATTTTATCTAACATTATATCCTGTAGTAGATGACTCAACATATAACTGTAGATAATTGCGATAGCCGAGTAGACGTCCCTGTTGATTGTAATAGCTGGTCCTGCGCATCATTCTATCCGAAAGAAGGATCTTCAAGCAGTCAACCTGTAGAAGTTGCCTTTACCACAACAAGAATTCCTGAAACTAAAATAGTTACAGGAAAATTTTGTCTCGCTAGTGGTTGTATTAACCACTGCGAAAGAGTAAGTTGAAAAAAAACATGTCAGATACCTGGTAACTTGTGTCAGTATTTTTCAATTTCTAGCAGACTATGTCAAGTAATCTTCTTCGATTTGAAATACCATCTCTAATCTTAGAAGAGAAGGTGATTTTTCATGACTATCGCAGAAGAATTATCAAATATGAGTGAAAATGATGTAAAAAAAGCTAGAAAATGGCTTATACAGCAACGGGCTAGAGCAGTTAGTGAATTTGATACCGTAAGACATGGAATGAGTAAATGGTAAGCAAGACACAGAATTACTAAGGCAGTAATGGAGGTTAATGTGGTTGATTCTGCTTTAAAAAGAGAACAAGAAATAAGAGCAAATCGAAAACAATTAGAAGAAGGCTTATATTGGTAAAATTAAAAATAGCTTAATTGATAAGCCTTTACTATAATTTCTTTTAATTCATCATGTATTAGAGGCCAATTGTTTTGGACCATATATAAAAATTTGTAATAAAGATTAGTTCCGAAAAATGAAGCCGGATATGTAGCTCTATTTTCAATAATATACCTGCAAGATCTTAATAGCCATTCAGAGAGCAAAAATTGTTCTTGTGTTTCACCCCCAAGGTTTACAGGAATTCTTTCTCTGTTTTGCTCTGCTAATGAATGAGTGAGAAACCTGACTGCAATTTCAGCAAAATTTTTTGGGTCTTGGTTATTAAATAAATCTCTCAGTCCAATAATTCCCAATTTAATACCTTTGTAAATCTCAGGATTACCAGCTACCTTCAACGAAGGTAATATAGGAAAAGAAATTCCATCCAAAGTGTCCATTGGTGGATAATAAAAACTTGTTGAAGGTATGTGAACAATCGAAAGTTTCATTCTTGTATGTTGACCTTTATCATCTTCGCTATAAATAGTAAATTCTGCACGTTCTGGATTTTGATGTGCTTCACAAAAAATTTCCCCGATTCTCATTAGCTGTTGTACTGCTCGATGGGTTACTGGTAATGTGGTTGTAACATCCAAGTCTAATCTGGGATTGTCACTACCAATCTCACGGGCTTGATAGGCTTGTCTAGTTTCTTCCAAAATGTAAGGCATTTGAAGACCCGTAGCTTCTCGTAACGACTCAGGTACCCCAAACATGGGAAAGACTCTTGGTATTTGGATATCTACACCTTCAATCATTCTTGCTGTTCCACCGACGAGTCTTAAATCTCCCGCTTCTGCGATAGCCGATAAATGTTCCTCTAAACCTAATCCTGTAAACCCTTCGATCGTCAAAATTTGGCCAATATCAGGAGGTAAAACCTTATCGCTTCTTGTAATCTCTGCAAAATCTCCTGGGATGCATAATTCATCTTTATAAGCCATCTGACCTACCTGTGCGCGAGTTAATATTTCCATTTATAACCCTTTCCTTTGAGAGTTATTAATGATTCTTTTGCTATACCAAATTTAGCCAGCTTTTTTCTGAATCTTGAAATGTTTTGATCCAAACTCCAGTCGGAATATATTTCTTCGTAATTTTCTCCCCAAATAATTTTTGCAATTTGGTCTTTGGTAACAAGTTTATTTTTATTTTTTTGGAAATGACGAAATATTTCAATCTCTTTGCCGTTTAGATTACTCATCAATAATCTTTCAGGTTTCTCATCCATTAGTAAAAGTTTCTCCAAAAATATGTGTAAGTCTATAACGCCCAGTTTTTTCAATTCTGAAGTAACCTCCTTATTATTTAATGTTTTTTTGAAAACATTTTGATAAATAATCGGTAATTTATTCCAGATGGATTTAAATTTACTATCAAATTCTCCTTTATCCGGAAATGACCTAATAGCTTCTTTAGTTAAAAAAAGAACACCTCCAGAGGTTTTTACTATTTTCCCAATTTCTTTCTCAGAAAAAGTTTTGTTAAATTCATAGGTTCTCTGAACGATATAATCTTTTAATAATTGGCCGCTAATTACAGGCATAAATTTAACTCTGTTTAAAAGTGTAAAGATATTTGGATTACTGATAGCAATTTTTTGAATCAAAGGTTTATTTGTAGAGTTAATTATTGAATAAATTCTTCTCTTATTACTGACAACAATAGAAGAAAGATAACTTAGAAGTTTTAGATATTCATTCTCAGATAAATCTTCATATCTATTACCAACAAAGACAATTTCTTTATCTTTTTCCAGAATAATTTGATTACATCTCTTAATAATCAAAGGAATCAACTTGGAACTATTTAATTCATTTTCATTTAATTCCAAGCTTACCCCAATATTTTCCAATATCTCTCTGGCTGTGGCATTTTCTATCTGGTCGCATGAGTATTGGATAAAAAACAATCGTTTAGAAATTTTCCCAACATGTTTTGATAATAAAGTTTTTGAAGAAAGAATATCATTTGTAATGACAGTCTTACCTGATTCAGGAAACCAAACATTAACTTGGCTCTCGCCGTATTTAATTCCCTCTAGAAAGAGGGGAGCATAAAATTCAGCAATTCGTTGATCGATATTGATTTTCATTAAAATATGTCAGGAATGATACTTCTTTTTGTTAGGATTGTCAAAATCCTGACAGAATCTGTCAAGCGAAGAATTTCAATTAAAATTATCATTCTCAAAAGTTTTTAATTTGGAGGTGACGATATATGACAGATGAACAACCAAGAACAGTAAGGATGCGGGCAACAGAAGGAGGTGTTGAAAAAATTATTGAAATAACACCTGAATATGTGGGAAATGATGGACAAGCTCATGTTAGCCACATTAATGCGAAGAATGCCAGGACTAGAGATAAAAAGGCTGAAAGAAAAATGAAAGAAGGTGAATCATAAAATATGGAAAATAAAGTAAAAGTATTTAATCAGTCAAGTGGAGAATGGATTGAAGTAGAGCCTATTACTTACGTTATAAACGTGACGACAGGGAGAGTCGTTGAAGTGACTCCTACAATCCATCATGTACCAGCTGTAGTAGATGCTGCAGAAAAAGAAGCTCAAGAAAATGAGTGAAAAAGATGAAAAAGGACGAAAAGCTAAATATGGTTTTACAATGAGGGCATACCATAGGGTTGGAGAAACAGAAGAATTGGTTTCCGGTTTCACTTCATTCGATTGGTTTGAAAATGATATTGCAGGAGCTAGCGATGAAGCTATGGGTAGAGCCAATAAAAAATGGTCAAGGAGCAAGGGTTTTTATAATCATCATGTTTCAAATATTGATCCTATATTAATTTCTAGTTTTGAAAATCTTTGAAAGTAACAAAAAACCGCTCATTCAGAGCGGTTTTATTGTGACTCAAGAAAAGTATTTACTTAAGCTCTACTGTAGCACCTGCACTTTTAAGTTTTTCAGAAGCTGATTTGACATCTTCCGGTTTTGCGTCTTTTAAGACTTCAAACGGAACGTTTTCTGTTGCATCTTTAGCTTCTTTAAGACCTAATTGCTGGTTAATCTCACGAAGTGCTTTGATAACTGCAATTTTATTATCTCCTGCAGCTGTCAAAATTACTGTTTGATTACCACCTGATGCACTGGCTTCTGCTGGAACTTCTGCCCCTGCAGCTGCTGCTGGAGCCGCTGCTGCAACCGGTATGGCACTAACTCCAAGTTTTTCCTGAAGTTGGTTTACCAATTCCGATAGGTCGAGTACTGTTAATTTTGAAATATCACTTACTAATTCTTCTACTTTTTTAGCCACGAGTACTCACCTCCTTTTCAGCGCTAAGCGCTGTTGATCTTTGATCTAATATATAAACAAGTTTCTGTAAATTGCCTTGTAAAACACCAACCAAACCGTATGACGGAGACATTAATGAACCTAACACTTGGCTTAATAAAATGTCTTTGTTAGGTAAGGTTGAAAGTTTATTCAAAGCGGCAGTATCCTGAAACGAACCTTCAACTATTCCTACTTTAAACTGGGGGACTTGGTTTAATTTGGCAAATTTACCTAGAACTTGAATCGGTGCAACTGCGTCCCCCTCTGTTATTATTAAGGCTGTTTGGCCAGATAAAACTTCATCAGTCAATACCTTTTCGTCTAATTTAGCTTCAATCCCAGCTCGTTTTATGAGAGTATTTTTGACAACAATCATTTCTGCACCCGAGGCTTTAAGTTCAGACTTTAATTTTTGTTGAAGAGAAACCGAAAGACCTGCAAAGTTAACCAAAACTACACAAGTTGAATTTTTTAAACGTGGAGTTAAATCAGTAACTAATTGTACTTTTGCTTGTTTTAACATATTCCTAAGTGCGACTTATTTGTCTGCGCTACTTTCTCTGGACAAACTGTATTATATCAATTTAGATTCCCAATGCAACAGTGTTTATCTGACAGGAGGTTTGCCTTCAGTTGAAGCAGGATTTTTAAGTGTTGAAATCGGTTTAACCTCTCCTTCCACATTAACATCGCGAACATAAAGAGGGGCTTCGTCTTCCTCTAAACCCTTTCTCATTTCCTCCAATTCTGATGGCTCGTACAAACCACTCGAAACAGCATCTCGATAGGCTTGTAACGCTGGGTTTAATACTTTTGACATACTTGAAGTTTAACAATTCTTAAATAAAAACTCAAGAATATAAACTCAAGTTTGAAAAATATAACCTCTACCTCTTTTGGTAAAAATTACTTCTTTATTAATCCCCAAACCTCTTATCTTATTTCGCATATTTTCGATCACCTTGGCCATTGCCTGAGGTGAATATTTATCATAGGAATTATTTTTCCAAAGGATTTCTGCAGTTTTATCAAAACTTACAATTTTACTTTCATTATCTCTTAAGTACTGGAGTAGATTTGTTTCCTGCAGAGTAAATTCTTTTAAGTTGAGATTGCTAAGTAATTTATTATCATAAAAACCTAATTTTTTTAAATACTTATTGCTTTTCAGGATTAAATCATCAGATACCAAATTGCTTGGTTTCCCAAAAAAATATTCTGCAACCCCATTTCTTTTATGCCAATTTACACTTCCTATTTCTGCAAGGTCTTTATTTTTGATTTTTAACTTGGCTAGAAGAAGAGTTCTTTCGAAATCTACCTTTGTATTATCTGTTCTTTGGGTCATGTAAACTTTATATGTTCCAATTTTTTTCTTTTTGACAAAATAGCTTCCGGAAGTTCCATAATCCGTATTCAAAAGTTCAATTTCCAGACCATCTTTTTTTAAGACCTTCGATTTTTTTGGCATGATTTTTGAAGTTATTTCTTTTAACGCCTCAGTGGGGTAGCTATCTCCTAAATTTTTTGATTTACATTTTTTGATAAGATTCCAAAATTTGGGTGAATAATTCAAATTGGGGAAATAAACAGCCTTTTTATTAGAAATAAATTCAGGAACAACATAAAATCCACCCGATTGATATAAACCCAAACTTATGGATTTAGCCAGAAAGCAAATATAATCCGCCTCATCAAACATAAACAATTATACATCTTCAAACTATGGGAATTCAACAAAAACTCAAGAAACTTCTTTTAGGTAAGAATAGGATATTCGAAATAACTGGTAAGAATATTGTTTATACACGAGAAAATCGCTAACAAAAATAATAATTTCACTTTATGAATAAAAATTTACAAAAAGTAGTTCAGGCTTTGCAAAGAAATCCCTTTTTGGAAGGCCAAGTTAGAAAAGAAATATCTAATGCTTTTCGCGAATTAAATATTGAAGAACAAGGCATGATAATTAAACACGTGGTGGATTCATCAGATCATAGTAACTTTTACACTGACATGGAAAAAGCTGCACGGCTCTATTCGGGACCAAGAAGCAAAATTTAACTCAGCTAAATTTTAAAATATTTAATTAAAATGATAACAGAAACTAATAATGTTGGTTGGGATACTGCCCAGGAAAGGTATTTCCAACTACTTACAGAAGAATGGAGAGCTAACCCTGGCAAGACACTTGCAATAGAGGATCATACTTGGCTCAAATTTAGAGCTGGCAAAGAAACAAATACTCCCGAAGTATATGAACCAATAAATAGAGTTAGAGTCGCCAACGGGCTTAGTCCGTGGGACTAATGTTAATTCAAAAGCAGCTTCACCGATGGGCTCATTGTTGAATTAATAAAAGCTCGTATTATTTGTTTATTAGTTCCCAGAGCGTTCATTATGGTTTCCAGATTGGCTGACAACTCTTCATCCTTTTGTGAAACTTTACCAAAGGCAGCGTGGATAATTGGTTGTTCTTTCTCTGTTTTTAATAAGAGTGTGGTACTTGAAAATTTAGTGACATCAGAAGTTTTTTTGATTAAAGTGCCGTTTTTTGGATTGGGCATAAGACCACGAGGTCCTAAAAGTTTGGCAAACATAACCAGTTTAGGCATCATATCAGCGGTTGCCAGAAGAACATCAAAATCAATTTTTCCTGTTTTTAATTTTTCAATTGTTTTATCATCCGCAACTTCAACTTTTTTTATTTTTCCGAAAACATGGGGAAGTGTAACGTGAGCCGAAATCCCTACCTTTTTAACTACCAAATGAATTTCCATGGTTCCGTCAAATTTAGTAAGGGAAATTTCTTTAACTAGTTTGATGGCATCTTTAGCTTTATAAAAATTTGCTCTGTTTATTTTTGTTTTAGCTTCCAAATACTTTTTACTTCTGGATGAGCCTTCCTTAAGAGGTTTTTCTTTTCTAGTAGTCTCTTCAACAGGTTTTTCTTGCACAACTTCAGGAAGACCTGCCTCCTTTTGCTTTTCTGCTGCTTGTTTTGCTTTTTTCTCAACATACTTTTGAGCAGAAGTTTTTGTTTCTTCCTTAACTCCTTCAACGAATGCTGTTTTAGTTTTTCCCATACTTATTTTTCTTCTACTTTTATGCCCATTGATCTGGCTGTGCCTGTAACAATTTTGATTGCAGCAGGTAAGTTTATGGTATTTAGGTCATCCATTTTATTGGTAGCTATTTTTTCGGCTTGGGCATAACTAAGTGTAGCTACAGTTTCTCTGCCTGCTTTACCCGATGCTTTTTCAAGACCCAATTCTTTTTTAATCATGTCTGAAACGGGAGCCTTTTTAATTATGAAGTCAAAACTTCTGTCTTCATAAATGGTGATAACAGCCGGGACAACTTCACCACGCATATCTTTGGTCTTTTCATTGTATTGTTTAACAAAGTCCATGATGGCTATACCATGCTGACCTAAAGCGGTTCCGACTGGAGGTGCAGGAGTGGCTTCTGCGGCCTTGAGGTTGATTTTAACGACTGTTTTTACTTTAGCTGCCATATAGTCGACTTTCCGTCTCCCACAATCAAATGTGGTAGAGGTATTATATCTGGAGTGAATTAAAAAAACAATGCTCTTGTTTACTTAGAAATTCTTGCAACTGGAAGGGTAAAATCAGCTGCTGGTAGATCTTGTGTGGTTGGAGTGTGTTTTGGTGTGATTGCTTTTTTAAATTCACCCGATCTTTTTTTATCAATTACATAAATAACTGCCCCCCCCAGCTTCTTTACCAGCAACTTCTCTTATCACATCGGGATTAGTCAACCCGTATTTACTTGTCATGAGAGTTCATATTATGAGCCTAAAATTGTGGATGTCAACCGACTAATTAATGTTATAAAATTCCGGTGGATGATAGATTCAGGAATTAAAGATCGACCAGATTGGTGTATAGAAATACCACCAATTCCAGTTGGAGCAATAGATTTAGACGAGGGAGAAAGACTGAAAAAGAATGGCCATATCTATATCAATACCGGTACTGGTGGTTTGATAGTTGGCAAAGTTTTTATTAGATGGAATAAAAACGAAAATAGGTCAAATAAGTTGGAGGAAACATCATAAAAAATTAAACCTTTTGAATCTGCAAGAAATCCAGTTCTACCGGAGTTTCCCTTCCGAAGATAGAAACCAAGACTTTGACTTTCCCTTTTTCTTCATCGATTTCATGGATTGTACCCAAGAAATCTGAGAAAGGACCGTCAGTGATTTTAACTGCTTCTGAGACTACAAACTTTGTTTTATATCTTGGTGCAGGGGAACTGACGAATTTTTGAATATTACTTACTTCTAGTTCTGAAAGTGCCGTTGGTTTATTTCCTGCCCCCACAAAGCCGGTAATTCCTGCTGTAGTCCTGACAGCCAACCAGGTTGGATCGTCAAGAATCATCTTCACCAGAAGGTATCCGGGGAAAATCTTTTCTTTAATTTGAGCTTTCTTCCCACCTCTAATTACAATTTTATCCTGTGTGGGAACCAAGAGTTCAAATATCTTATCCATAAAACCCATTGTTTCAATTCTTTGTCTAAGAGTTTCCATAACCCTGACTTCATGACCGGAAGAGGTGTGGACCACATACCATTTGGCCAGTGGGTTAGTTTTGTCAGAAATGATAATATGGCCTGGAATCTTTTTGGTTCCGGTTCCACGTTCTGTAATTTGAGTATCTGTTTTGTTATTATCCATTTAATATTTTTTAATCTATCTTGCCAGAACAATTTCCAAAACCCTGGTGAGTCCGTAGTCAACTGCTCCTATATATAATCCAACCACACCTGAGATTATTAGGACAACAGCCGTCAATTTTATCACCTCTCCACGTTTTGGCCAAGTGACCTTTGCAAGTTCAATCTTGACTTCATTAAGAAAGGAAAAAATTTTCATGACGGAATGCACATTATATTAATAATTTCTCTTTTTCTCAAGCATACGTTGGAATTTTAGCCTATACTTCTTTTCTTTCCTGCGTTCTGAAGGCTTTTTAAAGCGTTCACGGTCACGGAGTTCCGGTAAAAGTCCAGACATAATTGTTTTTTTGCGAAACCTGGCAATGAGAGCATCGTCGCTCTCGCCCTTTTTCTTTTTTATGATAAACATATATTATTTTTATTAAAATGTCGCCTCCTTCCAATAGATTTCCTTCGACTTAAGAAGTAATTTTAACATAACCTGCAAAAGAAAACATCCTTTTATTGGAGAACCATGGGTTTACTCAGGATTAATAACTGTGGGTTTTTTGTACTTTCCGGTTAAATATTTATAGGCATTAACCAGAAGAACTAAGATAACACTTCCACCCAGAACGTAAACTAAACCGTAAAATAATTTGATAAATTTATTTTCAGGTTCTTGGTTCTGATTCTCATTTTCCCGGTCAAGAGGAGGTGTGGTGGCAAGAAAAGGATTATTACCGTTTTCATTATCTAAAATTATCTCAGGGGCGTCGGTTGGAAGGAGTGTTGCTGTAGGAGTAGCACCGGGTCTTCTAGTTGCTGATACTGCTCCTCCAACTGGTTTATTGGTTTTTAATGGCGCAGTAGTTGGTTTGGTTGTGGCTGAGCTACATTTACAATTGAAGGAGTTAGCACACTGCGGATTTCTGCAATAACCCTGATAACAAAATAAATCTCCCTTGCAGTTGTAATTAGAGCCGCAAGTACCCCCGCAGGAATTCGGTTCGCCTACAATTCCACCTGTAGCTGCCTCTATTTTAACCTCGCCATTTTCCCGCTTAGAAACAACATTTGTGCTTTCTGAGACTGCCGAGGCGGCAGAAGTAGGATCAATTTCAAAAGAATATGATGCCAGAATAGCATTTGATTTAGCCTTTACCCTAACATTTAATAGTTCTATTGCAGAACCTGATACCGCCTTATTCTTATCCAAGGTAAAGTTGGTATAGACTAACTGACCGGTACTGTTGTCAAAACTTTCACTAATTGTATTTTCAAACGTAGAAATATTAGCGCCTTTAGTTAATGACAAAATTTCAAAAGCATCTGTGTCAAAATTTACAATAATATCAGCACCGGTTATTTTATTTTCTCCCGTATCGATTTTTACCGATAAATCAAATTCACTTCCCGGGGTTGTGGTTTGAGTGGGAGGTGAAATAAACAAGGTTGAAGCTGGAGCTGCTCCTACTCTCACCTGTTTTTGAGTTTTTAACAGTCTTAAACCTGCAAAAACAGCCAATAATAAAAGTGCCAAAAATATGACACCAAGAACTGAGCTTGTTTTTTTATTAAAATTTTCTTTTAAGACGTTATCTGCCATAGTTGTCTATGATTATTCCCACATCGACTATATTTACAATTCCGTCACCGTTAATATCAGCACGTGGGTCATCAGGAACAGTCATTCGATAGTTGTCTATAATTATGCCTATGTCGACGATATTGACATGACCGTCTTCATTTATATCTCCAGGAATTGGTTCGGGTGATGGGGAAGCGGTAGGAAACGGTGTTGGACTTGGGGATGTACATTGTGACGAACCGTCGGGATTGACACAAATTCCACTTTGATCAGGATAATTTCCTGTTTGCATTAAACATGTAAGTCCTGCAGCACACCCAATCCCTGCAAATCCACCACACAATTCACATTCATTAGCTATTAAAGGAGTTGGTGTAGGATTAGGATTGATATCTGTAAATCCCTGAATACTTAAATTATTAAAATGAACATCTGCAATTTTCAGATTAGTATGTGGGTCAATCAACCCAAAGTCATATTCACCATCAAATCTATATGGATAACCCAATTGCGTTTCAATCGGCCATGAAGTATAAGTTACCCATCTATCGGCATAGTTACTGTTAAAAACTTGAACGCTATATACATACCAAGTCGTTAACTTGTCAGTTCTGAAATTGATCCTTAATTTTAAATTATCACCATATTTTGTTGATCTGACAATTATGGAAGACCGACCCTCATTTTGAACGGCTAATTGCTCTTCATGAATATTGACCTCACTTAACCTGCCTGTATAAGTTTTACCGTTTGACATAATATAGAAATCATCGGCTGTGATTCTAATGCTTGGAGTAACCCAGGTTATTGGTGTCTGAACAACAGGTTCTCCAGTAGAGGCTCTTTTGCGAAGATCCAGTCTTTGTGTTAGTAACGCCCAGACAAACAGAACAAGTGTAATAAGTAATACAAAGACTATAGCCAGACCAATATATTTTTTTGTTTTTAACGGTAAAGTTTTCAATTTGGAGCTAATAGTTTTCACACTTTTTATATTAGAGCTTGATTAAACCTGGTGTCAATAGGTACTCTATTATATAAGTGTTTAATTATATATTTATAATCTGGCTTAGTATTCTACCTTTGGTTTTTTTCAAATCGGTTTTCGAAGGATCCAAAGTATTTGTTTTTTGGATAGGTTGTATAACATTAATAATTTATTGGCTTACATCAATCAGAAAAAAGATTTTTCAATTAATCAACAAATGGGATCTGTTTTATTGGTTGTGGATAAGTATCTTAGTTATTTCTTCACTTAGGTCAGATGATCCGATGAATTCAATAATAGGTGGTGTATATAGGCATCAAGGGGCCATTTTTTTTATTGGATTGTGGCTGGTAGGGAAAACTATAAAACTTTTAAATAAAAAACAAACGAAATTATTATTAAGATGTTTATCAACAACGCTTTTGATAGAATCGCTTTTGATTATAGTCCAAAAAGTAAGCGGAATTTATTTACTGAACGGAAGACCAATGGGTACATTCGGGGAACCTAATGCTGTGGCGGGGTTTCTTTCCATAACACCCTTTATATCAACCAATATCCCGCTTAATTTGATAGCCTTAATCGCAATTCTTTTAACCCAATCCAGAGCGGGACTATTGGCTTTTACAGTAATTATAATTATTAAATATTTTGCTAAAAAAACGAAGATAATTCTGGCAACTCTTGCCATCGTGGCCGTTATTTTTATGGGATTTTTAAGACCTCTTAATACCGGGTATAAATTTGAGGATAGATCAGTTTTTAATAAATTAGCCATAACCGCAATTGCTAAAAAACCGCTTATTGGTTATGGACCGGAAACAACCAGTAAAATTTTTGAAGCGGAATTTAAGAATGATGGTATAAACCTTGGTAATTTTATGGTTGATCGTTCACATAACTTAGTATTGGATCTACTTCTGTGGTCTGGAATTTTTGGGACAGCATTCTTTCTTGTTTGGCTATTTGGCAATTGGAATAAATTCGCCTTAGGAATCATAATTTTTTCTTTTGTTCAACCTTTCGGAGTAATTCATTGGATTTTATTATTTTTAATGTTACACTTTAATTTGCAAAAAAATGAGCAATAAAAAAGCTTTGATAACTGGAATTACGGGACAGGACGGTTCTTATTTGGCGGAGTTACTTCTTAAAAAAGGCTATCTCGTTTCAGGAATTGTCAGAAAAACTTCACACGAGGATTATGCCAATATAGGTCACATTCAGGATGATTTAAAGCTCTACCAGGGAGATTTACTGGATCCTGTAAGTTTACGCGAAATAATCCAAAAAGTGGATCCTGACGAAGTCTACAACTTAGCTTCTCAATCCCACCCTTCAGAAAGTTTTAAGCAACCTATCCATACCGCTGAAATAACTGGTATTGGTGCACATAGGGTTTTGGATGCAACACTTGATGTTAATCCGAAAGCGAAGTTTTATCAAGCCAGCAGTTCCGAAATGTACGGATGGGTAAGGGAAATTCCTCAGAATGAGGAAACTCCGTTTAATCCTGCAAACCCATATGCAGCTGCTAAACTCTATGCTTTTGCCATGACCAAGATTTATAGAAAAAGTTACGACATGTTTGCCTGCAACGGAATACTTTTCAATCATGAATCGCCGCGAAGGCATCTTGGTTTTGTAACCCAGAAAGTGGCCTATGCTGCAGCTTGTGCAAAGTTGGGAATTACCAATTCTGATCACCTTAATGAAGAAGGAGAATTGGTAGTTAAAAAAGGAAAAGTATCATTAGGCAATCTGGAAGCAAAAAGAGATTGGGGTTTTGCGGGTGATTATGTAGTAGGTATGTGGTTAATGATGCAGGCTGATAAAGCAGATGATTTTGTGTTAGCTACAGGTGAAACCCATTCTATACAGGAACTTTGTGAGGAAGCATTTAAGTATGTTGGTTTAGATTGGAAAGACCATGTAGATATAGACAAAAGGTTTAT
>CAZIPM010000014.1:19192-28463 GCA_964541395.1 uncultured Gammaproteobacteria bacterium | reverse complement strand
TCTTACCTATGTTGGGCATCTGGAACTAGGCAAATATCATCCAACTGCGTATGTTATGTGGAAGATTTCGAAAGCACTAAAAGTTTCAATGAGTGACCTTACTGATTTATAACTTCAATCCCTGAAGTGAAGGTCGTCTTTTCGTACCTTTTACTCTATTAATGGAGACACTCTAGCCTCGGTTATCTACATTGTAATACATATATAACGTATAAAGGTTTTGTATTGTATATCCACGTTATATTATGACAGGGTACCCGATTTTGGCACTTTTGGACTCGAAAGTTCTAACCTACCTTGAGTACCGATAACCATTACTCTACGTTCATAACTTGAACTTGTTCTAGTCGTGCTATCATTAGTAGTACTACTTGACAAGCACGTAAAGGATGTGATATAGTTATCTTGTTATGGAACGACTGAAAGTCACTTTAAGGCAAAAGTCTAACGAAGTTCTTCAGGGAATCCTTGTCTTTTTGACCAACAAGGACAAAGAAATTACCTTCGAACTATTTGAGAATAATTTTCCCGAGATTAAAGGGAAAAGGCTTGGTAGTCTATTTAGTGGAATTGCAAGAACCGATATTAACGGCAAACGTATTGCTGTTTCAATCCCCCAATTTGGCAGTAGGCGTAAAATCTGGAAGCTGAATAAATCTTTAACTGAAAAGGAGTTAGATGAGCTGGAAGTTTTGGTAAAGGAGATATTAACGGAACGATTATGAAAATTAAAACATTCTCTGATTTTGTAATTGAGCCTTTGGTTGGTTTTGTAAGAAAGAACACTGGTTATATCTCTACATTGGATTCTGGGAATGTAATTATCTCTATATCCCAAAACCAAATAATCGGAATTTTGAAACCCAAGAATGGTGAAGAAATTAAACTTAAGAAGGTAACCATTAAATATCAATAGCTGAAATCTTCGAGGCAAAACCCAAGCTGAAATTGAGGTTTTGAACTCCTGAGGCGGAGCGAACTAGACGCCCTTTTGAAAGGGCGTTTTATGTTGTCACAACAAGCCATTGAAGAATATCGGCAAATATATAAAGACCAATTCGGTAAAGAAATCTCTCATGATGAAGCGCTTCGGCAGGGAATAAAACTTCTTCGACTATTTAAGGCCATCTACAAGCCTATCTCAATAAATCATTTCTGCACGGACAAGTACAGGCATAAGAAAACCATTAAAGGAGACCATAACTATGGAAAAGGTTGCTGACATATTGGGCAGTAGTATTCCCAACCTTAAAAGGAATACAGTCGACAGTAATAATAAATCTTTACCTACTGTTAACAGTACTAATACAGTTAACAGTAGTTCTGGTAACAGTAGATTAAATAATTCTAATACTATTGACAGTAGTGAACCAGTTAAACAGGAGAGAACTTTAGCCGAGAGGATTGAAGAACTTGTCGAAGAATATAACACTAAACCAGAGGGAGTAGCTCAATTACTAGCAGAGCTTCTCAAAGACCTAGATAGCATCAAATATTACGCAATACTAGTTAAAGAATATTCCGCAGGCGAATTGCTCGCAATAGCTCATTACGTAAAAGATATGGACAGAGAGGGGAAAATTAAGACCAAAAGGGCAATATATTTTCTTGGAATTCTTAAAAGGAAGGGCTTTAAGACTAAATTTAAGAAACCCGCTTAGGAATTGATAATGGTGACGAAATTAGATACTATGAGTACTATATAAAACTATGCGCTATATTGCCTATTGCAGAAAATCTTCAGAGCAGGATGAACGTCAGGCCTTATCTATAGAATCTCAAAGGAATGAAATTAAGCGCAAATTCCCTGAACTTAATATAGTTGATTTCTTCGAAGAATCTCGAAGTGCGTTCATACCAGATTATCGGACTAAATTTGCCCAAATGATAGATATGATAAAGTCTGCTGAAGCTGATGGAATTATTGCTTGGCACCCAGACAGACTTTCGAGAAACGAAGTAGATGCTTCTAGAATTACATACCTAGTAAGAACTGGCGTAATTAAAGACTTGAAGTTTGGTTCGTACAACTTTGATAATTCTCCAGAGGGCATAATGATGCTTCAAATTGCTTTGTCACAATCTCAATACTCCTCGTCAAAATTAAGTGTGGATGTTAAAAGAGGCCTAAAGACTAAAGCTGAAAAGGGCTGGCTTCCAAGCGGGGCAAAGCCTGGATACATGAATGATAAGTATGCTGAAAAGGGTAATAAAACTATCCATAAAGACCCAGAACGATTCCCACTTATAAGAAAAGCGTGGGATTTAATGCTATCTGGCTTGTACACGCCTCCTGAAATTTTAAATAGATTGAATAATGAATGGGGGTATAGAACTCTTAAGCATAGAAGAATAGGTGGTAAGCCAATGGGTAGAAGCATGATTTACTTAGTCTTTATAGACCCCTTCTACTATGGCTGGTTTGAGTACCCAGTTGGAAGTGGGAGTTGGTACAAAGGGAATCACGAACAAATGGTAACTAAAGAGGAGTTTGACAGAGTTCAAATACTTCTTGGCAGGGGTGGTGTTCGAAGACCTCAAACTCATGAGTTTCCTTATACTGGTCTAATGAGATGTGGCGAGTGTGATGCAATGATAACGGCTGAGGAAAAGTGGCAGGTAATTTGTTCCAAGTGTAAGTTGAAATTTGCTTCACTTAATCGTGACTTTTGTCCGAAATGTAAGACCTTAATATCGAATATGGATAATCCGATTGTCCTTCATTACATTTACTACCATTGCACAAAGAGGAAAAGCCCTAAATGTACTCAAGGTTATCTGAGCGTTAAGGAGTTCGAAAAGCAACTTGATAGATTGCTTTCAAAAGTACAAATTTCTGAGCGATTTAAGAATTGGGCAGTCAAATATCTTCACGAGATGAATGAAAAGGAGATTGACGATAGGAATGCCATCATAGACTCGCTACAAAGCGCCTACAAGGACTGTCTGACGAGAATTGATAACTTAGTAAAGCTATATATATCACCCAAAAACACTAACGAAGAATTACTCTCATCAGAGGAATTTAAGAGCCAGAAAGAACCATTACTTAAGGAAAAGCAGACCCTTGAGGAACGCCTTAAGGATGCTGGCGAGAGAGTAAGCAAGTGGGTCGAATTATCCGAGAAGACATTTAATTTCGCTTGTTACGCTAGATATTGGCTCAAGTTTGGGGATATTGAAAAGAAGCGTGAAGTACTTTATGGTATTGGTTCGAACCTGATTTTACTTAATAAAACTCTGCGTGTTGACCTCGAAGACCCGCTTGAGTATATCGAGGAAGCACGAGAAGAAGTAGTTGAAATCTCACCCATGTTCGAACCTGAAGAAAAGGCCGATACAACGCCCCAATTAGAGACTCTTTGGTCTCAAAATCCATCCTTGCTCCTCGGGTAGGATTCGAACCTACAACCTTATTCTTACAGAAACCCTCTTGTTACCAAAAGGTCTGGACTATCTCATCACCAAAATAAATTGGTGTCAGGTATATAGTCTCTACACATTTACGACACATTTGTACCGATTTAGCTCGGGATTTACCTAAAAATTTTTAGGTGTTCCCCGAATTAGCCTGATTTTCATTCCTGTATTGCTACAGAACGCTGCTATATTACTAACAGGAATCTGCTCTGCCGTTGAGCTACCGAGGATTATAACTTTAAAGAACACTGTGATTATACCAATCACTGTCCTATTATTCCAGCCATCAACAGAGATCAAAATGCTTTTGCTATACTTAAGTTATGAAACATCTGTTTAAGATTGTTCTGACTTTTCTTTTTATTCCCCTGTTTTTACTTTTGGTATTATCTTTAACCATTAAATTTAAATTTTTATACACTAATTTCTGGATAGATAAGTATGATCTGGCTTTTTACCAAAACCTGACCGCTTCTCTAAATCTCGCAGACGGTGATTTTAAAATTTCTCCAGGTTTGGCTAAATCAACAGTTGATAAAAATCTTGTAAATATTGTTGATTATTTAAACGGTCAAACGACAAAACTATTAATATTTATTCCTCAGGAGATGGAGTTAAGTATTTCAGGAGAAGATATACCTTTGGATCTACTTTTAGCAAGATATACCAACATGGATGAAAAAGATATTTTATACCTTAACTATTTGGGTTCAACTGGGTTTTATCTCATATGTACAATTGTTGTTTTAACTGTTTTACTCTTGATCATTTCGTTACTTTTAAGAAAAACTACAGCGGTGGCATTATTCATCTCGTCAGTTTTCTTATTTTTGTTGTCTTCGACAGTTGAATTTATAAAAGCTCAATGGGTCAAGGATTTAATCCCCCGCAATGAAATCATTGCTCTTATTGCTGTACCAGTTATACATGAGATAGCATTTTTTTGGATATACATAGCTGCATTTTCGATCATAATCGGGGTTGTTGTATTAATATTTTCAAAAGATGTTGATAAACAACAACTAGCACTTAAAAAATAGGTGAGACATTTTGTATATCATATTTTTTAACGTCAAGCCTTTTTTTTCAAAGATTGTATAATGTTATAGATGAAGAAATATATAATCTTAGTTGTATTAACAGCACTAGCTTCGGTAATTTTTATATCATCCCAGAAGGTAAAAACTACCGTTTTACCTACCCCTATAACAGATTTAAGGCCAGAGTCGTATGTTGAATCTGATATTACTGCATCGTTTGAAATTTTTACCTATGGCACAAAAAGAATATTTTCTGATCCCAAATACCACAATTTAAATTCAGCCGTATTTCTAGAAGCTTCAGACCCTAATACTGTCAATGTCAAAAGTGAAGGTATAACTTGGGATGATTTCTTTAAGACTCTACCCATGACTTTAAACAAGGAATGTATTGTCACAGGAACTAAGCAAACCTTCTGCAGTGGAAACGGTAAATCATTGAAGTTTTACATAAACAACATCGAAGATGCTTCTGCTTTGGACAAAACTATCCACCAAAATGATAACTTTAGAGTTATCTTCAAGTGAATGCTATGTTCTAAAAAAGTTCTTTTTGCAAAGTAATACACTTTGACCATCCACCGACAGGTCACATCTGGTAAAAGAAGGGTGAACTATTTTATTGAAAGGACAATCTATTCCCGCTCCTGTACAGATTACCAATGGTGGCATGTCTGGTCGTTTTTCTAATGCTACCTTAAACGATTCACCTTCAGACGGGTAAGCAGTAACTATTTCTATTTTAATTTCATCAGTCAAATATATATTCAAAATGGTTGTATAATTAGAAGTTGTCAAGAAAAGTTGAATTGTAGCCTCAAATGGTATATAGTTTCATACTATGAAATACATTAGGTACATCGTTTTCATTATTTTAGGTTTATTTATCCTAACCACAAGCGTAGTTGAGGCCAAAGAAGGAAGATTTTCCCTAACTGGTAGTGCTTCCTGTGAAGGAATAAGTATCTGGGATAGTTCACGATACCAAATTTCCGGCAGATGTGAAAATTTGGCTTATCCATACTCTGAACAGTTAGACACCTATATTCTTTGGGTCAGACTAGATGATGGATCGGAAATAAAACGGATAGACACAATAGATAGAGGTATTATCGATGGATCATTTAACACAAGATACAACTCCCTTTTTATTACTGCTGAGGAACAGTCATCTCCAAAAACTCCAAGTAGTTTTGAAATTGCCAGAGGTTCAATTGAGAGCTTTAATTTCAGTGAACCTATTGTTTTGGAAAAGCAAACACCTGCACCTGGAGAGACGATAAAACCTTCCCCATCACCTAAGCTTAATTTTTCAGCTATATCAAAAACTCCTCTAATACTTCTGACTTTAGTTTTTATAGTGTTGGGTGTTATCCTTTTTAGATCCAGAAAATAAATATCTGTAGATTGTTTTATTTTGTTTTTTTACTACGTTTTGGCTACAAACTTGATGGATAGAGAATTTACACAATGTCTGGTATCTTTTTTAGTTAACATTTCTCCCATAAAGGTGTGGCCTAAATGGCCTTTACACTTTTCACACCTTATTTCACTCCACATCCCGAAAGTATCAGGAACCATGATTACTGCACCAGGAAAATGGTCATCAAAAGCAGGCCATCCACAACCCGCATCAAATTTTGTTTTGGCTGAAAACAAAGGATTATCGCACTTCCTGCAGACAAACATACCATTAGGGGGATAAAAATTATCATATTCCCCACTAAACGGTCGCTCCGTACCTTTATTTTCAATTACCCATTTTTCCTCAGGTGTTAATTTATTAAATTTCACTTATATATAAAAATATTAAATTCTTTTAATCAGTGCTAAAAACTCCCTGTTTTTCCCTTTTTCCCCAACAATTGGTGATTCTATTATTTTTTCAATTCTTGCACCAACTCCGGCAATGTCGTTTTTTACTTTTTCCAAAACTTCATCTAGATATTCATCTTTTAATCTTCCTTTTTCAAGATATTTTGGAGGTGCTTCGTAGTGTGGTTTGATAAGTGAAATAACAAAACCACTCTCTTTTAAGTTGTTAAAGGCATTTTCAATTACCTTTACCTGTCTGGTCCAGGCTGTATCTATAGTTATCAAGTCTACCCTCTCGGGTAGGTTGAAATGCATGGCATTAGTTCTCTCCATAACTACTACTCTTGGGTCTTTCCTTAAAGTCCAGGCCAACTCCCCATATGAAGTGTCAATTGAATATACTTTTTTTGCACCTCTTTGAAGGAGGCAATCTACAAATCCACCGGTTGAGCTGCCGAAATCAGCAATAACTTTACCACCTACATCAACATTAAAATTATCCAAGGCAAATTGAAGTTTTTCCCCAGCTCTTGATACAAATTTATTAGCTGATTTGTCCATAATTTCTAAGTGCAGTTTTTATAAAAAGATTTCTGTGGTAAATACATTTACCGAATTTTTTTAAAGCATTTATATGTTCCTTTGTTCCATAACCCACATTCGTATTCCAACCATAGTGTAGGAATTTATGATGCAGCTTAAACATCATCTCGTCATGGGTCACTTTAGCCACTATTCCCGCAGCTGAAACAGAAGGGATAGTAGCATCTGCATCTATTTCCGATCTTGTGGTTTTTTCCTTTCTTCCCAAGCGTGTTAGTTTCAATCTTCCATCGACTATGTAGCTATCTGCTTCGTTTCTCAATATTAATCTTGTAAAGCCTTCTGTATTAGCCCACTGTATTCCTTTTTCGTTAATTTCATTAGAAGTAATTATTTCAATGTCTGTTTTAAGAGAGTAATTATTAATTTCTTCAAATGCTTTAGGTCTTTGTCTTAAAGAAAGTGTTTTAGAGTCCCTGACTACAACATTTTTGTCAAGAGAGTTAAAACTAAAACCTTCAGGAAGTAGCACACTTGCCAAAACTAAAGGACCCGCCAAAGCACCCCTGCCCGCCTCATCCAATCCACAAATTACTTTCATCGCTTTAGTATAGCAAACGTCTTTTGTGTTACACTTAAAATATAAGTCAGGCATAAATTACAAAACTAATTATGAAAATTAAATCTTGGTCTAAATTAGTTGTTTCCATAATACTTGCCCAGTCTGCCGGATTAATAGGATCATTGTTAACTTTTTCTGCAATTGCCAATTGGTACATCCTTCTTAATAAACCATCCTTTTCTCCCCCCAATTGGCTCTTTGGACCTGTCTGGACTTTTCTTTATATTTTAATAGGAATATCTTTTTACAGAATCTGGATAATAAATACCAAAAAAAGTAAATGGCTGTTAAAGTTTTTTATTTTCCATCTAGTACTTAATACCCTTTGGTCAATAATATTTTTCGGTTTGAAAAACCCAGGTTTAGCTTTTTTTGAAATTGTTGTATTATGGTCAACTATTGTCTATATGATAATTAAATTTATAAAATTAGATAAACTTTCATCACTCCTGCTTATTCCTTATCTTTTATGGGTTAGTTTTGCCGCTATACTTAACTTTTCAGTCTGGAAATTGAATCCAGATCTTAATATTAAAGATGTTTTTGCTCAGGATCTGACCTATCAAAAATCAGACGAGGATTACAGGTTTTCCCGTGATTTATATAATCAAAGACTCGCTGATTTTAACAAAAAGAAAAATGCATATCTGAAAAACCGAACCCTATCTCTTAAGGAAGAGGCCAGACTTTCTTTGTATGATTTTCTCCTGGTGAGAAACGACTATGTTAATTCTTATTTGACAACACTAAGGATGAGAACTGTAGAGTCCAAAGGTCTTAATCAGGATCAAAAAACTGCAATTTTTGATAAAATAGATACACAAGTAAATTGGTACCTTGATCATAAAAAAGTATTCGGCCAGGAAAACAGTTTGGAAGATCTGTTGGTCAAATCACAAGAAGAAGACAGCCAGTGGCAGAAAGTGACATCACCTGCAATTTACTTCGCTCTTTCTTATATCTCCTTAGGTGACACAATTGATTTAAGAGGTCAAAACGTAAATATTTACAATGGTCTGAAAAACGAAGCTGATAGTTTAGTCTCACTTGGCAGAGCCGATTCATCATTATTTGAAAGATGGTTTAAGGATATTGAGGGAGAAATAGCCAATAATAAATCGGTTGAAACAAAAACAATTATAGCAATTAATAAAATGACAGCTGCACAGATATCAAGTCAAAAAAGAAGTTTTAGTGACACTTTAAATGTCATTAAACCTTCAAAAGCTTCACTTTTAAAGCTTAATAATTTCATTTATGAATTGGAAAATGTTATACAGACCAAACGATAGATATTTAAAAATATATATAAAATGAACGAGAATAATCAAAATACCAATCAACAAATATCTCAACCTCAGAGAAATCCTGTAAAAGTCGAGCGTCTAAAAAAAATACTTACAAAATTTATGCCTTTATACCTTAAAATTGATTCTAAACTGACAGGATTGTTGCCAAATCCAAAGCTTAGGAAAGTTCTTATTCTTTTTATTGTTGGTTTTATCGCTCTGTTTATTTTACTATTTATCATAGGCATAATTTTTTCATCAACCAGAACAGTTGTACCTTCAGGATTTTTCTTAAATAAACCAAATATCGTCCAAACAAACCCTACTCCTATTGGGTTTGAAACTGAGATTCAAAAACAGTTAAGTGTAATTAGAAACCGGATAAACGATTTAAATTTTCCCGATCCTTTGTTAAACCTACCATTATTAGAATCTGGAATTAAGGTACAATAGGAAAAATATTTCAAATGATTAATACTGAAAAAGCATTTTACGGACAACAGGAAGACGAGAAAATCCTTTATGTGGTCAAACCTCATATA
>CAZIPM010000014.1:0-19182 GCA_964541395.1 uncultured Gammaproteobacteria bacterium | reverse complement strand
TATAATAGCTACCTTTATCGGTCTTCTTAAACTTTATCTTGTTGCTTTTGCAGCACTCATTATGTTTTTTGTTCTGGGTGGTACAGTTTCACTGTCAGGTATTTTTTACACAGCAGGTATCATCATCTTTGCTGTTTTGATGGTCTTTGGAACCAGGATTATTCAAGGTTTTCAGGACAGAAGTATTTCATATATCACAGACAGGAGAATTGTCCGTTTTGAACCAACAACATTCTTTGCCACCAATATTCGTACGTTATCCTGGGATGAATCTGTTAAAGTGAAGACATTTTCACCTAACATACTTTGGAAACAAATGATGGTGGGAACTGTTGTTGTCCATGCCAGAACTACAGTTAAGACGTCGGATGAAAACGTCAGTCACACAGCGGCAGATGATATAGAGCTAACTGATATTTTCCTTTACAGAGACTTGGGAAATTATATAGATAAAATACTTTTCACCTATAAACAAATGCCTAAAGAGGTAGCTGATATTCACCCTTTTGTACCAAAACCTAAAGGACAAAGGTATTAAAGCAGTATACATTTCATGAGGTACTAAATAATATCTAATCCAGCGATATATCCTCTCTTAGCCGCTTCAGTTGCCCCCATTTTTTCAGTAGAATATACTAAACCACCCGTCAATTTTAATTCAATAGCTGCATGCCTGTCTTCCTCAATAACTTGTCGTATTTTTCCTTCTTCCACAACATCGCTTGTTTTATACACTACAACACCATCTCTCAAAACAATTGTATAAGTAGGTTCTTCAACAGTCATATTAATCCAAATAATCTTGGAGCTTCTTTCTTCTTGACGGATGTTTTAATTTTCTTAAAGCTTTTGCCTCAATCTGTCTGATTCTTTCCCTGGTTACTCCAAAAACTTTTCCTACTTCTTCCAAAGTCATTTGTTTACTTCCCTCCAAACCAAACCTCAGTTTTAAAACCTTAGCTTCCCTCTCGGTTAATGTCGCCAACACTTCATCAAGATGGTCTTTCAAAAGCTGTTTACTGGCTTGATCAACGGGGGAAAGTTGGCCTTCGTCCGGGATAAAATCACCCAATACACTTTCCTGATCTTCACCCACTGGTGCTTCCAAAGAAGTAGTTTCTTGAGCTATTTTAAATATTTCGCGGACACGGTCCGGAGAAAGTTCTACTTGTTCCCCTATTTCCTCTGCAGTCGGTTCCCTGCCCAATTCCTGCATCAGACGTCTGCTTATTCTGTAAAGTTTGTTGATGGTCTCGACCATATGGACCGGAATTCTGATTGTTCTGGCTTGATCTGCAATTGCTCTGGTTATGGCCTGCCTGATCCACCAAGTAGCATAAGTAGAAAATTTAAAACCTTTTCTCCAATCATATTTTTCAACTGCCCTAATAAGCCCTTGGTTGCCTTCCTGAATTAGGTCCAAAAGTGAAAGTCCCCGTCCGATATATTTTTTGGCTATTGAGACAACTAACCTTAAGTTAGTTTCGGTTAACTTGTCTTTCGCTTTTTTATCATTCTTTTCGTATCTTTTTGCTAATTCAATTTCTTCTTCAGCATTTAAAAGAGGTACTCGACCGATTTCTCTTAAGTATTGTCTGACAGGATCAGTTGATTCGATTCCTTCCAATCTGGTTAATAGTTCTATTTCTCTGTCTAGTTTATCCTTGGCTGTATCACCTGTCTCCACATCATCTGAAGTAACCGATTCGAAAACATCTATTCCTTCACCTAAAAGCTGGTCATATAACCCATCCAGCTCAGGTATTCTGGTTTCGGCATCTGAAAATACTTCCAAGATTTCGTCTTGTGTTAAAAATCCCTGTTCTCTTGCCTTCTTAATAAGTTCTACTACTGGTTTACGTATCATATTTTTCTATCACTTTTCTAAAACAACTAAACAAGACAAGCTTTCCTTGCCACACTTGAATTATACCTTCAATTTACGCATCCTCAAGTGCAGAAAGTTTTTTTGCCACTTTTGAGAATTCTCGTTGAAGTCTATCGAGTTCCTTTTGTTGGTCGTTTTTTTCTGCTACTGCAATTTTATTTCCTAGCTCTTCCAACAAATTTTTAAAATTTAACGTTTTTAATTCCCTAATGACAGTCTTTGTTTCGGACTTTTCCAGATCAGAAAGCATGACTTCTGAAAAACCATCGGATAGTTCTTTTGGTAATTTTTTAAATATCTCTCCTAATTCCAGATTATTAAAATTATCTATCTTTTTAACCTCATTAAGTATTTTTTTGGCAAATGGGGTTGTAACAAGTTCTATTATCTCAGTCTCGGAAAGTAATTCCCTATCATACAGAAGCGACACTCCCACAAGTCTTTCTTCAATAAGCTCTCTTCTGGATTTTATCTTACTTTCAACTCCTTTTTCGGATGATACATCTCCGATCCTTTTCGTTTCTGTCACTTTTATCAGTTGGCCTAAGACAGACTCAGTAGGAACAGACAATCGTCTGGCAACTTGTTCCACATAATGGGACTGAACAATTTTGTCAGAGATTAGATTTAAAATGGGCATCAATTCGCGACTTATTTTTGATTTACCGGAACCTGACAAGTCAAACTTTTCAAAAATAGAGTCAATCAAGAAATCCCAAATATCTACCGCATTTAAGATAGCCTTGTGTAGCGCATTGATATCGTTTCTTGCTGCTTCGTCGGGGTCTTTAAAGCCTTCAATGGTTGCCACCTGGACATCCATTCCCAAATTAGAGGCCAGCATAGCTCCTCTTCTGGCTGCTTCATCTCCAGCAAAATCAGTGTCTAAACATAAAACGACTTTATTGGTGAAACGGGACAAAAGTCTTATCTGTTCTTCGGTTACCGCAGACCCTTTTATAGCTACCACATTTTTAACACCATTTTGCCAGGAAGAAATCATATCCAATTCTCCTTCGACGATAATTGCGTATTTAGAAGATTTTATATCTCCTTTGGTAATATTAAGACCATATAATACTTTTGATTTATGATATGCAGGAGTTTCCGGTGAGTTTATATATTTACCGGACTCACGTTTATCCCAAGGCAATAATCTTCCTGCAAACCCGACTACCTCACCCCTGTGATCAAACAGTGGAAAAATTACTCTGCCCCCAAATCTGTCAAAGATTCTGTTTCTACCTCGGGCAATAAGACCTGCTTTATCCAAATCATTTATTGGAATCTTTTTCTTTTCAGATAAATATTTAGGTAAAGCGTCTGGAGTATCTGGTGAATAACCTATTTCAAATTTACTTATTGTTTCTTCTTTAAGACCTCTATCTTTCAGCAAGTAATCTAACGCTCTTTTACCTTTTGGGTGTGAATTAAGTACATATTTATAGAAACCTAAGGCTGTTTGGTTTATCTTTAATACTTTTTCTTTTTCAGAGGTTGCTATATTAGATTGTTGAATCAGTTTTACTCCAGACCGATCAGCAAGATACTTCAGTGCCTCAGGAAACTCCATATTTTCATGGTTTTGTAAAAAAGTATAAACATCACCAGACGCCCCACAACCAAAACATTTATAGATCTGTAGTTCAGGAGAAATCATAAAAGAAGGTGTCTTCTCTCCATGGAAAGGACAATTTGCTTTATAGTTCCTGCCTGCTTTTTTGACGTCTATGTATTCTGAAAGTAATGAAACAATGTCTATTTTACTCTTAACTTCTTCAACCTGAGAGTTCATTCTAAGTTGGATTATAGCAGATTAAATAAACCTGATATTCCATCCTCAGGATCTTATTGCGATTATTAAAAATCGAAATCTAAAATTAGTGGTAGATGATCGGAAATTTCCAACTTCGGGACTTCAAAGTTTTTAACTTTTATACCATTTTTGACAAATATATAATCTGCAAAGTACTGTATTTCTTCTTTTATAAATTGATTGTGATTTAGAATCCCTCTGGTATCTTTTATCCCAAATTGCTTTATTAAATTTCTATACCCTGCGTCTTCAAACATCTTGATACTTTTAGTGTCAGGTAATAAATTAAAATCTCCTCCGATAATTGTTGGATTTTTGTCGTCTTGATACATCTCAATTATTTTTTTCGATTGATTAATTCGAATCGGTGTATCCAGTTTGTGACCAGGTCTTGCTTTACCGTGTATATTACCAACATTAACTATCCTGTCGTTAATTTTAATCGTCATATACTGGTAGATACCAATGTCGTTTTTTACCTGCCTAAATAAAACTTTTTTACCTGACTTTATTATTTTAATTCCCTCTTTTACAAAAATTGTTTCACCATAAGTAAGTCCATCTTTACTTAGTATTCCTTCAGTTTCGTATACAAAGTTAAATCCGGTCAATACTTTTGATAATTTATTGAGGAGTTGGGGTGAAACTTCCATCAGACAAAATATGTCGGTAAGAAAACTTTGTTTTTTAATAAAATCAAAATATTGGACCCCTGCTTTCCCTTGCCAGGAATTTAAAAAGATTATTCTCATAAATTAGCGGTGAGGGAGGGATTCGAACCCTCGGTAACCTTGCGGCTACTCATCATCTCCAATGATGCGCACTAGGCCACTATGCGACCTCACCAAATATAGATGATATTATATCAATAAATGATAGAAACACATCCATTTGGAGAATTTGTCCCGAAAAAAGCGAAACATTTCTTTTCAAGCAGATATATAGAAAACAAATTCAAAAATATAAATAAGTTTTACCAAAATTAAACTAGAGAGTCTTGGATTCCTTCTTTAATAAGTTGTCAGCTCTTTTTAGCATTTGTTTTTCACCTGAAAATGAAAGCTTTTTAACAGCTTCTTCATAAGAAAGCCAGGCTATTTCCGAGGTTTCTTCACCAAACCCATCGGCTAAGTTGCTTAACCACCCCATTAAATAGAAGGTGACTAGTTTAAAAACCCTTCCTCGTTCCGGATGATTATAAATATAACTTATCGTTTCTATTTTTTTAATTATCTTAGCTTCAACTCCTGCTTCTTCCCTTACTTCTCTAAGTGCCGTAGTTTCTGTAGTTTCCCCTTCGTTTATCCATCCTTTGGGCAGCCTCCAGGCTAATTTGAAATATTCGTTGGGAACGTTTTTAGTAACTAACCAGAGAATTTTACCTTTTTCTTCTTTGAAGACTACACCACCAGCTGAAATTTCTCTGATAATTTTAGGTTTTAAATCAGTAGCATTTCCTCTTCCTGTTGTTGTTTTTTCTTTTTTGTCTTTTCCCATTCTTTTATTTGGACATTGGCATTTTTCAAAGCATCAATTTCTCTTTTGAGAGTTAATTTCTTTACGGTGCGTGCATAATCAAACCAGGAAACATCACCCAATCCCATTACTTCTGCGCCTGCTTTATAATACATCACATAGTAGTAGAATCTCTGATTAACTACTTTATTGTTAATGGTAGCGGTACCTGTGGATCTTCCAGCTTCTTCTAAAACTCTGGCACTCATATTACCCTGTTCTGAAGTATATCTGATGACTGCGCGGACTGAGGACTCGCCTCTTCTGACTGTGGTTTTAAGAAGTTCCCATTTACCTTCACTGTTTTTTGAAAGCATAAAAAGTTTTTTACCTCTGCCGTCTTTAAAAACAATTGCCCCACCGATTGCTACTTCACTATTTCCGTTTTTCATTTCAGGCTATATTTTACCACGAAAAGGGTAAGATTGTTTATTAAAAAATCAAAAACGCTGATTTTCATTCTTATGCTAGATTCTATGAACAATTTTCTTAATTAATTTTTAGAAGTTCTGTTTTTTCTCCAGAAGTTAAGTCTTCAACAAGAACCATTGCAGATACCTCAGGACAGTAATATTTATACTCTTTTGACTCGTCATCCAAGGGTGTCCAGTCATACATCTTGACACAACCCGTATATGTTTTATCACCGACAATAACAGTCTGACCGGTTGCTACAACATCAGTTACATCTTCAGCTTCGTCGGGATAGTACTCCTGTCTGTACGAATCACCTACAATATTAACAGCCTTAATCCAAATTCCTGGTTTTGCTCTGTCTTCACCTGCAATGAAAGAGCCTGTGTGATCTATAAGTTTTCCGTCCTCATAATTATCTACTTCCTCACCGAAGTACCAAACATTTCCTTCTTTATCTTGTGCCAGGTAATCTCTTGTATCTTCAACTAAAGTATTATTCAAATATACTTTATCTCTGTAAATTGTTGTCTTAACTCCCATTATTTCCTTAGTTGCTGATTCTATTTCAATTTCAATTTTTTCAGTACCTCCAGAAGTTTGGGATTGATAAACCAATTTTCTGCCAACAGGAAGTGAAAAATATTTGTTTGTTATTTTAAAGGTAAAATCTGTAGGATTTATTTGAGGGTTATACTCAGAAAATAAAAGTGGATTTACAGTTGGAGCGGGTATAGATTCTTTATTCTTTTTTGCACTGAAGACAAAAAAGACAGTTAGAATGGAAATTACTAAGACTAAAAAAATCGATGTTTTATTCATAAAAATTATTACCTCTTATTCCTCAAAGCAATTATACTACGGTATTCTCTGTAAAAAACTTCTCTATCTGCTTCATCAATTACTCTTTCATAATTATCCCTGTCTAAAGAGTTTCTTCCAGCCAAAAATTTAATACCGACAGCTGCAACAAGCTGTTTCAATTCTTTGTTAGACAACTTATCAACTAGTTCTTGTAAATGTCGCATCTCCTCAGGTCCGGCATTTCCACAAAATGCATTTGAACTATGAAAATCTGAATGACTTTTGTCCATATTCATCCTTCTTGTTTAATACATTTCCGTTGTCTGGTTGACTATGTGGGAACTTACTATCAAGTAGTCAACCAATTATTGGTAAAGGAAACTTTTTATCTAAATACTCAAAGTATTTTAAAATTGAATCTCGATGGTCAAATGCAAACTCTTCCTCTTTTGGCAACTTATCTTTACTGTACCAGAGGATACTCGTAACTTCTTCATTTATCATCGGTGCACCCCCAACAACCTTAATTATATAGATAAAATCCACATTCTGTCTGTCCTCTTTAGGGCGATTAGGGTTGTCATTGACACGAAAAAGACTTACTATTTCTCCATCATATCCGGACTCCTCTTTTAATTCACGTAGTGTCCCTTGTGCTATATCTTCATCTCTATCTAACAATCCGCCGGGAATAGTAAACTTTCCACCGTTGTGCATATTTCGTGCACGTCTTACTAAAAGCACTTGTTTATCGTCGTTAACGGCAATTGCACCAACAGTAACGTGACGCAATCCTCTAGTCGCATTATTTCCATTTTCAAAAACACAACTAATCATATGTTCGATTATATCAGGTAGGATTCAGATATGGCGGAGGGTGCAGGATTCGAACCTGCGTAGGGTGTAAACCCTCGAATTTTCGAAATTCGTGTAATTGGCCGCTATACGAACCCTCCTAATATTTATAAATTTTGTGTACCCGGCGAGAGTCGAACTCACAGCCTCAACTTCCGCAAAGTTGCGCTCTATCCGGTTGAGCTACGGGTACTTAATTTTTATTTTAATAATTTTACTGTGGCAGTTTTTTACTGAACCAATCCAACATGCGGTCAAATCTTGAGGGTGGAATTTCTTCTTCTACCAAATATTCTGAAAGTGTTTTCTTTATTTCCTCTTTTTTGCTAGGATCCAAAACTAACTCCATTCTACCAGGGAGTACAAATATTTCCACATTTAAAAGATCACTATCATGACGCTTGCCAAACCAAAATCTACCCATTACTTCCCAAGGTGTGATAGTTTTAGCAATTTTTATACCTTTGTTTGTAACTTTATATTCTATATTTTCAGGTTCTACTGTACTTAAAACGTAGTATAGGAATATTAAAGAAATGATTAGAATCACAGGCATCGCACCTTCCGCCAAAAACAGTATCAAAGAAACTAGTGAAGCAATTGAAATAACAGTTACATAAAACTGTTTGTCATGTCTTTTAAATGGCCTGGCCGGAGCTGTCCAAACTACCAAATCTCTGACGGGAATTATTTTAGCTCTGTCAACCTGTTCAACCTGTTGGTCATTTTTTAAAGTGCTCTCTTTCTGAACCTGGGGTTCAGTTTGTTGTTCTTGACTAGTATTGGCAGTGTCCATTACCAAAATTATACCTCAAATCTGATATAATTGCAGAGATTTGGAGAAGTCGCATAGTGGCCCAGTGCACGAGTTTGCTAAACTCGGCCCTTTAATTAGGGCTCGTGGGTTCGAATCCCACCTTCTCCGCAAAACTAAATAATATAGAGTTATTAGGAGGGTTGTCCGAGTGGTTTATGGAGCAAGTCTTGAAAACTTGTGGTCGAAAGGCCTCAGAGGTTCGAATCCTCTACCCTCCGCCAAGTATTGATATTAAATCAATTAAGTCCCATAATACCAGATATAACAACGGCTACAGGACAAGTAACATATAAAAGCGACAGAATACCTATACCTTTTTTTGTATCAGAAAAAAGAACAGAACAATATATCAAAGATGGGCTTATCATTGAACATGGGGAAGAAACAGATTCAGATGTTACGGTAAGACTTAATGGGGAAGGTATATCCATTCCTATGGGAGAAGTTAAACAGTTGTTACTGGATGAAGATAGAATTATTGTGGACATTTCTCACCCAAGACAACCTGAAAGATTTTAGCTAACAGATTCAATTTCTGTATCCTCCGCCCAACTTTATTGCATTTCACAAAATTAAGATTAAAATAATCAAAATGGCATATGAAAGAACAAGGCTGTTATCTGAAACAGAGTATGAGCGTCTAGATATTAGTCCGTTTCTAGATGAAATAGAATTTTTAATACATGCAATTAAACTGGGCGCTACAGGGGGATTACTGGATTCGGTCCACACAAGGTTGCCCTTAAACCTATTCCGAATGGCGGAAAACTAGATACTCAACAATCTAAGATAAAATAAAAATATGACAGCAGAAGCAACAAAAGTTAAAGGAAATGAGGCCTTACTTTTGGTTTCTATTAGTCCATTTCTAACAGATGAGGATTTTAGAAATGCTGCAGCAGAACAAGGAGCCTCTGTTTATTACCTGGGTAATGATCGATTCGCTGCAAGGATTGTTAATCCTGATGAAACAGATAAAAAATTAGATATTTCTTCACTGGCTTAGTTTAAGCTATAGATATAGAATTTCCCCCATGTCTTGTGATTATTTTAAGCCTTCAAAAAACCAAGCCTACAAAGAAGCTGCTGAAGAAAGTAAGGATAACGAGAACACTGTAACTAAAAAGGTTAAATGTACAAATCTATTTTGTTTTGCTCAGGCTATAGCTTCTGCAACAGATGGAAAAGTTGGTCAGGAATATTCTGAAGGTAAATGTGCAATTAACTTTTTGTTGCCAGAATAGATTTATCTTGCTATCGTCAAACTTTTTATTTTTTTGAATCCTGCTTCGTTTAACACTTTTGTCGCTTCAATAATAGTTGAGCCTGTAGTATAAACATCATCAAATAAAATAATCGACGAGTTGAATAATTGATCAGAAGATAAATAATTTTGGTTAACAAAAAAAACTTCAGTTAAATTTATTTTTCTTTCGGTACCTCTCAATTCAACTTGTGGTTTAGTGAATTTTTTGCGTGTCAGAAGATCTGGTATAAATTTCCAATCTATTTTTACAGCTAATTCTTTACCTATTACTTCCGATTGATTAAAACCTCTCCAATTTTCTCTTCTCCAGTGAAGAGGAACAGGAGCCAGAATAATTGGTTCTGAGTTGGGATATGTTTTTCTATTTTTTAAATTTTCAAATATGTAGCTAACAAGTTCTTCAACTACATCCCTTGCATATTTATATTTTAAGGCGATAATTGCCTTTCTTATGACTCCTTCGTACTTAAAAACTGAATAATTATTATCTTTCCAACCTCCAAATCTAACCTTATGTAAACAATTTTTACAGATATATTTTCCTTCCGTTTTACATTCCAAACAGTATTTAGGAAAAAGAAGATCAAGGATCATATATAATCATAACTATATGAGAGTTATCAACAAAAAGGCAAATTTTGAGTATCTTTTGACTGGCGAACACTTTGAAGCAGGCATTGTTCTTTTAGGAGCTGAGGCTAAATCACTGCGTAATTCCAGAGCTGATTTAAAACAATCTGTGGTTAGAGCTATTGATAATGAACTTTATTTAATTAACTGCAATATTCCCGTAGTCTCCCCTCCCCGTGGCTACACACCTACCAGATCCAGAAAACTTTTATTAAATAAAAAGGAAATAGTTTCGGCAATAACCAAGAGTAAACAACTTAAATTGACTTTTGTGCCTGTATCACTGTATAATAAAGGACGTCTTTTCAAGCTTGAATTTGCATTAGGAAAACCAAAACGTAAGTTTGAGAAAAAGGAGTCCATTAAAAAGAAAGATGTAGAGCGTGACATAGAACGGGAATTGAAAGGACTTTAATGGGGATGATCGGTTTCGACGGAAAAGTACTTTGAAAAACTGCAAGCAGACTTTGATCCTAGAGGTCTTGATTAGGATCAAAATAAAAGTGAGACTAAAAACAGTTTCGCTTCGTTTTTAGCATCTGCTAATCCATTCGCCGCAAGGCCAATGGCCTACGCAATCGCTTAAGACGATGTCTTTAGATTTGTTTCTTACTCGAATCTAATAGGCATAAACCAAGTAGGATAGATAGTCGGTCTTTGATTAGAGGCTGATGATTCGAAAATAATTAATCTTACCTTTAAAGAATTTGTTAGTTTATAACTTTGAAGGAAAATTTTTAAATTAAATAAGCTTGTAGTAGTTTTTCTTTTATTATTTTTTCGGACGAGGGTTCGATTCCCTCCATCTCCACAATGATTGAACTAATCGCAGAAGATAATTGCGTATGGGTAGGAAGAATCGGTTCTTTCGAGGGTGAACGTATATTGGCTGACACAACTGAAAAGGCTGCTGAAGTTATTACAAGAGGCAAAGGATATATAGCGGTTGTAGATAGTCATATTTTAGCTTGTGATATACAAGAATATTTATTAACTCCCAGTAAAATAGACGCTTAATTTTTTAAATCAATTGTAAGTAGTTTTCCACCCACAAGAAGGATTATTTTGTTTTCATTTTCCGAAACAACTAAATCTTTTGCATTCTTAATATCATCTGCAACGTACTGCACCACAAAGTCCCCTGTTTTATCTATAACCACCACTCTTCCTTTCTTACTGTCCAAGATGTAGACGTTTTTAAGTTCTTCGTTGGTATAGATGGCTGTTGGGTTATCCATATTTTCAGGTATGCCATCCAAAGTAATACTTTGTGGATTGCCAAGAGTGAATTTTGAAACTTTACCGGAAGATGACAAAAGCCATATAGACCCGTCTATGGTTATGTCTACAACCTTGGAAAAATCAGCTTCAATACCTGGCGCTATCCAATCTGATTTACTTCCAAACCCATCAGTTGTTCCCGAATATCTGAATATCTTATTCGCAGATCTATCAAGAAGATATAAATTAGCAGAGTAAAGATAGAAAAAAGGGTTGTCCCAATCTTTTTCCAGTACTTTGTCTTCAGAAGATCCTCCCAGTTCATAAATTCCGTCATCCTTCATTAAGTAAAATCTGTCTTCATATGCACCTAAATAGTTCCCTCCTTCAACTTGATCCGTATCCGCAGCCAATGAAGTTTTTTTAGTTTTAATGTTTACCTTGATAATTTTTTTATTTTTCTTGTCCAAAATGAACATATCTTCTCCGGAAGAGGCAATTTGGCTACCATTAAAACTGCTTGTCTGAAGAGTCAGATCCAAAAACTCTGTAGTTGTAGACTTGTACTCACCCAAGATTTCTCCTTGCTTTGTGTTTATTTCATTTACAAGGGTTTTTGTTCTTTCGTCTTTATATTTAGAGGCTGCAACTTCATTAGCCAATTGTGAAGACTCCATAAAAAGTTGTCTGGCTTTTGTTTTATCTACAGCAAAAAGATCCAAGCTCTCCTGATAACTAGAGATTGCTTTTTCAAGTTTTTCTTTATAAATCCGATTTGTTTCCCTGATGTTTTTTTGTCTTATTCCAAACACCACACTGACAATAAGGAGTACAAGAAGAACAATACCGACAGTGAGAGTGGTTTTCTTCCCCTGTGGTTGACTGGCATACAGATCTTGTTCTTTAAGAAAAATTTGTTTCTTGGAAAATTGTGGTAGTTTTAAATTGAAATTAAATTTCTTTTCTATAGTTTCCTCGACATTGGCAACTAGTTTTTCATGCTGGGTTCCAATTGTGTAAACATCTCCCTGTTTTACTTTACCGGTTATGGTTTTGGGAATATCTCCACTTTCAGCCAGTTTTATTAACTTTCCTTCTCTTTGTAGAAGGGCCTGAGAATGGGGGTCAAGTTTAATAGTAATCAGATCTTCGGTTAAAAACGCAGAACCTGTATCCTCCAATTGGGATTTACCAAGATTAAATAAAAGTTTATAGGCAGACATTTCATTACAAAATTAATACAGCAAAAACAAGAACGGCAATGGCAAAAAGAAGGTGCACAAAAGATAAAAGCCTAAGTTGTGCTTCAAAGCCAACTTCCAAGGTGTCAGTCATCAATTGAACTTGCCTGATCACAACAACTGCAAAGATAATATACAATGCCAAGACAATCAGTATAAAAATCTTTAGAATTGACCAAAGTGATATCCCTATGATTGGAATCATCTGACCCTCCCTTCAATCTTTTCCTGTTCTTCCTCAACACGAACGTCTTGTAATACCCTGGCAACTTTATCCGGCTTTGGAACCGCCAGGAATTCAAAATTCGGCACCTCTGAGGCAGTTTGTATCATGTCATTGCCGTAATTAAACATTGTCCTGATTACTCCACCCATGTTGTAAGTCACATCCTGAATTTTATCAATGTTCGCATCACTGACTTCTTTATAAATTAAATTATAAAAATCTATATCGATTATTCTTTCATCGGTAACTATATAAACATTAAAAAACCAGGTCAGAAACTTCTCCAGTATAAAGGCTGTAGTCATCAAATACCACATCAGGATAAAAATAAATAAAAAGTTACTGGGAATGGAACTGGAGATTGAAAAACTTGTTACAAAACTCGGGGCAAAGACTAATACTATTGCCATTAAAATCCAAGGGACATTAACAATCGGGTGCTGTCTTAAAAAAAGAATTACTTCTTCCTGAGATTCTCTGGTTTCAAATTCAATTCCATCGGGATAAAAAAGAAAGGCTGATAATGGTTTCTTTTCAAACATAGGCAAATCTTCTTTATAGGCTAATTCTTCTCTTACTTTTTCAAATGGAGGTTTATGGATATGTCTGACATCATTGTGAGTTGAGGTCTTTTCTGTAACAATGTCTGGAACAGTTTCTTTTTTTCCCTTCTTTTCTTTATGGTTGGAAGCTGACACAAATATATCCGGCATCTTGAGCTGATTATAGCAGAAAACAATTGAAAAATCAGAATTTTTGAACTTAAAGATTCTGTATGAATGACTTTATATCTTCTCTATATTAAATAGCGAAGATTTTATACCAATATAACCTGGAGCTCTTAAGTTAAATGCCTTTTTAAATTCTTCACCGGTCATATTGACACTGCCTTTGTTTGTTCCGAAGCTCACTGATTGAGTAAAACCGTTGTTGTTGTAAATAACCGACACAGAAGAAACAGATGTGTATCCACCGATTCCTGCCAAGTCGCTTATCGAATATGGGTTTCCACTCCAACAGGAAGTATCCAGAGGAGAAATCCTGCCAACATCACCTCCTCCTGAAGTCAATACTTTCCAGGCATTTAAAATATCTGCCAATTCTTCCGACTTAAGCCACGGGCTGTTTTTTCCACAAGTTGATCCACCACGACTTTTATACCAACCTTTATAAAACCAAGGTGAACCACCTACTTTTTCATAGGCAGTCGCCGGCCAATCCCCTGAAGTATCTTTTATACCACTCCAACCCCATTGAGAAACAGTAAAGCCACCAGAACTGGCAGCATAATAAGCTTTAGCAGGAGCACCGTCTTTCATTAATACCCAACCCCTGGTTGCACGAACAGCCTCAGCCCACTTTCCTGACTTAAGTTGGGGTTTATACACCTGACAAGCTTCGGTTGTACAAATTGATCCAGCACCATTATTAGTAACAGACAAGGCATAACTTCTTGCCGCCACCGCTTGAGCCTTTAAGGCTTCAAAACCACCGTTTCCTCCCCAGCTTTCGGGAATTTCATAAATTCCCAACAAATAATTATCCTCGACAGAAACTTTCCCAACTCCAGATACCTCTATTGTTGAATAAGCAGAATAACCTTTATTCAAAGTAGCTCCCTGATAATAAGCTGATAAAATAGTTTCAGCATTTTGCCCCGACTTTGCTCTGCCGTAAGCTCCGTACTGACTCATGCCGGTTCTATGTGGGGCACCAAAGGAAAAGGCTGCAAAGGCAGGTTTAAATCCAGGATCACAGAAGTTGGATGATCCCGGAGGTCCTGAACATGGTTCTAAAGTTCCAGGAGTATCACCCACTGAGGTAGAAAATCCTCCAGCTTTAAGAGCCTGGAGTTCAGTCTGTTTTGAAGAGAGTGTTGTTAAGTAATTTTCTACTTTACCTACTTCTCCCGCCAAGAATTTTTCTTTTTCACTCAATTGGAGTTTAAGCGAGGCCAACGACGCCTGGTTTTTAATCAAACCTGCTTTGTCATTTTTGAGTTTAACCAAATCACCAATATATTTTTCAATTAGTTTCCTGTCTTCATCAGCTGCAATTTGTCTGAAGTTTGCTTCTCTGAATGCATGAGTAGCATCGCTTGACGCTAAAAAAGGCATCAGCGGGTCATAAAGTCTTAAGAATCTATAATGATTGTCTGTTTTTTCCTCAAAAACTTCTTGGGCAAAACCCAAGTCCTCTTCCCTGGCTTTAATTTCTTTTTCTGTTTTATTAACTTGTGAAGAAACACCAGCTATGCGTTTTGTTAAATCAGTTATTTTTGATCTGTATCCTGCCAGTTCTTCTTTGTTCTTCTCGTGTGCGGGGGTTAGAGCATCTATTTCCTTTTGGATTTGTCCTATCTGACAATCAAGATCTGCTCCACAATCTTGAGCGTTGGCAATAAATATAAGAGTAAGAAAAATAAATGTTATTGAGAAAAAGAATGATATAAATTTTAATCTTGTTGAAAATAATTCTAAGAATTTTATCATTTAACCATTATAGCAACTGAAAACTATTAATGGTTTATGTTAAAATCAGAAGATGAAGAAAATTTTTTTAAGTATTCTGTTTTTCTTATTCATATTTGTTTCTAAACAGTCCGTAGTAGACGCAGCATGTATTTTAAATCCACCAGGATCCCCTCCTTGTACGAATTTATCTGGAAGCTGTAATAACTTGGGATCTTCCTATTGTTGTGGTAGTCCAAACGAATGTTCGCTGTTAATCGGAAATGTTAGTACTCCCTCGACTGGATGCGGAAAAACTCAAATAAATTCTGCGATCGGTTGTATTCCAGTTGAAAATACCACAGAATTTATGGGCTGGATTTTAGGTTGGGCTTTAGGAATTGGTGGAGGAATTTCCTTTTTACTGATTGTTTACGCTTCGTTTATGATTATGACATCAGCCGGAGCACCTGAAAGATTAAAGGCTGGTCAAGAGCTATTAACTTCTGCGATAAGCGGACTTATCATGTTAATTTTCTCAGTGACAATACTTAAGATAATTGGAATTGATATACTAAAACTTGATACTTTTTAAATTATGTTTAACACAGCAACATTAGACCAAATTGGTTTAAAAGCAGGAATCTTTTTAGGAGTAACGAACACTCTCCCTGGTTTAATCCAAATTGTTATGCCGTTTATTTTCTCTATCGCTGGGATGATATTGTTGTTTACAATTGTTTCCAGTGGTTTTCAAATTATGACATCAACGGGAGACCCAAAAGTTCTTCAAGTGGCTAAAAGTAAAATAACTACTTCATTGATTGGAATCTTACTTTTACTTTCTGCAATTTGGATAGTTAAACTAATAGGAACTTTTTTTGGAATAGAAGTTTTTACTTTATTGTTTAAATAAATGAATAATCTTTTAGCACAAGTAAACATAGGTAATTCTTTTTTAGGAGGTAGTGCGAGTAAATTAGGCAATATTAATAGGGTCAACGTCTATGTCTCAGCGCTTATTGCTGGTGCCATCTCATTGGCAGGAATAATCCTATTAGTAATATTAATTATGGGAGGGATTTCTATGATCCAAGGTGCCGGTAAAAGCGACCCACAAAAAATGGAGCAAGGTAAAAAAGCTGCAACTTCAGCACTAATCGGCTTTGTAGTTGTATTTGCTGCCTATTGGATTGTACAATTAATAGTAACCATTACCGGATTACCTTTATTATGATGAATAAGTTGGCTCAAACAAATCCTTTTGGATCGATAACTGTTCCCCAATCAATCGGTCATTTTGGTTCGGATCCAGGCGTAGCTTTCGGAAAGCTTATACAGTTTTCTCTAAGAACATTAGTCGTTGTTGCCGGATTATATGCACTTTTTAACCTATTTTTTGCAGGTTATGCTTTTATGTCTGCGGGTGATGACAGTAAAAAGGTTGCAGGTGCTTGGGCCCAAATTTATCAAACAATTCTCGGCTTAGCTGTTTCAGCAGGGTCATTTGTTCTGGCAGCTATTTTCGGTTGGTTATTATTTAAAAATCCTTATTTCTTATTACAACCTATTTTACCAACACCATGAATAACCTGGCACAAATTAGATTTTATGACAACACAAATTATTCGGGATTCGGTCCACTTGGACTTGAAGGTAAGGCTCCCACAGAAGCTCCAAGCATTTTTGCAACGGTTATTTCTTTAACAATCGGAATATTAACCCTGGTTGCGATAATCTGGTTTGTATTTACTTTAATTACTGGAGCAATAGGAATAATTACTTCAGGAGGAGATAAAAGTTCTTTAGAATCTTCAAAGAAAAAAATTTCAAGTGGTTTGATTGGCTTAGTGGTTACAATTTTTTCAGTCATGATAATAAGATTGTTTGGATCTTTTATAGGATTGGGGGACATACTGTTGTTTGGTGATCTATTTGCCAAGTTAGCAATTTTTTAATTTATGATAAATTCAAATCAATTACTTGCTGGGGTTGCTGTACCTCCACAGGGAAATATTACAAATCCATTATTTAAAGGTACTATACTGGAAAGTTTGTCAGGAGCAACAGGAAATCCATCTACAACAGATTTCCTGAACATCTTCATTCCAAATGCAATCGGTTTACTTTTTGTTGTAGGAATTGTAGGATTCATGTTTATGATGCTTTGGGGTGCTGTTCAGTGGATATTTTCAGGTGGGGATAAGGGGGCCATAGAAGGAGCGAGGGGTAGAATTACAAACGCATTAGTCGGTTTAATACTTTTACTTTCAACTTTTGCTATCATCAAATTAATAGAAGCGTTTTTTGGAATTAATATTTTAACTATTGACATAGGTGGATTGATTATTCAATAATACCTGTATACGCATGGAAAAGTTACTAGCAGCAGCAATAAATCTTCGACCAGGAAAAGGGTTGGCTGGTCAAGTTGAAAATCTACAGTTGAGTCAAGTGATTGGAGGACTGTTAGTCCTGATACTTGTTGTTGCAGCATTAGTCTTTTTCTTTATTTTAGTAATAGGTGGTGTGAAGTGGATTATGTCCGGTGGGGATAAAGCACAAACCGAAGCGGCAAGAAACCAAATAACGGCAGCTTTGGTTGGTTTGGTAATCGTTTTTTCTGCCTGGGCAATCGCAAATCTAATCGAAGCATTCTTTGGAGTCAGTATTCTTAATCTGGAAATACCGACTGTAAGCGATATCGCTCCTGGTGGTGTTTAATCCTCTATTGATCGTTTTTTATTCTTCAGTTAAACTTGTAATTGTATGGCACCACCTACATTAGACAAATTAGCAGATGTTTTTAACAACCTGGTTTCGGTACTAATAGCGGTGGGTGGTGTGGTGTTGTTTTTCATGATAGTTTCATCTGCATTTAAATATCTAACATCGGGTGGTGACCCTAAAGCAGCCGAAGGTGCCAAAAAAACACTAACTTATGCTGTTTCCGGTTTACTACTTCTTATTGGATCCTATCTTATGATTCAATTAATTGGAGGCATAACAGGCACGACAGGTACAATTACTATTTTTAGTGTTTTTAAGAAATAATAATGCTCAATGAGAAATTTAAACAAATTTCTACTATTATCACTGGTTTCCTTAATTAGTGGTGCATTAATACTGACTTACAAAATAAAGGAAAGCACCGCGATATAATTAAATGATATTCAATATAGACATTATGATAAACAAACCGTGCTGATGAGAATCAATTTATAAAACTATGAAAAAAATAGTCCCAAGTTTATTTCTATTTTTAGGAATATTTATTTTAAGTCAGCATCCCGCTAACGCTGTCTGTTCCCAACCCAACAATAGTGTTGGTCAATGTGCACGAGGTTTAATAAAGTGTAATCTTAACAGTTCACCATATTGTTGTGATCAAGCCGGAGGTGGTTGTTCCCAACTTTCTGGCTCTGTACAACAAACAGTACCGCCACCTGTTTTGCCTGGGGGGGGTTCAAGTTCTAGTACTGATGCTATCCCAGAACCACCAGTCCCCTGCACAGACCAGAAAGAGGGAATCAGAGACCCTGAGTTTAATTCCTTAAGGCCTTATCAAGCTTCTCCTTGCAGGGATGCTCCACTGGCTCAAATGTGTGGTAACACCATAAAAGTACTTCTGGAGGTAGTTGATGAGAAATGGAATGCAAATAAATGTAGTGAAACGAGCTGCCCTTATACGGGGGGTGCTTCCAAAATCGATGTCGTAATTGATCTTTCAGGAGTGGAACTCCCCATCTTGGGTAATACCGAACAAGTCACAAACAGCCAAAGCCCTGCTGATACTTTTGACGATGCCCAGAAAATGAATGAGTATGCTTCCTGGTATTTGGCAGGAGTTACCCAAAATGCTCAATCTGGAAATTATACCCCTGAACAATTGGTAAATTTCTCAGGGCCATCCAAAAAGCTTAATCCTCAAACAATCCAAGAACTTATAAGGTATAAGTCTTTGCATAACGCAGGAGTAAAATCTGAATTTACAGTCAATGAATTAGATGTTACGCCTGGCATGAAGGATGTAAATAA
>CAZIPM010000013.1:15021-30865 GCA_964541395.1 uncultured Gammaproteobacteria bacterium | reverse complement strand
TCGGTAAAGACCCCAACAAATCAGTTAATCCCGATGAAGTTGTGGCCATAGGAGCAGCTATTCAGGCAGGAGTCTTGGCTGGAGATGTCAAAGACATCCTTCTTTTGGATGTAACTCCTCTAACTTTAGCTATTGAAACAATGGGTGGGGTAGCTACACCAATGATCCCAAGAAACACCACTGTTCCTACTTCCAAAACAGAAGTATTTTCAACTGCTGCTGATAATCAAACACAGGTTGAAATTCATATAACCCAGGGGGAAAGACCATTATCAAATGACAATAAAGCTTTAGGAAGATTTACATTGGACGGTATACCCCCTGCTCCCCGTGGTATTCCTCAAATTGAAGTTTTATTTGATCTTGATGCAAATGGTATTTTAACCGTTACGGCAAAAGACAAAGCAACAGGAAAGACACAAAATATTAAAATAACAGGTTCAGTTGGTTTAACCGATGAAGAAGTTAAAAAAGCACAGGAAGATGCCGAGAAAAATAAAGCTGAAGATGAAAAGAAAGCAGAAACTATTAAAGCTAAAAACACTGCAGATACCACCATTGTCATGGCAGAAAAAGCCATTAAAGATGCAGGTGATAAAGCACCAAAAGATGCAGTTGAAAAAGTTGAAGAAAAAATTAAAGCTCTTAGAGAAATTTTGGAAACAGGGACAAAAGAAGATCTGGAAGCAAAAACAAAAGATCTTTCAGAAACTCTTTCTCAAGTGGGACAGGCAATGTATGCAAATCAGACTTCTCCAACAGAAGGTGCTGAGACCGCAACTGAAGAACCGAAAGAAGAAGTAAAGAAAGATAAGAAAAATGATGCAGATGTTCAAGAAGGTGAAGTTATTGAATAATTACTAGAACAAACCCGTGGAAGTAAAAGTAAATGAGGTGGAACAGGATTTACTGAAAAAAATACGTGGTAACTTTAATGATTTTCTTCGTGAACTTGAAGATAAAGTTAGTGGGAGATTGGAAATTGACCCCGATGAGCTACGGCAAAAAGTAGAGAAATATTCACAATTCAAAACAAAAAAAGGGGGGTATATAATTCCTAGTTTCAGCGACGCCCCGTTCTATAGAAAGTGGAAGGAAAAAACCGGTGGAGGAAATATCTTTTTAGTCAAATCTGTTGTCCAATTACACTCTAACAAACCTAGTTTATCACTTAAATATAAGGAAGGAAATTTGTTAGATGCTAATATTGTCAAGTCGGATGGAACAATTATTGTAATTCACAACCGACAGCCGGATATTAGCAAAGGGGAATCATTAGGTTATATCTGGATTGACATGACCGGTCCAAATTTTAGATCACAAGTCTCATTAACTGACGGAAATATGATTGTAGAGGTGAATGGTCAAGCGGCGGACTTCAAATTTGATGGAAGTTCCCACTCAAAGGAGACTTCTCCCGAGAGAGACTATCAGGATTTACCTGCTGAAATAGGTAATACTTTCTTTACAGATATGGTAAATTTGGACAATCTTTAAACAATTAAAAATATCCAAACATAATGGTTAATTTTTCGGATAAACTTCGCTCCTTGCCAAGGACATTATAAATTTATAAAATTCCTGATTCTTACACATTATCATGTCACTTCCGGAATATTCAAAAAGAGATTTAGAAATTTGCGGAAAAGCAAGGGGTGTGTGGACTAAGTATATGGCTCAAAAGCGTGTATTTGATACTGGTTTGTTAAGTCCAACAGAACAGGCTGAGTTGTGCCAAGTAGTAAAAAATAAAGTTCCAGATTTGGAGGATCTTATTCAAGAATATGTTGACAAATATTTATATTAAACATTTTTCCACCAGCTTCCTTGTTAATAAACTACTATTTTTGTATAATTAGCACTTAAGAAAGATATTTGCTAAATATGCTACTAGATAAATCAAATCAATGGAATGCTATTGCTTATGTGTATGCAAGAAAAGGACTCAGCTCTCAGGAACGATCTGCTATAGACAAATTTAACGCAGCTTTGGACTTGGCGGATAACAATCCACCCTCTTGTGCTGAAGCGATTATAGATGAATGTATTACTAACGCACAGCCTGCGCTTGCAAGGCAAGAAGTACTAAGAGCTGAAAAACTCGAGGAGTTTGAAACCAAATATAGATAATATATGACAACCAAAAACGACTACTATGACATTTTAGGAGTAAATAAAGGAGCTTCCGATGCTGAGATAAAATCAGCATATCGTAAAAAAGCTCTGGAGTGGCACCCAGACAGACATCAAGGATCAGATAAAGAAGAGGCAGAACGAAAATTCAAAGAGATAAACGAAGCTTATCAGGTTCTATCTGACGGAAATAAAAAATCAGCCTATGATAACTATGGTCATGATGCATTCTCCCCAGGAGGTGCAGGAGCAAGAGGAGGCGGCAATCCATTTGCAGGTGGTGGTTTTGGCGGGAAAACAGGTCCTTTTTCATATACCTGGTCTTCCACCAACGGACAGAGTCCTTTCGGTGGTGCAGACTTCGGTGACCCGTTTGATATATTTGAAAGTTTTTTTGGTGGTGGATCCCCTTTCAGACAGCAAAGACAAATACCCAGATATTCCATTAAACTTGATTTTTTGGAAGCTGTTAACGGCGTTTCCAAAGAAGTTATGATTGAGGGAAGAAAAAAGAAAATAAAAATACCAGCAGGTGTAGATGAAGGAAGTAGAATCAATTTTGGTGATTTTATGCTCTCTATTAATGTCACCCCACATGATATTTTTGACAGGGACGGGGATGACATTTATATAAAAGTGGCTATACCTTTTTCCATGTCGGTACTTGGAGGAACCATTGAAGCACCAACTATAGATGGAAAACCTATTAAATTGAAGATAAGACCAGGAACCCCATCCGGATCGATGATTAGGCTTAAAGGCAAAGGAGCTCCAAATCCACACCATAGAAGTAAAGGAGATCAGTATGTCAGGTTAAATGTTGTTATCCCTGAGAAACTAACAAGAAATCAAAGAAGTTTAATTGAGGAGATGCAAGAAGAAGGGTTATAGATTTTATCTACTTAAAAATATTTTGTTTGACAAACTTGACTGTTTGACAATACTTCTAATAGTTCCTTGGGGGATTTCTTTGGAATGAAATGGTACTACGACAGTTTTGTCCAAAGTTGGATTAAAATAAACCCTGTGACTTCCAGACTGTCTTTTTAATATAAAACCATTTTTATGAAGCAATTTCTCCATCTCTCTTGGTTTAAAAGATGGATATTTGGGCATGTTAATATATTATGCGGCGGCATTAGGATAGTTTAACTCTACTTTCTTGTTAACTATGAAATATTCATCATTGTCTTGTTGAGGAATCTCCCTTTTTAAAGATGCTTGGGTTTTTAAGTATATTTTAATTGCTTTTTCTGTGTTTAAAACTGTTTCGTCAATAGTTTTTCCAAAGTCTGAGATACCCAACGTTGGCACGTAAGAAACGAAAACAACGCCTTGTTTGGTTTTTTCTTTCTCGACTAATATCCTGTAGTTGTAAACTTTTTTATCCATGCTTGAATTATAACACAGGATTGTCAAATTAAATTTAGACGGAAATTAAAAAATAAGGAAATCGGCCTCATTGACTTAAATACCTCAAAATAGTAAACTTCAATCATGGTGGGACGTTCCCACCTTTATTTTTATATATGCAAACACCAAGAACAGAATTTGCCCAGGCACTTAAAGCAATCGCCTCAGAGCGAGGGCTTGATGCCGGCGTTATTTTGGAAGCCATTAAACAGGCAATAGTTGCAGCTTTCAGACGTGATGCTAAAGATCGTGGAGAAGAACTTCCTGAAGAGTTGGTAATTGACGCTGAAATCAATTCATTGGATGGCGGGGCCAAAGTATTGATTGAAGGAAAAGATGTCACCCCCCCTGGATTTGGAAGAATAGCAGCCCAAACCGCAAAACAGGTAATCCATCAAAAAATAAGAGAAGCTGAACGGGGAGTTATTATGGAAGAATTTTCAGGACGGATTGGCTCTTTGGTTTCGGGAATAGTACTTCGTTTTGACGGACCTAACGTCAGAGTGGATATGGGTAGAACTGAAGGAATTATGCCTGCGGAAGAAAGAACACCATCCGAAATACTTTCTCAGGGACAAAGGTTAACATTTCTTCTGAAAGATATTGTCGAAAATCTAAAAGGTAAAGATATTATTCTTTCCCGTGCCGATCCTCAATTTGTCTCCAAGCTTTTTGCCAGGGAAGTACCCGAATTCAACGCAGGAACGGTTGAGGTTAAAGCCATTTCAAGAGAAGCTGGAGTCAGAACTAAAATAGCGGTTTATTCAACTGCATCAGGAGTTGACCCCGTAGGATCTTGTGTCGGACAAAAAGGAGTCAGAGTTCAGGCGGTCACCAATGAATTGGGTGGAGAAAGAGTTGATGTCATTACTTATAGTGAAGATGCCAAAGAACTTATTAAATCAGCTCTCTCGCCTGCTGATAATTTGAGTGTTAAAGCAAACAAAAAAACCATGGAAGCAGTTGTCACTGCTCCTGAAGATCAATTATCAATGGCCATTGGCAAAGACGGTCAAAATGTCAGATTGGCTTCAAAACTGACCGGTTATCGAATTGAAGTGGTGGGTATCACACCAACTGAAGAAGAAAAAAAGACTGACATCTCAGAAGATGTAGAGAAAAAAGAACAAGTAACTGAAGATGCACAAACCGATACACCAACTGACACACCTGTGGCAGCGGATGATACAAATACTGCACAAACAGATGACCAAAATACAGGTTCGGATGATACAGTATTAAATACTGATACAAAAAAATGAGAAATTCGACATTGAAAATGTGTCAGCAAAATAAAAAGTTAAACATATATGAAGACAGCAAGACAACCGATTGTAACCGTGCTTGGCCATGTAGATCATGGTAAGACTTCCCTATTGGATGCAATCAGAAATACTTCAGTTTTTGAAGGAGAAGCAGGAGGAATAACCCAATCAATCGGAGCTTCTGTAGTAACCACAAAAGAAGGCAAAAAAATTACTTTTATAGACACTCCGGGACATGCAGCTTTTTCCGCAATGAGATCACGTGGAGCAACAGTTGCTGACATAGCCATTTTGGTGGTTGCTGCCACTGAAGGTATAAAACCTCAAACCAGCGAAGCTATTAAATTAATTAAAGAGGCAAAAGTTCCCTTTATAGTTGCAGTTACCAAAACAGATTTACCTACAGCTTCTGTTGAAACTGTCTTGGGAGAACTGGAAAAGCAGGAAATTTATTTTGAAGGCAGGGGAGGGCAAACTCCTTTTATTCCTGTTTCTGCCAAAGAAAAAAAAGGATTAAATGAATTATTGGATGTCATTGTGTTACTTTCTGAGGTAAATGATATCTCTGCAGATTTAAATGGTGAATTGGAAGCTGTAGTTATTGAGACAAATAAAGAAAAAGGAGGTAATTCAGTAACTATTGTAGTTAAAAATGGAAAACTGAAAACCGGTGATAATATTTATACTGAAGGTGCTACAGGCCGTGCCCGTGGATTATTTGACAGTCTTGGTAAAACCGTCAAAGAGGTACTTCCCGGGGAACCCGTTAAAATTTTAGGGTTTAATGAATTACCGCTTGTCGGATCTATAGTTAAAAAGGGTACATCCAATGATACTTCCAAAAAAGAACTTGTTACCAACAAGTTTGAACGATTTGATAAAAGTAAAATTCCTCTTTATTTAAAAGCATCAAGTTCCGGTGCATTGGAAGCCTTAATTGCATCAATTCCTCCCGAATTTACCATTGTTTCCTCGTCTGTTGGTGATGTCACGGAATCGGATGTTTTAGATGCCAAAGCGAACGGTGCCTTGATATTTGCATTTGAAAGTAAAGTTCCAAGCAGCGTATTACGACTGGCTGAAATGGATAAAGTAAAAGTCCAATCGTTTAAAATTATCTATGAACTTTTACAAAAACTAGATGAGATTGTTAAAAAAGGTTTGGTAGAAATTACCGGAAAAGCCGAAATCGTTGCCGACTTTCCCTTTGATGGTAAACGGGTAGCAGGTTGTAAAGTTGTTTCAGGTCGGATCAATAAAGGAGACAAAAACAAAGTAGTGCGAGGCGAAGAAGAACTGGGAAGTGTTAAAATACTTTCCATTAAAAAGCAAAAGAATGAGGTGCCTGGTGTAGGCCAGGGAGAAGAATGTGGAATACTTTTTGTGCCCCAGCTTGATTTTAAGGCAGGGGACGTGTTAATATCGCACAGTGGATAACAGCCTCAAAAATCTAATCGATTCTGCCTCATCGATATTAATACTTCTGCCGACCAAAGCCTATCTGGATCAGGTAGCTGCAGGCCTTTCTCTTTATTTAACACTAAAATCATCCAAAGACGTTGCTGTTTCAAGCCCTTCCCAAATGACGGTTGAATTTTCCAGGCTGATTGGAGTGGATAAAATATCTACCGAATTGGGCAATAAAAATCTGGTTATAACCTTTCCCAACTATCAGGCAACCAATATTGAAAGGGTCAGTTATGATATTGAAGAAGGTCAGTTTAAATTAAGTGTTATCCCCAAAGCAGGAATGACTGTTCCAACATCTGAACAAACTAATATCTCATATGCAGGTGTTAAAGCGGATTTGATAATCTTAGTTGGCGGAGCTAACGAATCACATTTTCCCGCAATTTCGACACCAGACCTTAAGGGAGTAAAGATAATCCACATAGGTACCAGACTTTTGGAAGTATCTTCTGATGCTCAAATAATGTCCTTTGCCAGACCTGGAAGTTCATCGTCGGAGTTGGTAGGTAATTTGATTAAAGAAAACGATCTTTCCATAGATGCAGATATTGCCACTAACTTACTGGCTGGAATTGAAGATGGCAGTAAAAACTTCCAGAGTCCTGACGTTACCGCAGATACTTTCTCAATGTTTGCACAACTTCTGAATATGGGAGGACAAAGAATTAAAAAAATGACAGCATCATCTTTCCCACAAGGAGCCATACCAACACAACCATATAATCAGCAACCAAAACAAGTTCCTCAAAGCCAAAAGCTGGTTGAACAAATATTGCAAGGACAGGAACAACCAGATAAAGAACCACAACCTGAAGAAGTACCAACATCCTGGTCTGAACCAAAGATTTACACCGGTACTTCTGTAAGTTAAAATTCAATGAATAAACAATCAAAGGAGGTGAAATTATATGGCAGATAAAGAAAAAGTAGTAGTGCTAGACGAAGAATTCATGGGGGCAACTCAGAATCAACCATCCGAAGCGGAACAAAAAGAAAGGCTGGATGCTTTGAAAGCACAACAAAAGAAAGAAGAACAATTATTACAAGAAGCTCAACAAAGTCAATAAAATAAATTTTATTAAAGAAAGCTGTTTAAACAAAAATTGAACAGCTTCTTTAATATCCTTTAGTGGTTTGTAAGATGATTAGTCATATTACACGTATTGATGGTAACTAGGTAGACAATCTTTAATTTAATTGTAGAATATAAAAATTATGTCAAGAAAAATACCGGTAAATGAACCAGTTTTTGTGCCAAGGGTTGGAAAAAATGGAGAAATGGTTCAACATCCTGGAAACTACACATTATTTTTCAAACCAGACAATGAAGGTGGTATTACTGTAACGAAAGAGGCTAGTTTTGGTTCTGGAGGTTATCCTTATATAATACTTCGTCGAAATGAAACTCCAACCGATAGTGACATGAAAGAATTAATTGAACATCAACGCCTTGAGCCATTTAGAAGAAATCTTTAATTTTCCCCTTTGTAATTCATAAGAAGATTTGCTATAATACGCTTTATTGATGGTAGCAAGGTTATTTACTTTGGCTATACATGACTAAACAAAATGGCATTAAAAACAGAAGAGAAAAAAGAGCTAATTAAGAAATTTGCTCGCGAAAAAGGCGATACGGGGTCTCCAGAGATTCAAATCGCACTTCTTTCTACTAAGATTGATAAACTGGCAAATCATCTTAAGGAACACAAAAAAGATGTCCACAGCCGAAGAGGACTTTTAGCAATGGTAGCAAAAAGAAGAAGATTGTTGTCTTATTTACAGAAAAAAGACGAAGCAAGATATAAGTTACTTATTAAAGAATTGAAATTAGATAAATAAATTGCGGTTACACCGTAAATGAAAAGATTAAATAAGTATCTTCAAAGTTTAATTATTAAAAGTGAAAAAAAATAAAAAGATAGAAAAATCCATAGAGTTAGGAGGAAGGACCCTCACTCTTTCAACAGGAGAACTGGCAGGACAAGCAAGTGGTGCGGTTATGGCCAAGATGGGAGAGACTGTAGTTTTTGCCACAGTTACATCCGCTCCCCTGAAGCAGGAAATGGATTATTTCCCTCTATCAATTGAATACCTTGAAAGGCTTTATGCAGGAGGAAGAATTAAAGGTTCCCGTTGGGTTAAAAGAGAAGGTAGACCCACAGATGAAGAAATATTAGCAGGAAGACTAATCGACCGCTCCATTAGACCATTATTCCCCAAGACTTATAAAAGAGAAGTTCAGATTATTATTATGGTCATGTCCGTTGATATGGAAAACAATCCTGCAATTGTCGGTGCAATTGCCGCTTCAGCTGCAGTTCATATTTCCGGACTTCCTTGGAAAGGTCCAGTATCAATTCTTAGTGTCGGCACCAAAGACGACGGATACATTTTAAACCCAGTTAATGGAGATGCAGAAAAGTCACAGATGGATCTGGTAGTTTCTAGTACCTCCGAAGCAGTTTTGATGATTGAGGCAGGAGCCAAAGAAGTAACCGAAAAGCAAATTATGGAAGGCATACTCTTTGCCCAGGAAGAATCCAAAAAGGTGATTTCATTAATTGAGGATTTGGCAAAAGAAGTAGGTACCGAAAGAATGGTTTACAAAGAAGAAAGACCATCTGCTGCACTCGAAAAACAGGTCAAAAAATTAGCTGCTGATGGAATGCCCACGTTGGTTAAAAGCATGGCCTCTCACGAAGGAGTATCATCTGAATTTTCAGACTTTATTGAAGCTATTAAAGATAAATTTGACAAAGAAGAGGATAAAAAATGGGTTTTGGATATTGTAGACCATCTGAAAAAAGAATATATCAGAGAACAAATCCTTAAAAAAGGAATAAGGCCAGACGGTAGAAAGTTAACTCAAATCAGAGATTTGTCAGCTGTAGTTTCATATTTACCCCGTGTCCACGGATCAGCTCTCTTTAACAGAGGTCAAACACAAGTTTTATCAGTAGTTACATTGGGTGCTTCCTCAATGAGCCAGCTCTTGGAATCTGCGGAAGGTGAAGAAGAAAAGCACTATATGCATCACTATTCCATGCCTCCTTATTCAACAGGAGAAGTAGGCAGGGTTGGTAATCCGGGCAGACGAGAAATAGGACACGGAGCACTCGCAGAACGAGCACTTCTTCCTGTCATTCCTACCAAAGAAGAATTCCCATATGCAATTAGGGTAGTCTCCGAAGTTATGAGCTCAAACGGATCAACTTCCATGGCCTCAGTTTGTGGATCAACATTATCCTTAATGGATGCAGGTGTTCCTCTACATGCCCCAGTTTCAGGAATTGCCATGGGTTTAATTATTGAAGACGACAAAAACTATGCAGTCCTTTCCGATTTAATGGGTATTGAGGACTTTAATGGAGACATGGATTTTAAAGTTGCAGGTACTGCAAAGGGAATTACGGCACTTCAAATGGATGTTAAAGCATTGAATCTGACATCTAAGATTTTAGAAGTGGCTTTGGAACAGGCAAAAGTGGGACGAGCAGAAATCTTAAAAGTAATTACAGATACTATTGCAGAACCTAGAAAAACCGTTTCAGCATATGCTCCTAAAATTAAAGTTGTTAAGATTCCGGTTGAGAAAATAGGAGAATTGATTGGTCCTTCAGGTAAAAATATCAAAAAACTCTCTGCAGATACCGGAGCAGAGATTGAAGTTGATGATGACGGATCGGTAAGTATTTCAACCAGTAACCCGGATGCAATGGATAAAGCAGTAGCTTGGATTGAAGGACTGGCCAAAGAAGTAGTTGCCGGTGAGATCTATGAGGGTGAAGTAGTCAGGATAATGTCTTTTGGGGCATTCGTTAACATTTTACCCGGTAAAGACGGAATGGTCCATGTCTCGGATATGGGACAGGAAGGATTTGTTGCAGATGCTAATGATGTTGTTAAAGTAGGCGATAAAATTAAAGTCAGGGTTGTCAGAATTGATGACCAAGGAAGAATAAATCTTTCCATGAACATGGATCCTGCTAAAGACAAACCAAAGGAGGAAAGAGGAGGCGGTGGAGATAGACGTGGGGGTGGCGGTTACAGAGGTGGAGGAGATAGGGGTGGAGACAGAAGAGGTGGAAGTGGCGGCTATAGAGGTGGTGGCAGTAGAGATTCAGGATCAAGAAGCGGTGGATTTTCAAGAGGACCAAGAACTGGTGGTTTTTCTCCTAGAGGAGGATCTTCCTTTGGTCAAAATGCTGATACAGGTGGAGACAGAAGTGCAGATAGAGGTACATCACCCAGATCAAGTGGACCACATTTCCCAACATCAAGGTATTTTCAAACCAGTGACAATGGTGGAAAAAAAGACTTCAATAGGTAACCACTAACACTTGTTCAACTTTTTTCACTTGTTATACTTAAATTGATATGGATTCTGCTACCCAGGAAATAAATAATTTAATTGAAAAGGTAAATACTGCCGCATTACCTGATAAACTTCGTGATTTAGTCCTTGTCCGGCTTACTCAACTTGGAAAATTAACTTCCTCTTCTACATTTTTACCTGAATTTGACAGGATGGAGAAATATATAGAGTGGATCACTGTTCTTCCTTGGACAAAAAGAACTGAAGACAAGTTAGATCTTGTTAATGCCAAAACCATTCTTGATTCACACCATTTTGGTCTTGAGGAAATAAAAGAACGTGTTTTGGAATATATGTCCGTCATGAAGTTAAAACATGAACGGGGAGAAGAAGCAGATATCTACAGGGCTCCAATTCTTTGCTTTGTGGGACTTGTAGGAACAGGAAAAACGACTATTGCTTATTCTATTGCAGAGGCGTTAGGCCGTCCCATTGCCCGTATTCCCTTCGGAGGTATGGGTGATCCATTAGACCTTCGGGGTCAGTCCCGTATGCATCCTGAAGCGGAACCCGGTAAAGTAATTAAATCCCTTCGTGATACCCAAAGTAAAAACCTTGTAATCCTTCTGGATGAAATCGACAGGGTTACTGACCAGGGAAGGGCTTCTATCATGGGTGTTTTGGTTGAGCTTTTGGATCCAAAACAGAATCATGCTTTTGTGGATCATTACATTGATTTTCCTGTTGATCTGTCGGAAAGTTTGTTTATAGCAACTGCAAATAATACTACCAATATAGCAACGGCCGTTATGGACAGGTTGGAGCCTATTTCCATGCCCAGTTATACCGATATAGAAAAAATAACAATCGGAAAAAAATATGTTCTTCCCCATGCTGTTAAAATGTCCGGAATTCCTGACGGATCTTTGGTTATTGATGACGATGTTTGGGTAAATATAGTCAGACCTTTAGGTTATGACGGTGGTATACGTACTTTGGAGAGAAACATTGACGGAGTGGTCAGAAAAGTAGCCAAACTGATAGTTGAAGGTAAAGGCCAGTCGTTTCATATTACTGACCAAAACGTCAAAGAATTTCTGCCACAGTGAAAAAAATAAAATCGCAGAAGCTAAAATATACTCTGAGTTTTTAGTAGGTTTATCAATCGCCTGGACTGCCGGAGGCCTGAGATCACTTTTTTTATCACAGAATTTTACTTTACGCACCTTAATCCCTGTTGTTTTGGGATTTACTACCTCTATGTTGTGCTTGCGCATTGCTGTAAAATATAGTGAGAAAGTACCTAGATGATAACAATAGACAAGTTGATACTGATTTTTACTTTGGGATTGGCTATGACTTGTATAATAGCAATTTTAGCCTACCCTGACTTTAAAAGAAAATAAACATAACTTTTGAGATAGGTGTATACATAACAGCAGCAATATTACTACTAATTACAGTTTATCTTTATTTTGTCAAAGGACTTGATAACAAATAAGTTTCTGATAGTAGTAAACTTTCAAATAGACATGATATAGTTGCTAAAATGAGATTATTAAGAAGGCTTGGTAAAACATTAATGGTTGCTACAGGAGTTGTACTTTTTTGGAGAGGTGCTTGGGGATTGATGGATTTATATATTCATCCCACAGATCCACTTGTCAGTTACGTCGTGTCTTTAATTCTTGGATTAGGCCTTCTGGCATATACGCATCATTTATACGATAGTTTAAAGTGAAAATACTAATTATTGGGGATTCTCATGGAAATATTGCCAATCTAAAACACGTCATGGGCTTTGGAAAAAAGATTGGTGTTAAAGCGGTAATTCACACGGGAGATTGGAACACACTTTATTCGGTTGAAGTAGTAGAATCGTATAAAATACTTCTATATTCTGTTTTAGGTAATGCAGATATAGACCCAGCTTTTAAAAAAAGGTTCAAGGAAAACCTCGAAATTGTAATTGATGGAAGAAAAATATACTTAATTCACAAGTTTCTAAAATCAGATAAAAACTATCTGGGTAAAGATATTGTTTTTTCAGGGCATTACCATTCCCAATATGAATCTGATTTAAGTGAAGTAAAAATAGTTAGACCAGGAGCTTTAGAAAGCACAATTAATTTTGCGGTTTATGATACAAGCAATGATGAGGTAAAATTAATAAATGAACAAATTTGAGGAACTTCATAGTTTAAAAGATAAAATGGAAGATGACGCTTCACTTCCTTTAAGAACTGGTGAGAAATTAGTTTTTGGACACGGAAATACAGAAGCAAAAATACTTTTAGTGGGCGAAGGACCAGGCAGGATGGAGTCTATACAAGGTTTACCTTTTGTTGGGCCTGCAGGAAAACTTTTAGATAAACTACTTTTGTTGGCTGGGCTAGAAAGAAAAAAGGTTTTTGTTACCAATGTTGTTCACCACAGGCCTCCTGAAAATCGAGATCCTGAACCGTCAGAAATTGAAGCATATGGAAAATATTTAGATAAGATTATAGAAATTATAGATCCAAAAGTAATAATTACATTAGGTCGTTTTTCCATGGCCAAGTTTTTACCCAATGTATTTATTAGTGGAGTCCACGGTAAAAAGTATAATGTTGTTTGGAAGGAAAAAGAGATTGTGGTAATACCCATGTACCACCCGGCAGCTTCATTAAGAAACGGAAATGTTTTGGAATTGGAAAAGACAGATTTTGTTAATCTAAGACAAATCTTACCTGAGATTTTAAAGAAGAAAGATGATAAAGTAAGATCAGATCAAATTAAATTAGTATGAAGCCAACTTTAAAATTCATTGCCCTTTCTGGAACAACTGACGTAACCGAAAATTTATATGTTTACGAATACGGTAATGATATGATTGTTTTGGATTGCGGTGTAGGATTTCCGGATCTTGAAATGCCAGGTGTTGAATTGGTCCTTCCTGATTTTTCCTATATTATTAAAAACAAAAGTAAATTGCGAGGGGTTGTTGTTTCGCAAGGACATGACGATCATGTTGGAGCATTACCCTTTCTATTAAGAGAAGTTAATGCATCGATTTGGTGTACTCCTATTGTTACAGAATTTTTGAAAGTTAAATTTAAAGATTATCAGGTAAAAGATTACACTTTAAATACTTTTAATCCCGATAGGGATGTTTTTGAAGTAGGTCCTTTTAAATTCAATCCTTTTAGAGTTGCTCATTCGGTTCCTGACACAGTTGGCTATGCAATTGATACTCCAGTTGGACGTATTTTCCATGTCGCCGAACATAAAATGGATCAGGAATCTACAGATGGGATGAATTTTGATACCGTAAAAGCAAAAAAACTGGCAGATGAAAAACCAGTTCTATGTTTGATGTCTGATTGTTTGGGATCAAACGATCCGGGAATTGCACCAAGTGGAGTTGGAATTGAAAATAATATCTTGAACATCGTCAAAGATTGCCCCCAAGCGGTTTATATAACTGCTATAAGTTCATCAATCGGAAGGTTTCAACAAATGGTAAATGTGGCGCAAAAAGTAGGCAGAAAAGTGGTTTTGGTGGGTTGGTCGATTCAAAACAAACTTGAAATTGCCTATAATCTGGGCTATTTAAAATGTTTACCAAATCAGATAATTGAACTGAGGGATTCTAAAAAATATGCCCCGAATAAAATAATGTACATCATTGCAGGTTGTTTTGGTCAACCGGGAAGTTCAGTTTACAGACTGGCGTTAGGTGAACATGACAGGGTTCAGATAAATTCAAAAGACACCTTTATTTTTTCTGCTAATCCCGGACCTGCTTACTCAAAGGAAAGTATAGATTTCATAGTTGATAAACTTGTCGACAAAGAAGTTGATGTCCACTATTACGATTTACATGAAGGTTTACATGTTTCAGGTCATGGACAACAGGAAGACATTAAAGATCTTTTTAAAATTGCAAAACCAAAATATTTTGTACCGACCGGTGGAACTATCCGTTACATGAAATCTTATGAGAAATTAGCAGTTTCAGTTGGAGCAAAAGAAAGTGATGTATTTAGACTTAAACCTGGGGAAAGTGTAATTTTTGAAAACGGATCGGCCCATCGAGGGGAAACAATCGCCGTAAAAGAAGTTTATGTGCACGGACTGGGAATTGGAGATATTGGAAAAGTAGTTTTGGAGGATAGAACCTTATTGGGAGATGAAGGAGTGGTTGTAGTTGTAGTAAGAGTAGGCAAAGATGCAAGAATAATAGGGAAACCTGAACTTACAAGCAGGGGATTTGTTTTTCAACAGAAATTTGGCGGTGTCTTGGATGCTGCAGGAGGTGAGCTTTCAAACTTATTGCAAAAGAAAAACTTAAAAGATATACCGACGGTCAAGAACTTAACAAATCAATTTCTGGAAAAATATTTCTTTGATAAAACCCGTCGCCACCCAATGATTCTCCCTGTAATAGTAGGAGTATAATCAATATATTTTACTTGACAATATTTTATAGTAAGAAGTAAAATCTGCTCATGACGATACTCTATACAAGTTCTGCTTTGCAAGCTGATATAGAGGATGGTAACCATACTGATGCATTTCTTGGGCATATTAGTGAATCAGATCTTACTAAAGATGAAATATTAGAATATCTTGCTCAGATGGCAATTAATGCTGCGGAGCGAAAATTTATCGAAGCAAAGATTGTTAAACAATCAATCGAGGGTGTTAGAAATATAACTGGGGGCACACAATTTGAAACTGACAGAGGCTTTAACTTAATAAAGTTAGCCGGGAAATTGAAAGAATTAAAATAACCTCGTCACTAGCCACAACAACCTAAATTTGCTATGAAGTATTTCACATCTTTGATATGATGTATCTTGCATATGGCAAAGCATAAAAAAAGAAGAGCAGATAAAAGGGGGTTCAAACTAAGACTCAAACCGCAAACAATGTTTTCTATTGCTCAGGTAATCTTTTTTGCAGGTGCTGCTTTGGTTTTGGTTTCTTTTTCCAGGCAGGGCTTAGTACTTGTAAAAGTTAACGACTTTTTGATGACTTATTTTGGTTGGACAACTATTTTTCTGCCTTTTATCTTTTTATCTTTTGCATTTTTAATGAGTAGAATTAAGATTTCTTTGGCGCAACCCAACGTGATAGTCGGTTCAATATTATTTTTCCTTTCATTTGCTGCCATGAGTAGAGCAGGGAAATTAGGATTTATCATTTGGGACGGAATCTCAACTCTGGTTACACCGCTTGGAGCCTTCATCATCCTTTTTGGTGT
>CAZIPM010000013.1:9673-15011 GCA_964541395.1 uncultured Gammaproteobacteria bacterium | reverse complement strand
TTTTGGTGTATCACTCGTGGGCTTGGTGGTTTTATTTAACACTTCTTTCGATCAGGTATTTAAAATATTGGGAAGTATTTGGGAGCAGATCGCCTTCTATGTAGTCGGATCCAAAACTTCTACCGGAGGAAATAAAATATTCGGCAAGAAAGAATTTAAAATTTCAGGAGGAGGGAATAATCCCAACCTCGCTGTTAATCAAAACAAGCAACCACAACTTATGAATAAACCTAAAGAACAACTGGAGGAAAAACTTGTAAGTAATTTACCAGGTGAAGACAGAGTCTGGAAATATCCGCCGACTTCCATGTTGACTGATGACCAAATAGGTAAAGCAGACAGAGGAGATATCAAAGGTAATGCCGCAGTTATTGAAAAAACACTGGAGTCTTTTGGGATTACTGCCCGGGTGGTTGAAGTAAATTTAGGACCTGCAGTTACCCAGTATGCAATTGAAGTTGCTCTTGGTACAAAACTCAGTAAAATTACCGCTTTGGAGAGAGATTTGGCGTTAGCTTTAGCAGCACCTACTGGTACGATAAGAATTGAGGCTCCTATTCCGGGTAGATCTTTGGTAGGAATCGAGCTTCCAAACCGTGCTCCCGAATTCGTTCCGTTCAGACGTGTTTTGGAATCACCCGAAATGGCTGAAAAGAAATCCAAACTGGCAGTTGCCTTGGGATTGGATGTTTCCGGTAAACCGGTTGTAGCTGATATTGCCAGAATGCCACATATTTTGATTGCAGGTCAAACAGGATCGGGTAAATCTGTAGCCATTAATACTTTTTTGGCCTCACTTCTGTTTCGTGCAAGCCCTTCTGAAGTTAAACTTATAATGGTGGATCCTAAAAGAGTAGAACTAACAGGTTACAATGATATTCCTCACCTTCTTTCTCCGGTAATTGTGGATTCTGACAAAGTAATTTCTGCACTCAGATGGCTGATGCGTGAAATGGACAGACGCTATCAACTGTTTGCCCAGGCAGGGGCCAGGAATATTGATACCTACAATGAAATGAGCGGTTTTCAGGCACTGCCTTATATAGTCCTTCTTATAGATGAGCTGGCTGACATTATGCTTTTGTCACCAGTTGAAGTTGAAGATGCTATAACAAGGATTGCTCAGATGAGCCGGGCTACAGGAATTCATATGGTACTTGCTACCCAAAGACCATCAGTTGATGTCATAACCGGACTTATTAAGGCTAATATTCCTAGCCGTATTGCATTTGCAGTCTCCTCGCAAGTTGATTCAAGGGTTATTTTGGATGCCCAAGGTGCTGAAAAATTGTTAGGCAAAGGAGATATGTTATATCTTCCCCCAGACCAGGCAAAACCAGCCCGTATCCAGGGAGCATTCATGTCCGACAATGAAATCAGAGATCTTATAACTTATATCAAAAATCAAGGTATTGCACCACAATATACTAAAGAAGTAACTACCATGACTAAATCGGGAGTACCACAAGTTGCGGGAGTAACCGGTGATGTGGATGATATGTTTATAGATGCAGTACGTGCGGTTGTACAGTATGACAGAGCTTCGGCCTCGCTTTTACAGAGAAGACTATCCATAGGGTATGCCAGAGCAGCCAGGGTTATTGATCAGTTGGAAGCTGCAGGAGTTGTTGCACCATCCGATGGTGGTTCTAAACCCAGAGAAGTATTAATTAAAAATGCAGATGAATTTTTGGCCGGTTATGGGGGAGGTTCGTGAAGACAATTGGACAAGTTTTGAAAGAGGCTAGGACAAATAAAAAAATCTTACCGGAACAACTCGAATTCAAAACAAAAATCAAGAAAAATTTCATTAAAGCAATTGAAGCTGAAGATTGGGAAAATCTTCCTGCTTATCCGGTTGTTCTTGGGTTTGTAAGAAGCATAGCTGAAAGAATAGATGTGCAAACAGATTTTGCCTTGGCGCTTCTGAGGCGTGATTACCCTCCCAAAAAAGAAGTGAAAGTTTCACCTAGCCCCAATTTGGAAAATAAGGTGGTTTGGTCGCCCAGATTGACCTTTGTTTTAGGAATAAGTTCTTTTTTAATTTTGATCTTGGGTTATTTAGGAATTCAATACGTGCGTTTCATCAGCCCCCCGGAATTATTAATAGATAAACCCAAAGAGAACGAACAATTATTATCGAGAACAGTTAAAGTTGAAGGAAAAACAGATACCGATGCTAAGGTTGAAGTAAATAATCAACCTGTGCTTGTTGATCAGGACGGTAATTTTTCTACTGATATTGAGATTTCCGAAAGTACATCTACTCTTTTGATAAAATCAACTTCCAGATCTGGAAAAGAGACTGTAATTGAGAGAAAAATTAAGTTAGACTTGTAATATGGATCCCGTACAAAGACTTTTGATTATTGTTGTAATTACCTTAACCGTTCTTTTGGTTATAGTAGGAATTCAGGTTTTGTTGACTATCTTAGATCTTCGGAAGTCTATCAAAAGATTAAATTCAATTCTTGAAGATGCAATTTTGGGAGGCGGTCTTATCAGGCCCGACAAACTTACAGGACTTATGGATATTATCAATAAAAATAAATCTCACACTTCAAATAGGGAAAATTAGATTATATTCATAAATTTTAAAACCAACCCTCTTTGGTATTTTTAATACGCATTTCAGCTAATTCTTCTAAAAAAGGTACATTAAAAACAGGAACCCTTAACTTAAATTCATCATAAGTTAATTTTCCTTCCTGGTATAGTTTAACAATGGCAGCATATCGTTTTTCAAGTACAAAAACATCAATTTTCTCTGAATCTTTTTGTTGAGTCATGTCATATTTCCGTATTAAATACTGTCAAATCATTAATTATTGCAGAAGCACGAACTTGTAAAGGATTCATTTTTTCAATAAATTGCCTATCCATTATTTTTCCTGCTAAATAAGCAGCTACTAGCCCAGATTGCTTGAAATAATTTTTGTCTAACTTGCGTTGATCGGATGAAAACATTAAGTCGGTTAAACCAGAATCCTCAAATAACTGTTCTACTCGTTTCATGCCTTATTATATCACTCAGCATATAATTAAAATTTAAATTACTTTTTATAAACGCCCTGCCTATGTTCTATTTTATGCCATATAGTTTGATCTTGTTTCTTATCAAATTCATAAATAATTCTGTATGGCCAAGCCTTGAGAGAGTAAAAGTCTTTAAGCTCACCCGTTAGGTGTTTTCCTAAAAGGGGATTGACCTGAATTGTTTTAAGTTTCTTAACTACTTTCTTTTGTTCTGATTTCGGAAGTTTTGCAAAATCTTTCTCGGATTTTTTGGAAAGTATTAATGTGGACATTGATAATTTTATTATTTAAGATTATATTTCTTCTCCAGGCTTTTGAGAGTTATAAAATTTCCACTTTTTACATCACTCTGAGACCTTTTTATATCTTTCATAAGACTTTTGTTTGATAGAATCTCTAAAGTTTCCTCCCATGCTTCAACATCTTCAATGGGCATTACAACCGCTCTTGCTTTTCCCCTGTGGGTTATAACAAAACGACGTAAATTTGTTCCAACTTCATCAAGAATTTGATAAAAGTTAGACCGAGCTTCGTTTGCGGGAAGTGTTGATGATAAAACATTCATCTATAAATAGTACTATTAGTTGTACTATTTGTCAAGACTTCTAATTTTAGGTCTATCACTGTATAATTTGGGCACAATGATTACATCAGATGAAGTAAGAAGTAAATATTTAAAGTTTTTCGAGGTGCGGGGCCATAAGGTAATTTCCCCGGCCCCTCTGGTTTTGGAAAATGATCCCACAACTCTATTCATCTCCTCAGGAATGCAGCCGTTAGTTCCATATCTGATGGGTGAAAAGCATCCTGAGGGGAAAAGGTTGGTAGACAGTCAACCGTCAATTCGAGCGCAAGGTAAAAATGACGACATACTGGAGGTTGGTGATAGCCGTCATCTAACTTATTTTGAGATGCTTGGTAATTGGAGCTTGGGAGATTATTTTAAAAATGAGCAACTTGCATGGATTTGGGAATTTTACACAAGAGAATTAAGAATACCAAAAGAGAAGTTACATGTAACTCTTTTTGAGGGAGATGGGAAGGTGGAAAAGGATGAAGAGTCATATAAAATTTGGAAAAGTCTTGGGATTTCAGATGATCGAATATTTTATTATGATGTAAAAAAGAACTGGTGGAGTCGATCGGGTCCACCCGACGAAATGCCGGAAGGTGAAATAGGTGGGCCAACTTCAGAGGTTTTTTACGAATTTACCAGTATTCCTCATGACAAAAAATTTGGTGAAAAATGTCATCCAAATTGCGACTGTGGAAGATTTCTGGAAGTTGGTAACAACGTTTTTATGGTATACAAAAAAGCAAATAATAAATTAAAGGAACTTCCAAACAAAAATGTAGATTTTGGTGGAGGATTAGAAAGAATTATCGCAGCCGCTAATGACGACCCTGATGTTTTTAGAACAGATTTGTTTTGGCCAACTATTGAAAAGATAGAAAAGCAATTCGGTACAAATTATGAAGATAACATAAAACCTATGCAAATTATTGCCGACCACTTAAGGGCATCTCTGGCATTGATTGATTCAGGAGTTATTCCATCAAATAAACAACAAGGGTATGTACTCCGAAGATTGATAAGAAGAATGGTTGTAAAACTTAGGGAAGTTACAAAAGATATAACCTCAGATGATGTTAGAGAAATTACTAAAAATAAAGAAATTTTAGATGAAGTCAGAAGATTTAATACAAGTTTAGATAATGGATTGAGAGAAGTTCAGAAGATTAAAAAAATTGATGGAAAAATTGCTTTTGATTTGTATCAAAGTTATGGTTTTCCGTTGGAACTTATAATCGAACTTTTTGAAAAAAAAGGACAAAAGGTAGATTTGGAAGAGTTTAAAAAAGAATTTGAAAAACATAAAAATCTGTCAAGAACTGCCTCTGCAGGAACTTTTAAGGGAGGACTTGCAGATCATTCAATAGAAACGACAAAATTACATACAGTTACTCACTTACTTCATGCATCTTTAAGAAAAGTATTAGGTGATCATGTTTCTCAAAAAGGGAGCAATATCACAGCTGAACGTTTAAGGTTTGATTTTTCTCATCCACAAAAATTGACCGAAGAAGAAATTAAAAAAGTTGAAGACCTGATTAATGAACAAATTGAGAAAAAACTCCCTGTCAGTTTTTCCGAGATGACTTTCGAAGAAGCAAAAGAAAAAGGCGCCTTGGCTTTTTTCGGAGAAAAGTATGGGGAAAAGGTAAAAGTATATAAAATAGGTGATTTTTCGATGGAAGTTTGTGGAGGTCCTCATGTGGAAAACCTAAAAGTGCTAGGTCG
>CAZIPM010000013.1:0-9663 GCA_964541395.1 uncultured Gammaproteobacteria bacterium | reverse complement strand
AGGTCGTGTTAGAATAAGTAAGCAGGATAAATTAGGATCAAATCTGATCCGCATTTACGCTGTTCTTGCCCAAAATGGATCTTAAATCATTAATCTCAAAACCAAATACCGAAACTCAAGAAAGTTTCTGGTCAATAACAATAGAACCCCAATGGGTGGCTGCCGCCATCTGGAAGATTGAGAATGATGCTGTTAAAATTATAGCCCAGGGACCGTCATCACATTGGGATAAAAGTGAGGATTTACTTGAGGCTTGTGATACAGCACTTTCTGCTACGGTTCAAAATTTACCTTCAGGTCTTACTGAACCAACTAAGACAGTCTTTGGTGTAACTTCTGCTTGGGTTAGCGGAGGTAATATTAAGGAGGAGCATCTTGAAGAGCTTAAAGTGATTTGCCAGAAATTATCTTTGGAACCGTCGGGGTTTGTAGTTATGCCTGAAGCTGTTGCTCATTTTATTAAAGTTGAGGAAGGATCTCCGTTAACCGGTGTAACTATAGGTTTGTCTGAAGAATTTTTGGAAGTGTCTTTATTCAAATTGGGGAGATTGGCTGGAACAACCTCTGTTTCCAGAAGTGTTGCTATAGTTGATGATTTGACCGAAGGGTTGGTACGATTTGGAACAGAAGAAACTTTTCCCTCCCGTGTTATCATCTATAACAGTAAAGATGCTGATTTGGAAAATGCCAGGAAAAATTTAACAGAAGCTTCTTGGAACGAAGGTGGAAGGGTTAAATTTTTACACACACCCAAAGTTGAGGTATTAAGTCCTGAAAATAAAGTCTTGGCTGTTAGTCTGGCGGGGGCTGCTGAGATGGCCGGAGTTACTAAGATTTTAAATACCGCGGAAGTAGAAAACGTTATTCCCCCAGAAGGTAATCTTACTGCTCAGGATCTTGGTTTTAGTGTTGAGGAGGACCAGGAAGAAATCCAAAAAGCCAGTTATGAACCAGTAAAACAGGAAACACAAAAAGAAAACTATACGGAGTCTTCTCCAGCTAAGAGTTTTAATATTAATTTACCTAAAGTTACAATGCCAGCAATAAAAAATCCGTTTGTAAGTAATCCGGTGGGTTTAAACAAAAACGCTTTTGCGAAACCTTTGACAATCGGAGGATCCGCACTTTTAGCCTTTTTAATAATCGGATTTGTATTTTGGTGGACATATCCCAAAGCCAATGTTGTTTTATATATCTCTCCCAAGAAACTGGAGGAAACGATATCTGTTACTTTGGAAACAGATATCAAAACTGAAACGGTAGATGCCAGTGTGTCAGCGGATAAGACCAAATCTACAACAGGTACTAAAACGGTTGGGGATAAAGCAAAAGGAAGTGTTAAAATTCAAAACGGAACATCTTTCCCGATTAGTTTGACTGTAGGAACAATTTTGACATCCTCGTCGGATTTAAAGTTTACTATCAGTCAAACTGCCTCAGTTTCTGCGGCATTGACACCAACTTCTCCGGGTACAACAACAGTAGACGTAACTGCTTCGGCAATCGGCTCTGATTACAACCTGGCCAAAGACGAGGTTTTTAAAGTAGGTAATTATCCCAAAGCAGATGTGGATGCTGTTTCCTCGTCAGACTTTTCCGGTGGTAGCAGCCGTCAGATTTCAGCAGTCGCAGAGGATGACGTAGATGATTTGAAAAAAGAACTGACAGATGAGCTGTTAAATGAAGCCAAGAAAAAGATTTCTGAAAAAATATCAGCTGACAAAATCCTAATTGAAAGTTTGATGAAAACCGAGATTGAGAAAGAAGAATACAGTAACAAAACCGGAGATGAAGCAACCACCTTGAAGCTGTCCATGGACTTGAAAGTCAGTGCCCAGATTGTAGCCAAAGCGGACCTGATGAAAGTTACCGCCAGAGTCATGGAAGGCAAAGTTCCTTCGGGTTTTGTTCTTCGGGACGACCAAGTCTCTTATAAATTTAAGTCTTTAGAAGAAAGTGAAGAAGACAAACTCGAGTTGGGAGTTACCGCAAACCTTCTTCCCAGTATAGATCCAATTGAAGTTGCCAAAAAGTTAGTAGGCAAATATCCCAATTTGGCCGAAAGCTATTTGAGAAATATTCCGGGCTTTGTCAGGGCAGAATTTAAAATTATCCCTCCTTTCCCCGGCAAATTGGGAACTTTGCCGCATTTATCCAAAAGAATTTTTGTAGAGTTTTCAGCAGACAGGTAATGAAGAAGAATGTAGTTCGTTTTTCAGCTTTAATTTCGGGACTTTCGGGAATGGTTATCCTATTCGGATCAATTTGGCCGATTCTAGACTATACGATTAAGAATCAAAATCTGAACCAGCTTTTGGTTCCTTTAGTTGAGGAAACTCCTGAAGAAAAACAAAAAGTATTGGATTTTACTAAAGCCAGTAACTGGTTTCCGGGTATGGAGAATGAGGGTTTTTCCACTTCCAAGATTTCCTACTACAACATCTCAATTCCAAAACTGAGGATAAATGGTGCAACTGTAGCAATCGGCGGAGAAGATTTAAGCAGTAGTTTAATTCAATATCCGGGAACAGCATTGCCGGGTAAAAACGGAAACTCAGCCATTTTCGGTCATTCTATCCTACCTATTTTTTATGACCCAAAAAACTACATATCCATTTTCTCAACCTTGCCGACACTCACTCGTGGGGATGAAATTACTATTAATTACGACGGAGTTACCTATCAATATAAAGTGGAGGAAAAATTTGAAGTTTTGCCTACGGATATACAGGTTTTGCAACAGGATATCAGTGATTCCTTTTTGACTCTTGTTACTTGTGTTCCTCCAGGAGATCCGAGAAAACCGAAAAGACTTGTGATCAGAGCCAGAATAGTTCCCAATGATCTATCGTATAATAACTAAAGTTTAAAAATCGGTTCAATAACAAAATAGATATGAATTTTAAATACATATGAATATTTTAGGAGTAGATTACGGAAGATCTAAAATTGGCTTGGCTATTTCTGAAGGGAAGTTGGCGGAACCCTATAAAGTTATTAGAGTTAATAACTTTGCTGATGCTGTCGAAAAAGTTTTTAGAGTAATCAATCAGTTGGGAGTTACAAAGTTAGTAGTTGGAATTTCAGAGGGGGAAATGGGCAAAGAGCAAATACGTTTTGCCAAGGAACTTGGTGCAGAAACATTTGATGAAACACTTTCAACTCAAGATGCACAAAAGTATTCAATAGCTGCAGGGATTAAAAGGAAAACCAGGAAAGAAATGGAAGATGCTTTTGCTGCTTCAATCATGCTCCAAAATTATTTGGATGTTAATAGTATTTAGGTCGTTGACGTGAGCTTCGTTATGGTATAACTTTAAGACGATGTTTAAGAACGTAATTGCTCCGATCCAAGCTTGGTTACTTTCCCAGTACAAATGTGTTGGCTGTGGAGCTCAGTTAGACAAGGGAAAAAGAGAAAAACACAAATATGGAGAGAAAGTGATTTGTGAAAAATGTGGACGTATTTATATCTATAACTTGGAAAACAAAAAGTACAGACGTGCCCTACTAGAAGAAGTCTAGTCTTCAATCTGTTAAAATAACTGGGTGGTAAGGAAATCTTGTCAAATGCTACTTAGATGATTAAAAAAGTTTTAATTTTTATTATTGCCTTGATAGCTATATCTGTGGGAACCTTACTGTGGGTTAAAGAAAAAGTAGCTCCATTTTCAACTGATACCAAAAAAGTTGACTTTTTGATTACCAAAGGTTCTTCAGTTTCCCAGATAGGAAATAATTTAGAGAAGAATGGGCTAATCAAAAATGCGATAGTCTTTAAATTCTTTGTTCAAGCAACCTCATCCCAAAACAAAATCCAGGCTGGTGAATTTCAGCTTTCTCCCAACATGACTATGTTTGATGTTTTAGAAACACTTAAGAAAGGTCCTGCGGAACTTTGGGTAACCATACCAGAAGGACTGCGTCATGATGAAATTGCAGATAGGTTTACTAAAGGGTTATCCAAAAACGAAGTTTTTAAGGCTGAATTTATAAAACTGGCACAACCACTGGAAGGCTATCTGTTCCCAGATACTTATCTATTCCCCAAAGATGTCACAGTTGGCAAAGTTATAGAAAAAATGGAAACTACTTTTACAAAAAAGATTGGTACAAATATCGGCTTAGATCAACTGATCATGGCCTCCATTATTGAAAGAGAGACTAAAGGAAATTCGGAAAAGCCGATTGTTGCAGGCATTCTTTTTAAAAGACTGAATAATAGTTGGCCTTTACAGGTAGATGCATCCATTCAATATGCCAAAGGTGATTGGAAACCAATCTTGATATCCGATAAGAATTTAAATTCTCGCTATAATACCTATAAATTTCAAGGTTTACCGCCAGGGCCAATCAGTAATCCCGGACTTGCTTCCATACAGGCTGCAATGAATCCTGAAGATTCAGAGTATTGGTATTATATCCACGATGACAGTGGAAAAATTCACTATGCCAAAGATATTGACGAACACAATGAAAATATCCGTAAATTCTTAAAATAATTTTTGTATTTTATATGTATTGACATAATTCAATGAATATTTTACACTTTCGCGTATGAAAAATAACCTAGCAGTTCAAATATTAGTAGAGCCAGGCGAAAATGGAAGAGATTTTGTTCAAGTAACGGATGGATTTCATTTGGATGCTGAGATAATTTTTCAAAGTGATATAACTGGTTTGAATGTCAATTTAAAGGGTACTGCCAATGAATTTAACATGAATGGGATCAGAGGTAGATCTCAAAAACGTGCGGCTGGACGAATAGATAAAGTATTAGAAAAAGCTGGAGCACCGAGTGGTGTGCGAGAGTTACTTGGTTAATTATATGCCATCCCCGAATTAATTATTTGTATTTGAAATAGGGTGTTGACAAGATATAATATTTAGCTATAATCCATTACAGGTCTACGTAGGTAGATTTTTCCCGTTTTTCTTTCGGGCGACCGTAATACGGGTTTTATTTTTGTCTTTTAGTCTATACCTAACCGATGGCATCTAAAACTAACACCAGACGCAATTTTGGAAAAACAGAAAAAAATTTACCTCAGTTGGATTTGACGTTGGTCCAGATGGAGTCCTGGCAGAAGTTTTTGGAAACAGGTGTCGGACAGGAGTTAATTTCCATTTCTCCTATCGACGACTTTACAAACAAGAATTGGCAATTAACCTTTGGTGATTATGCAATTGGCAATCCCTCAATTACAGCCAGTTTAGCCCAGCAAAAAGGACTCACTTATTCATCTCCACTAAAAATTACAGCAACACTCATAAACAAAAGAACAGGCAAAGAAGTAACCCAAGAAGTATTTTTAGGAGATCTTCCTACCATGACTTCCCACGGAACATTTATCGTAAATGGTATTGAAAGAGTTGTTATTAATCAGATTGTCAGATCTCCGGGAATTTACTTCTCGGGTGAATTGGATCCTTCAAGCGGCCGCGTTTTATACAAGGCTGAAATCAGACCACTTCACGGTTCATGGCTTGAATTTGAAGCAACCAGAGGAGATTTAATTTATGCAAGAATCGACAGACGCAAAAAAGTTTTGGCAACAGTCTTTTTGAAAGCACTTGGTCTTGACTCCGAAAAAGAGATGCTGAGGATTTTTTCTGAAGTTGATACAGATAAAGAACATAAATTTATTCAGGCAACATTGGAAAAAGATGCCACAAAATCCAGAGACGAAGCGTTACTGGAAATTTACAGGAAATTAAGACCTGGAGAACCTGTTCTTATTGAAAATGCTACCAACCTATTTGAAGGAATGTTTTTGGACAACAGAAGATATGACTTGGGAGAAGTAGGCAGATACAAAATTTATAAAAGACTTGGTGTGGATACAGCCTCAGTCAAAGGATCCAAAGTGTTGACTTTAAAAGATGTCACAGCATCCCTTCTTTACTTAATTGGTCTACAAAACGGTCAAGGAAAAGTTGACGATATCGATCATTTGGCTAACAGACGCTTAAGAAGAGTTGGGGAACTGGTGGCGGTTAATGCTTTCAGAACCGGGCTTTTAAGATTGGAGCGTAGTGTTAAAGAAAAAATGAGCTTGATTTCTCCTGAAGATAAACCACTACCCGCCAATCTTATAAATGCCAGACCTTTGATATCTTCATTGAACGAATTTTTCAGAAGCAACCAATTATCCACCATTTTGGATGACACCAATCCACTTTCTGAGATAGACAATGTCAGGCGTGTCTCGGTTTTGGGTACAGGTGGTATTAATAGGGAAAGAGCTTCCTTCTCCATTCGTGACGTTAACTCATCCCAGTACGGCAGAATCGACCCCGTTAAATCTCCTGAAGGACCAAACATTGGCTTGGTAACCTATTTGTCCCTATATACTAAGGTTAATGAATTCGGTTTCTTGGAAACTCCCTACAGAAAAGTGATTAAAGAAGGTAAGAAAGTTAAGATCACCGATGAAATAGTCTATCTGACCGCAGACGATGAAGAAAAGTATAAAATCACTCATGCCGGGGTAACCATTGATGAAAATAGTTATATAAAAGATGAATTGGTACCGCTTCGTGCAAACGGAGATTTCGTTGAAGGATCAAAGGAAGAAGTTGATTTTATTGATGTCACTCCAAGACAAGTAATCGGTACTTCGGCCTCTCTTATCCCTTTCTTGGCACACGATGAAGGAAACAGAGCTTTGATGGGATCTAACATGCAATGTCAGGCAGTACCATTGGTTAGACCAGAATCACCGGTTGTCGGAACGGGAATGGAAAAGCATATTGCAGCTTCCATGGAAAGAGTAATAACAGCCAGACATGCAGGAGTAGTAGAACATGCAGACAATGAAAAAATTATAGTTAAATTAGATAAAAAAGTTGACGTTTCCGAGTCGACGGAAAATGTTGAAGTAATTGACAGTGGCAAGAAAGAGCAATATTCATTAATGAAATTCAAAAGAACCGCCCACTCTACCTGTTATAACCAAAGAGTAGTAGTGTCTACGGGAGATAAAGTGACAAAGGGAGATTTACTCGCTGACGGTCCTTCAAGTGATGAGGGTGAATTGGCTTTGGGAAGAAACTTGGTAATTGCATATACCAACTTTGCAGGATTCGGATTTGAAGACGCTATTTTAATATCTGACCGTTTAGTCAAAGATGATCTATTAACCTCAATACACATTGAAGAATATGATGCAGAAGTAGTTGATACCAAGCTGGGGCCAGAAGAAAGAACCTCCGATATCCCCAACGTTTCAGAATTAGAACTGGCCAATCTGGATGAGAACGGAATTGTAGTAGTTGGTGCGGAAGTGGGACCAAATGACATCTTGGTAGGTAAAATTGCCCCCAAAGGAGAAACAGAGTTAACTTCGGAAGAAAGACTTTTAAGAGCAATTTTTGGTGAGAAAGCCCGTGAAGTCAGAGATACTTCCTTGAGAGTTCCTCACGGGGAACGTGGAATTGTAGTAGGAATTAATATTCTAAGTCGTGATAAAGGTGATGAATTGGGACCGGGAGTTATTGAAAAAATTACCGTTAAGGTAGCGCAAATAAGAAAAATTACAGTTGGAGACAAAGTCGCAGGAAGACACGGAAACAAAGGTGTTATAAGTAAAATTATGTCGGCATCAGATATGCCTTATATGTCCGACGGAACACCTGTGGATATAATTATTTCCCCTCTTTCTGTTTTATCACGTATGAATTTAGGACAGCTTTTAGAAGCTCACATGGGTTGGGCTCTAAATAAAAAAGGTCAAAAGGGAGCCTTTCCTGTTTTTGACAAAGTTACCGAAGATACATTAATAAAAGAACTTGAATCAGCAGGATTACCTAATAACGGTAAGACCAGACTCTATGACGGAAGAACCGGCGAAGCTTTCAAGGAAGACACGGTGGTCGGTATTGCTTATATTCTCAAATTGACCCACATGGTTGAGGATAAAACTCACGCCAGATCAACCGGACCATACTCACTTGTGACTCAACAGCCTTTGGGAGGTAAAGCCCAAATGGGAGGACAAAGACTGGGAGAAATGGAAGTCTGGGCTTTGGAAGCTCACCGTGCACAACACATCCTGCAGGAAATGCTGACTATTAAATCTGACGATATTGTCGGTCGGGCTAAAGCATTTGAGGCAATTGTTAAAGGAACCGACATTCCTGAGGCCACTATTCCTGAATCATTTAGAGTTTTGGTTCGTGAACTGAATTCCTTAGGGCTTAACATAATTCCCCGCGGTGTTATACTGGCCAAAGATTCTCCCGAGGTCGACACTAAAGAGGGAGAGGTGTTGGCTAAAGCATTGGGTGCTGAAGTAATTGTCGGCAGTAAATTATTGGATCCCATGGGACCGATGGAAGTAATCGATGTGCCTGTTGAAGTTATGAAAGAATAAAAATATGGAACCTATTGGATTTGACTTAAAAAATTTGGAAGACTTTACCAGTCTAGTTATTAGGTTGGCTTCTCCTGACGATATTAGGAAGTGGAGCCGTGGAGAAGTAACCAAACCTGAAACCATCAATTATAGGACTCTTAAATCTGAAAAAGATGGTTTGTTTGATGAAAGAATTTTCGGACCTACCAAAGATTGGGAATGTTACTGTGGTAAATACAAAAGAATCAGATACAAGGGTGTAATCTGCGATAAATGTGGTGTTGAAGTTACCCAGTCCAGAGTCAGGCGTGAAAGAATGGGACACATCAGTCTTGCCTGTCCGGTTGCCCATATTTGGTTTTTCAAAGGTGCACCTTCAAAAATTTCAACTATCTTAGGTGTTGCCCCAAGAGGTATTGAACAGGTAATCTACTTTGCCAGATATTTGGCAATTAGTGTTGACGAAGACAAGAAAAAAGAGGCGCTCAAATTACTGGAAAATGCCCTAAAAGAAAATGAAACTTTAACAGTTGACTCCTTCAAGGAAAGAAAAGTTTTACTTTCTGATGAATTTAAAAAAGCCAAGGATAAAGTTGAAAACAAAATTAAAGATAAAGAACAAGCATCAATGGCTATATCAGAAATAGAACTTGATGCCAGGAAAAAAGAAACTTCCCTAAGCGAAGAGGAAAAGTCAAATCTTCTTCGTAATTCCAAGCTATTTGAAAATCTAATGGCATTGGTTAAAGGCTTGAAGACTTTAAGTATTCTTTCCGAAGAAGAATATGACGAACTAAACAGTTACGGAGCAGCAGACTTCTTTGAAGCCAAAATGGGTGCAGAAGCAGTTTTAGCAGTCTTACAAACAGTGGATATGGAGAAATTGGCTTCCGAAATGAAAGAAGAAATAGCAGTAACTAAAACAACCAGTCCTAAATATGTCAAACTTGTTAAAAGATTAAAGATTGCAGACGGTTTGAAAAGATCAAAAATAGATCCTGCTTGGATGATTCTTAGAGTCTTACCCGTACTTCCACCGGATCTTAGACCAATGGTTCAGCTTTCAGGCGGTAGATTCGCTACCAGTGACTTGAACGACTTATACAGAAGAGTAATAAACAGAAATAACAGACTTAAACATTTAATTGAGTTGGGAGCGCCGGAAATAATTCTCAGAAATGAAAAACGAATGCTTCAGGAATCCGTCGATTCGCTTATTGATGCATCGCAAAGAAAAGCGACCAGAAGAGGTCGCGGAAGGCAGCCTCTCCGGTCGATTTCTGATTTGTTAAGAGGTAAACAAGGA
>CAZIPM010000012.1:24077-31028 GCA_964541395.1 uncultured Gammaproteobacteria bacterium | reverse complement strand
TAATTCCACTTACAGGTTGTTGAGCTTCGTTTATGAATTTAACCGAAAGGTTATAATTTTCTCCAGGATTGACATTTAGTTGCATTCTGGCGGGAGCTACTACCAACGGAACCCTGTCCTGGGCATAAACTGAATCAGTAACAAAACCCAAAGTCAAGAGAACACTCATAGTTGCTAATATTTTTTTACAATTATTTATATTCATATTTTAATTATTTAACAAACCTAGAACACCGGTACTGCCGTGTATTTAACTTTATTAAAGTAATAACCAGCAGGTTGTGTAGCAGTAATATCGATTCTAAAACAAACATTAGCAATTGATCCAGAAACCGGTCCGGCATTAGTCATAATTGCAGCTCTTGTTTCTGAAGCTGCAATGTCAGCAATTTGTTTTGTAGTAAATGTTCCACCACTGTATAAAAATACTGCATCTGTTCCGGAGGAATTTTCCAATGAATAACCTAATCCTGGATAGCTTGACGGATCGGCACCCCAATCTTTGGTAGTTGATTCACTACACTCTGGTGCACTTCCACAGACGGTATCTTGGATACAACTGACAGACTCTCCACCATTACCGGTACAGGCAACACCGTCTTTACCCATTTGATCATTTTCTTCGATATAAACGCTATAACCTGCATCTGCGTTAGTTGATACCGTTACTGTTTGCTGTGTGTTATGGGTAGCTGCCAGATAAGTAGGAGAAAGTGTGCCCCAAGGAACTGAGTAAGCAGTAGTATCAGGTGATGATGCAGTTCTTGTAATACCGCAATAACTGCCTGAATCTGCACTCAAACCTGCTATTGTTAGAGATAATGTCTCATCAACCGTCGCAGATACTAAGACACCTTCTACAGGAGCTAAAGTTACATCCGACTGGTCAAGAACGTTGTCACCGCCATCTCTTGACCTGATATTTATCTGATAAGTATCTGCCTGCCCTCGGGTGTGTGTAGTAATAGGAGCAGGATTAATTATTCCTGGTGATGAATCAATTGTTACAGTAATCGCTTTGGCTGCAGCACAGGTAGCTGATGCCCTGGTAAATAAAATTGTGTGGTCGGTGGAGGCATCACCTGCGGTTAATGTTGCACTTCCCCAGCCTGCAGATGTACATCCTGTAATATCGGACACTGTTATATCACCGGCGACCATGGCTCCGATATCAAATCCGTTTGTGGCTGTTGTAGAATTAGTATCAGGAATTCCGTCATTAGTCTTTGCGGTTGTGTTTACTGCAGGAATCGTTATTAATAAATCCCCACCTATAGGAACTTCAGTCGCGGTTGTAAATGTAATTGCCAATGAACCTGATTGGGTAGCTACAACAAAATCGGTAGAGGCTAAAGTTGTACCCAAAGCTCCTGTAGTGTTAAAAGTGTCTGTGTCAACAATATTGGCAACTACGTAACCAATATTTCCGATACAACCGGACTCTGCGGAGTTAACAAAACAAATAGCATCTTTAGGGAAGAGGTGATTGGTATCGTCGTCTGTTGAATCGCCGTCTATATTAACCACAGAAGTTCCTGAAGTTCCTGAAGCTACACTGGCTTTATATGAAAATCTGGAGTTGGAAAGAGTTGCAGAAGCTGTTGTAAAATTAGCAGACTTGGAAAGTCTAGGTTTTAATCCCACAAAAAAAAGAACCAGTAAAGCCAGACTTATACCGAACACAATAAAAAACAGTTTCTTCATACCTTAATCAACTTTGATACAAGATTTATCTAAAGTCAATAGTCCATCCAGGATATATCTTGTACATAATTATTTAAATTTGATCTTTATTCCATTTTTTGTCAAGAGATAGTTTACAAGTTTCGAAACCGTCACAATTATTATAATACCGAACAGTAGCGAAAAAGGAAAAACCACCGTAGTTACTTCTTTACCGTAAATTTGTGGATCGTCATCCAAAATAAATTCCAGATTGGCCTTTTTTATACCTATCAGAATTTTTTTTGAAGATGTACAATCAATCAAGTTTTCTCCATTAATACAAGGGATATATCTGGAATACCCCGAAAGAATGTTTAAAGGAGCCAGGTTTAAAATTTCATCTTCATTGATATTTATTTTACCTATTGGTTTCCAAAAAGAATTTCCGGAATTGGCAAGTGTTACTTCATAATTAACAGGCATCAGCCAGTCAACAATAAAGGGTGCATTAAATGAAACTGTTTCCGCATTCTTTTTAGGCTTTCCGTCAATGGAAATCGAAAGAAGGATATTTGCCCCGATTTGGGCGTTATAGAAAGCAGAATTATCTTTTAAAAGATCTTGAGCTGTTGCCGTTTCAAAAAGAATTGTTATGTTATGGTCTGTCTCGGGGACATCTACAGATGGGGAAATCAGGACAATGAATTCATGACTTTGACCTTGATCCAAAGATATAGGGAGTGGATCAAATTTAATCCAATCTGGCGCAAGTTTATCTGTAATTTTGACGTTACCCAATAAGTCAGAAGGCTCAAAATAAACAATTTTAGGTTTAAGGGTAGTTTTTCCACCAAGGTTAGTGACGCTAAAAACTTGGGTAATTTCTTTGCCGGGTTGTATCATTACTTCGTAAATGGGCGGAGTAACCGAAATTGATAATGGATCTTGAGCATATATATCAAAAGGTAACATAATATAAAGAAGTGACATTAATGACACTAGAAAAAGATAAAAAGAATTTAATTTTGGTGCACTTTTATTAAATTTGTATTTCATGGATTATCCTTTAACTTCTTAATATGCCGGTACTGCAGTAAACAGAATAACATTTTGATAACTTCCGGCAGGTTGGACCGATGAAACATTTATTTTATAGGTAATTGTTGCCACGCGGGATGTGCCTACATTAGCTGAACTCATTACAGTTTGCGGTGATTCGCTATTTGACAAATCGGCAAATTGTTTAAAGTAAGTAGAATCAACAAATCCTGCAGGGACATCGTCTCCTGCCATATTATAGCCAAAACCATAGGCACTGGTACTATTCCAGACAGCAGCCGTAACTTCTGTACAGCCACCGGCATTACAGGTAGTGTCTGCAATGGTATTTAAATCATTTAAAGATTTTAAAGGTGTTTTTTCGGCTGCAGTTACCGAATACCCTCCGGCTCCTCCTGCGGAAACTGTTAAAGAAGAAGAGTCGGTAGAAAAAGAATTGGGAGTCAGAGCGCCAAAGTTTATCTGTATATCTGAAACCGAAAAGGAAAATGGAATTATGGAGTGAATATACTGGAATCCCGATTTGACACGATAGCCGGAAGAAGAAAACAAACCTGCTGCTCCCTGGCCGATTGTAGAGTCTAATTTATATCCACTTGAAGAAGGTATTCCTGCGCCGCTGTTGAAATTGGGAAACTGGATTCTATAGTTATTTGATTCAATCCTGCTTTGGGCAAGCAATGTAGTAGTTTTATCTCTTCCTACGATATAAACAAGAGAAAGTATTAAAACAAACCAAATTTTAATTTTAGGAAAGTGGTTTTTCATTTTGATTTTTGAAGTTGCTAATTTCATCTTCCAAGACTTTCTCTTCGTCTTTTAAGATTTTAATGGTTTCTTCGGCCTTGGACTTTTTAAACTCCGCCTTTCTGAGTCTTAGTATCAAATAGACTATAAATGCCAAGGAGATAGCTATATATAGAAAAAACAAAACTGAATAATCAAAAACATCAATCCATGCAATAACAAATATAGCTGTCAAAGCTAAAGTAACCAGATCCACCCAATGCCTTATCTTTATAAATGTTGGATTTTTTTTAAAGATAAGATATGAAACACTATACAAAAGGATAATTATAGTTAGTTCGGATAACATAATTTCAGTTTAACACATGCTCTTGACAAAAATTATCATGTATTGTACTATTAAATACAAATGAGCCTGTATTTTCCTAAACTTGAAGGTTTTGAGTGGGATAATGGAAATCTAGGTCATATTAAAAAACACAAAGTTAGTTCTCGGGAATGTGAAGAAGTGTTTTTAGACAAAAGGGTAATAATTTTGAGTGATTCTAAGCACTCAATTTATGAAGAGAGGTTTAAGGTACTTGGAAAGACCTTAATAGGAAGGAAAATTGCACTGGTTTTTACGCTTAGAGAAAATAATATAAGAGTTGTGATGGCGCGAGATCAAAATAAAAAAGAAAGAGGTGATATAAATGACTAAAAAAAATAAAATATTAAAAAAGATTCCTGAGTTTAAATCAGAGGCTGAAGAGGTTAAATTTTGGGAAATCCATGCAATTACTGATTATTATGACTTAAAAAAAGCCATAAGAAATCCAATCTTTCCAAATCTTAAGATGTCGACAAAAACAATTACCCTTAGAGTTACAGAATCTTTAATTGATAACCTTAAGATGATTGCAAATAGTAAAGATGTTCCATATCAATCTTTAATTAAGGTCTATTTGGATGAAAAAGTGAAAGAAGAGTTTGAGAGAAGCTATAAATCCGCGTAATTACACGAAGAAAAGTGGTAAAATACTGACGATGGCAGTATACAACCACAAAAATATTGAAAAAAAATGGCATGATGTCTGGGAAAAGTCAGGTATATATACTCCTGACATCAATAAAACTTCCAAACAAGACAAATTCTATAACCTCTGGATGTTTCCGTATCCTTCCGCAGAAGGACTCCATGCAGGACATGCCTTTGCATCAACAGGGTCTGATATTTACGGCCGTTTTATGAGAATGAACGGCAAAGTTGTTTTTCAGCCAATAGGCTATGACTCTTTTGGAATTCACTCCGAAAACTATGCAATTAAGATTAACGAAAACCCACATAAAGTTGTCGAAAGAACAACAAAACACTATGAAGATCAAATGAGAGCCTTGGGTCACGGCTACGACTGGACCAGAACAGTGACTACTTCTGATCCTCTTTATTACAGATGGACACAGTGGTTGTTTCTGGAAATGTACAAAGCCGGCCTTGCCTACAGAAAAAAAGCAGAGGTTAATTTTTGTCCTTCCTGTAAAACTGTTTTAGCTGATGAACAGGTAATGACCCCTAAGCTTGCAGGCAAAGATCCCAAGGATAAAGACGGTAACTCGGTTCCCGCATCTGATGATTTAAAAGTATGTGAGAGGTGTGGAACAATTGTTGACAAGCGAAGCTTGGATCAATGGTTTTTTAAAATTACTGATTATGCCGACAGACTTTTGCAGGGTTTAGATAAAATAGATTGGAGCAATAGGGTTAAGGTTGCCCAGAAGGAATGGATTGGAAGAAAAGAAGGTGTCCTAATAAATCATCAAGTTAAAGATCTTGATCTAATACTTACCGCTTTTAGCGCATATCCGGCATGGCTTTTTGCAGACACTTTCTTAGTAATAGCCCCAGAACATCCAATGGTTAATCAATTAGTAAGAGGTACTGAATATCAGAAAGATGTAGAAAAATTCGTTGAAATTTTTAAGAAAAATAAAAATAGCAGAGGAAGTAAATTGGATGATAAAGTGGGAATATTTACGGGCAGGTACGTTAAGGATCCTTTTAATAATCAATTAATGCCTGTCTGGCTTGCCAACTTTGCTTTGATGGATTTTGGTACGGGAATTATCAGATGTTCTGCACATGACCCCAGAGACTATGAATTTGCTCAAAAATATAAGATCGGGCTAAAAGAAGTTGTTGAAAGAACACAACCAGACTTACCTGTTAATGCCCATTCAAATGAGGGTGAGTTAATAGATTCTGGGCCATTTACAGGTAAAAATATATCAACTGAATTAATTACAGATTTAGTTAAATGGATAGTCAAGGAAAAAATAGGTGAAAGAAACATTAACTTCCATCTTCGTGACTGGTTGGTTTCCAGACAACGTTACTGGGGAGCACCCATTCCTATGGTCTGGTGTGACAAATGCAAATGGCAACCTGTGCCTGAAAATGAACTACCTGTACTACTTCCAAATATATCAGACTATAAACCGGAAGGCACAGGGAGAGGTCCTTTAGCCAACCACCCTGAATTTTTTGAGACAAAATGTCCTAATTGCGGTGGTACTGCCAGGCGTGAAACAGATGTAATGGATACATTTGTAGATAGTTCGTGGTATTTCTTAAGGTATCCCAGTGTTGATATAGAAAAAGAACCATTTGATAAAGATAGATCTACTAGATGGTTACCTGTTGATCTGTATTTTGGTGGTGCGGAACATTCGGTTTTGCATTTGATGTACGCCAGATTTGTCAACATGGTTATGTATGACAGAGGTTATCTGGATCATGAAGAACCTTTCCCCAAGTTTTTTGCCCACGGTTTAATGATTAAAGACGGTGCCAAGATGAGTAAATCCAGGGGGAATGTAGTCAACCCCGATATTTACCTAGACAAATATGGAGCTGACGTAATGAGGCTTTACATTATGTTTTTAGGACCCATGGACGGATATCCGGACTTTAGAGATTCAGGCATAGAAGGCATGTCTAGGTTTTTAAACAGAGTCTTAAAACTATTTGAGAAAAAAGAAAACAAACCAACAAAAGAAAATTTAATGGCAGTTTGTTTTAAAACTCACCAAGTAATTAAAAAAGTCACAGAGGATATTAAAGGGTTTAAATATAATACATCGATAGCTTCTATTATGGAGCTGGTCAATAAAATGGAGAAATTGGGAACTGATAACAAAATGCTAAAAGTTTTAGTTCAACTTCTGGCTCCATTTGCCCCTCATATGACGGAGCAATTATGGCAAACACACTTTAAACAAAAAGAATCGATTCATGTGTCATCTTGGCCGAAATGGAATGAAAAATATCTTTTGGAGAGTAAGGTTAAAATAATAATTCAGATCAATGGAAAAGTCAGATCTCTGATTACAGTAGGGAGTGAACAATCGGGGAATAAAGATGAAATAATAAAACTGGCAAAATCAGACGAGAAAGTTTCAAAGTTTTTGGGTGGAAAAGTAATCAAAAAAGAAATTTACGTG
>CAZIPM010000012.1:0-24067 GCA_964541395.1 uncultured Gammaproteobacteria bacterium | reverse complement strand
TTTATATTATTTGTGGCTTCCCCATGTCGCATTATGAAATATTTATTTCCAGACAATTTAATGATGCGCCCAGCAGGAGATTTCAGAAAAGACTCTATAATCAAAAAAGAAATTTACGTGCCTGGAAAACTTGTTAGTTTTGTTGCATAAATGTAATAAAATTAAATTTCTATAGTTGAAGAACCTCTAAGTTTTGTTGATGAAATTGAGAGAGCTGTTAATTTAAGTCTTATGGAAACCAAAAATTGAGACAAAGATCAATCAAACTTAATAGCGGCTTAGTTCGTAGAGGAATTAAATTGTTTGAGAGCAATTATTTTGATTTACCTAAGTGATTTAAGTATATTTTTAGCTTCGTTCTGGATTAGAGTTTTTTCTTTCACCTATTACTACTACACTGCCGATAAGTAAATCCGGATCAACTAATCTAGTAGGTCTTGAATCTGTAACAAAACCTCTGGTTTCTGCAAAAGGAGGATGATGAGGATCGTCAATTGATAACCAACTCAAACCGTTTTCATCTGGATTATTGATAACTTGCAGCTCTGCACCAGTTGAAAGGGGTATTCTCGTTTCTTTACTACCTTCAACTTTATATGTTTGTTCATGTAGAGTTATACTTCTAGCCAATAATTTCCTCTGAACTGTCACTTCCGTGAAAAAAGTATCAATCATATTGGAGATATTGTTACACAAAAGATTAAGAAATTCAATATGTCTATAAAATCTACCTTCTTATGTTATGGGGTTTATGTTATACCAAATTATGGAAGATTTTTTGAAGAAAAATTATAACCTTTTAATCTTCATATTGGTTGGACTTATCCTAGTGGGTCTGGGAGTCATAAGTTACAAAACTGGAGGATTGACAGGAGGAAGTCGTGTAGAGGTTTTAGATGGGTCTACAGGCAGTCAGGACACCACATCCGAAGAGAACCTTGCGTTTATTGTAGTGGAAATAGCGGGAGCAGTGGAAAAACCGGGGGTTTATAAGTTACCTCTTAGTTCAAGAATTGATGACTTATTGATTATTTCCGGAGGGGTGTCTGCTAACGCCGACAGGGGATGGTTAGAAAAAAATATCAATAGGGCAAGTAAACTAACAGACGGCCAAAAATTATACATCTATTCGCAGTCAGAAGTTTTGAGTGCTAATACAACCGGGGGTATCAAACTGGATCAGGTTATTTTAGGGGTTGAAAATGGCAGACTTATAAATATTAACTCTGCAAGCCTGAGTGATTTGGATACACTTCCGGGAATTGGGCCTGTTTACGGCCAAAGTATCATTGAACATAGACCTTACTCAACTATTGAAGAATTGCTGTCAAAAGGTGTTTTGAAAGAAAGTGTCTACGAAAAAATTAAAAACAAAATTACCGCAATGTAATGCAAAAACTGTTTTTTCTCCTATTAATTTTTTTGATAATAATCCGCCATGTTGAACAAAAACCTTCCTTTAAAAACGGTGATTTTATAAGGATAACAACAGTGGTAACGACAGAACCAATCCGTTATTCCGACAGGGTTTATCTTAAAATAATGGGTCTTAAAACTTATTTGCCTTTATACCCCGAAATAACTTACGGAGATGAAATAATTATTGAAGGAAAGGTTAATGACGGAAGATTACTACAGGTTAATCTTATTAAGGTTTCAGAGAGCAATAATCCTTTATTTGGAATTAGAAAAAGTATAATAGAATTTTACAGATCGGTACTTCCGGAACCAATGGCAAGTTTGGTTGCGGGGACTGTTTTGGGATCTAAAAATATGCCCCAAAGTTTTTGGGAAAAGCTAAAATCAACAGGGACTGCCCATGTGGTGGTAGCATCTGGAACAAATGTTTCCATGGTCTCGGTTTTTTTGATGAGTATTTTGGTTTTTGTCGTTAGACGCGGTATTGCAATTTGGATAACAATTGCTGCAATTTTTATTTATATAATTCTGTCAGGTTTTGACGCTCCGATAATAAGAGCAGGGATAATGGGAGGCATTGTATTTTTGGCACAAAGCAGGGGAAGACTTGTTAACTCCTGGAGGTTGTTGGTTTTAACAGCCGGAGTGATGTTACTTATAAAACCTGTTTGGTTGACAGACCTGGGCTTTATACTTTCTTTTGTAGCCACAATGTCATTGATGTTGTTTCAAGCAAAACTTGATAGTAAATTACAGTTTGTTCCTAAATTATTAAGAGAAGGACTGTCTACTTCTTTAGTTGCCCAAATAGGTGTAGCTCCGATTATCTTTGCTACCTTCGGCCAGTTCAATTTATTATCTCCTGTCATTAATGCTCTTATCCTTTGGACAATTCCTTTTATCATGGTCATCGGTGGAGCTGCAGCACTTATAAGTTTTATAGTTCCATCATTAGCTCGGTTTGTTCTTTTAATGGTTTATCCTTTTACCTGGTGGTTTAACATGATTATTCAAAATGCATAAAATTCTTTTTTTGATTTTACTTATTATCTCTGCAATTGTCTGGTTGGCGGTGGTTTCTGTAGATAATAATCTAAAAGTTATAGCTTGTGATGTCGGACAGGGTGATGCAATACTGATAACCCATAACTTTGACCAGATACTTATAGATGGGGGACCGGATAATAAAGTTCTGGATTGTCTGGGAAAATACATGCCGTTTTGGGACAGACAAATAGAACTGGTTATTTTGACCCATCCGGACACCGACCATTCTGGGGGTCTTCCTGAAGTATTTAAAAGATATAGTGTTAATACTTTTTTAACAAACGATATAACACAGGAACAATTTAGCAATAAGACTATCCAAGTGCTAGCAGGTGAGGTGGGGGGTAAAGGTATCACTGTCATCCACCCCTCAGACACACCTGCTATCAGGTTAGGTCTGATACATTTGGATATACTTCATCCTTCTCTTGGTTTCACAGACAAGAAGACCAACAACTATTCCATTGCGACTTTGTTGGATTATGGTCAATTCGAGGCTATATTTACAGGTGATATCGAAGACGCAGTCAGTGATTTGATTTCCAAAAAGGAAAAAATACAGGACGTAGACTATATCAAGGTACCTCACCATGGTTCAAAGAATGGTTTATCAGAAGAACTTTTGAAAGTAGCTAAGCCGGAAATAGGAGTTATTAGTGTGGCAGCAAAAAACAGTTATGGGCATCCTCACCAAGAAGTTCTTGATCTACTTCAAAAATATAATGTTAAAGTTATGAGGACTGATCAAAATGGAGATGCTCAATTAATAACTGATCAGTATAAATATTGGGTTAAAGACTAAATCAGAATTTTTATTAACTAGACAATTGTTCATTCCTATTTATTGAGATAAAATTTAATGATGGATACTATACACAGATCAAGTAATCTTAATCCCGAACTTCTAGGAATCAGCGAAATGACAAAAGTAGCAGGAAAGGAATATCTTTTGAACAGAAGTCGAGCTATGTATTTACAAGGTGGACATCAATGGCAATCTTTTAAAAAAGAATACACTATGGATGAAGTTGATATCCAAGGTGCACTAAGATATGGTTATCAAATTGAGCCTGCTGACTTGAGATCGGATAATATATTTCATAGAATGAATGCAGTAATTGAGGGATCGTTGTCTCCAGATATCCCAGGGTATCAAAAATTAATCGGTTTAGATTATAGAATGAGTAATTTGACTTCAGGAGATCATCCTCTAATTTCAAATGAGTTGAAGGCTAAGTTGGCTCAAGCTACCAAATTGAAAAATTTTAGTTTCAGATTACTTTTGAGAAGAGACACATGGGAAAACAACAACAGAGATGCTTATCGTGTTATCAAATCAGCTGCAGCTCAATTCAGATACTACTTTGGTTGGGATTCATCAAGACATGCAGTGGGTTCTTTACCGTATTCTGTTTTGAATGAGTTTTTCAATCAAACCGGAAGGGAAGGGTACGGACTCGTAATGGATGATCCTGGACAATACGAAAGCGTATTTGAAGAACCGCTCGATCTTTTGGTAAAAGATAAGTTTTTAGCAAGTACAAAAGAATTTGACTTGGCAACAGATCTATATTTGGCTGCATTGGGACTTGAGCCTGACCACCAAGTATTGGTAGAAACCGGACATTCCAGGGGTGGAATAATGTTATTAAGGAAAAATTGGGGAATTCAGCGAAACGGAAGAATTATTTTAGCTCCTGTCTTTAAGCATCCAGGCAGCAATCCATTAATAAGCCGATTGGTTTTGGGTTACGGAAGCCATCTGATATCTAAACTAAAGGGTATCGGACTGGATGAAGATGTTGAAAAACTGGTAGTGCCTAGGCTTACTAATGCATATATTGGTGAAGGACAGACAGATTTACAAAGGCTTCATAATGAAGTCTATGCTGTTACGGATAAAGAGGTTTCTGGGGCGTTTATTACCAATTTATATTTAAAAACCCCAATGCCGGATTTAAGTGGGTTGGATATTGATCCAGAATCTAACGTTGTTTGTACTTTCAATAATGATGTATTTGTTGATAGACCCAAGTCAAGAAGAGTTTTGGAAAAAGGTTTGGGTAAAAATTCAAGGATTCATGTAAGATTGGAAGGTACTCATTACGGTTTTGCTGCTGACGAACCAAGTCTTCCTGCCAGTAATTATAAAAATAAAAACTTTATTGTGGATAGAACTGTCAAGGCTGCAATTCATTTGTTATAATTAATAACACATAATGGAAGAACCTGCCACAAGAGGAGTAACTGATACATACCTCCAGCTAAAAAATGAATCTATTTCACCTGCAAAGCAATTAGCCCAAGCTCTTCAAATAACCAGAAAAAATTATGGTCACATGGCTGCAGATAAATTGACCGAGTTTTCATTGGGAGTGATACTTGGATCTGAAGATATTAAACCAACAATTGGATCTGCAAGAAGCTTCTTTTTTCACAGATTTCCCCAAGAGGCAATTATGGCACAGGAAGAAGGTCTTCCTTCGGAAGCTGTTGGGAATGAATCTGGAATATGGTCTATTGAAGCACCAGTTAAAGGGATAAGCGAAGAAGAAGCCATGGAAATTGTGAATGAAGGATTAAAAAGAGCAATCCTGGCTAATACTTACGGTCTTATGAAGATCTTTAATCAGACTAAAATGGGGGCATTTTTTAATTTTGAAAATAGGCTTGATAAAGCTCATGTAAATGAATGGATCCAGTCGATTACACAAAACAGAGTAAATCCCACTCCATATGAAATTGAAAACGGTAAGACTGTTGGGGATAGTTTTAAAGAATGGGGAATTGACTTAAATGATGATGGAGATTTTGTTGTCAGAGATCCGTCCCATCAGGGTGTTGACACTTTGTTTCAGGTGGCTGTTGTACCGAAAACAGAATTAGAGAACGAATTAAAATTAGCTGAGATGATTGATGACCATTTGGTAGCTAAAATAATTTTAATGACTGATGATGACGGTAAAGTTACCGATGTAAAAATGCTTTTTAATCACTTGAATAATGATGGAGAACACGGTCAAAGAGTTTTCAATCAGATTATCCAAAGTTTTGATATAGATGAAGAAAGAGAAATTACAGGAACAAATGTCTTACGTAAATTTTGGGTAGGAGAAGGAGAACAAAGATTTGTGATGGTAGATTTGGAGACAAGCTATCAAATGGCTTCAGCTGAAGAAAAATTATATAAAATGGCAATTGATTCAGTTAATCCAAAATTGAATATGTCGGTTTTGATGTCGCAGGCTTGGTTGACTGTTATGGGTGGGGAATCAGGTTATGTCTGTGTGGCTCCTAATATAGAAAGAGGTGGTGGAGTTCCGGCAGGGTTACAAATGGCCTTTCTCCCAAGCATCCAGAAACTTAACCATTTTGCATTAATGCTTGAGGAGGCATTACCCACTAAAAAAGGTAAACTACCCACGTCAGCCGAATATCTGATTGGAATGGCCAAAAGAGATGGCTCTCTTCTCAATGCGATTACAAAATTAAGCAACTTCATGCAGGCAGAAATAAAAAGAGCAAGAGCTGGTATGGGTACGATTGGTGTATTGGCTGCATACGTTCCAGACCGTGCACAAAGGTTTTTTAAATTTGCTTTAAATAGGCAATATGGATTTGTATCAGGAGGCACGGTACAGATTTCCAGTATTATTGAAAAAAAATTAAAACAAGGAAAGTTTGTAAGTGCCTTAAACGCCACCACAAATACTTCAATTGGAATATTTAATTTAGTTGATAAAAAAGTTGTTGATTTAAGATTCAGAACAGATGCGGCAGATTATAAGGAAGCACTAAACAGAATACATCGTATTAGTCCGGAATTAATTCCTCACCCGGATATTGTAGCTTCGATGATGAAAGAGATAGTGGAAGAAAAAGTAAAGAAATACAGAATTGGATTAGCTTTAATGGCAATGACAATCGCAATAAAAAATAATAAAAACCTTGAAAATGTTCAAGAAATAACAGATAGAGTGCTTACCGAGCTAAGAAGTTAATAATTATTCCTTTAACTGGATTTTTTTACTGCCTTTTGAATAAAGGCTTCAATCGTACCAGGTTTAACCTTAACTTCCCAAGATTGATCCGGACTGTCAATAGTGAGGTTTTGAATTCTGACCAGATTATCTGTAGGAAATTCAGTAATCCTACCAATTCCAGGATTAATTTTCACTTTTACCCCATTGGTCGTTTTGAAAGAGTCTCCTACTTCAAACTGAACCATGTCTGGGGTCCCTTCAATTCTTATAACCATATTATGAAATTATAGCATTTATAGACAGAATTTTATATTTTTGCTACACTTACCAAAGTATTAAGCTTTTGATCCAAAGTCGCGATTTGGAGAGCTAGGCAGGAAATGGCCAAGAGTGAGTAAATTAAGTTAAATATAAGGGTGGTACCGCCGAAAGGCCCCTTTAGTCACCAAAATAATTGGTGATTAGGGGGGCTTTTTGTTTTGATACAATGAAAATATGAAAAGTAAAAAACAAGTAATTTACGCTTTTATTGATTCTCAGAATCTAAACCTTGGTGTCAGAAGCCAAGGATGGAAATTGGATTGGAAGAAATTCAGACTTTATCTTCTAAACAAATATAGAGCCGAAAAAGTATATCTTTTTATAGGCCAGGTTACAGGGAATGAATCACTGTATGCGTTTTTACAGGAAGTGGGATATATTTTAATATTTAAGCCGACTTTAGAACATCATAATCAGAAAAAAGTAAAAATAAAAGGAAACGTTGATGCAGAATTAGTGCTCCATGCAATGATTCAATTTAAGAATTATGATAAAGCTATAATAGTTTCAGGCGATGGTGATTTTCATTGCTTGGTTGAATATCTTGAAATGAAGAATAAACTACTAAAAATCCTTGCACCAACTGCACACTATTCCAGCTTACTTAGAAAATTTAATAAAAGAAAATTGATTGTAAGGATAGATTTACTGAGAGGTTCCTTGGAACAAAAAAAGACTGGCATTCGCGGTCGGTCGAAACCTTAGGCTAGTCCAGTCATCGTGATGGTTAGATACTATCATGACAATATCAATTAAGTCAAGTAAAAAACTTGACAAGAAAGTTTTTATTGGTATAATAACTTTACATTTTAATAAAAGCGTTTAGTGGAGTCGCGATTCACAAGCTGCAGATCAAAATATCTGACGGAAGCAAACCGTAAAAATAAGCTAGAAAGTGTTGGGAAACTAAAGCTTTCGAAAAAATAAGGATTATCCTTTGTAGTTTCGAAGCCGCGGTTACGCGGTTTTTTGTTGAATCAGGATAATTAAAAAAGGGTGGTACAGTCCGGAAGGGCCCCTTTGATTACTAATTAATTTTGGTGATCAGAGGGGCTTTTTTGTTGTTCTAAATCGCACATAAAAATATAAATAAAGGAGTTTAGTATGACAACCAATGTTTATCTTGCTGAAATAGCAGGCGGTAAGAAAAAGATTGTAGTGAGAGCAAAAAAGGAAAGTAGTAATGAGTTAGTGGAGTGCTCATGCCCCAACTGTGGAGCATTACTTAGGTACAGTAGTACGTATCCTGTCAAAAAATGCTCTTATTGCAAACTTCCCGTTGAGTGGTTTATAGAGCCATGGAAACCACAATATCGAGAAGGAGATATTGGCAGAATCGGCGCTGGAAGATGAAAACACGGGTGATTGCTCTATTTTTGATTCTGGTCATGTTGCTAACAAGCTGCAATAAAAACACAGACGACAAAATCGTTTGTGTGACCGGAGCTCGAGGATCGCCAGTCTGTGTAACAAAATAACAACAAGAGAATAACAAAATAATCCCAAATAGACTACATTCCCACAGGAATAAAAACCAGTGAAATGTAGTCTAACACGCGCTTGTGGTTGTGGGTTCGATTCCCACCAAGCGCACTTATGAAAGATTATATGTTTGATCAAATATCAGAATGGACAAAAGAGTCCAAGTCAATGCTGCCTAAAAGTTCAGAAGAAATAAAAGCCTTTATTAATAATGGAAAGGCGGTTGTTGTTGTGGATGGAGATGGTAATCCGGAAGGATTTGGGGCACAAACTTTTGATTGGTCAGATGGATGGAAAGAATTGGGGGCAGTTGTAGTTGATCCTAAGAAAAGAGAGAAAGGTATCGGTCATAAAGTTGTGTCTAGTTTGATTCAAAAAGCAAAATCAAATGGAGACGAAAAGTTATTTGCTTTATGTAATGATAAAAGCATAAAAATCTTTTTGGATAATGGCGCAGAGGTAATTGAAGATCCTAATGAACTACCCGCCGATGTTTGGAGTGAATGTGCAAATTGCCCAAATCTTATAAAGGCAAAAAAACAGGGGAAAATTTGTTGTGATACGCCCGTAAAAATAAAATAACATGAAAACTGAATTAATTTTACAAAAACTAATTTCAATAAAGTCTTTCTCCGGACAGGAAGATCATATACAAAAAGTTATATTTGGAAATATAAAATCATATAAATTCAAACCGTTTTATGTGGGAAAGAACGTTGTGGTTAAAATAAAAAGTAAAAACTCAAAATCTGCGCTGATTTTTAATTCACATGTTGATACTGTATCTGCTGGCAATTTAGCACTCTGGAATAGTAGTCCCTTCTTGGGATTTATTAATAACGATAAAATTTATGGTTTGGGGGCAAGTGACGAGAAAGCCTCAATTGCTGTTTCATTAAAACTAATTGAAATATTTTCGAAAGAAGTTCCAGACTGTGATCTTTGGATGACATTTGTTGTTAATGAAGAAGTTGACGGGTCTGGAACAAAAGAATTTATTAAATGGTTTGACAAAAATCACAAAAGTGAATATCAAAATATTGCAGGAGTTTTAGGTGAACCAACTAATTTAGAAAAAATAGAAATCGGGCACAAAGGGAACTTATTTGTAAAAGCAACAGCAACAGGAGACAGTGGACACGGATCCCAGCCTCAAGTGATAAAAAAACATGCAATTAAATTAATTTACAAACTCATCGATAAATTAAATAAAGAGAATAGAGTTTGGAAAAAAAATTATAAAAATGAGTTTATGGGTATTCCGACCATATCTTTGACTGCAATAATTGGTGGGGACATAAATTCACCTAATAAATTTGCTGACACCTGTATCGCAGCTTTTGATATAAGAACCACGCCCGAAGTTCATACAAAAGCATTTGATTTGATTAATAATATCGCCAAAAGTATAGATCCATCAATAAAAATTGAGTTTTTGTACCCCTCTGCTTCCTATGGATATACAAGTAAAGAAGAAGTAATAGTTAAAATAGTCAAAAAAATTACTAATGCAAATTTGTTATCAAGTTTTGGATCAAATGATATGTGTTTCTTTACCAAGGTTGGAATACCTGCTGTTGTCTTTGGTGCAGGTGAACCAAGTTGCATTCATAAACCAAACGAATATTGTGAGATTAAAAATTTGGACAAATGTGTAGATTTTTATAAAGAAATTATTAAAGAATATTCAAAAGGGGGCGATTATTATGACTAATGAAAAAAAACAACCTACTAAAGAGCAAATTGCAGAGTGGCAAGCTAATAAAGCCGCTCATAATGAGGGATTAAAAAAGCTTTATGAAAAAAAGCCTGAGTTAAAGGAACATTTTGAAAAAGCAACTGAGGGAGTTCAACACCCCAATCATTAATTATTAACTTTGTAAGTGATAGAATAAGATTATGGCGGAGACATCAATTATGTTAGTAGAAGTTTTAACTAAGATGTTAGAAAAAGCTACGGGATTTAAAAATCCACGTGTGGATTTTGCAACTGATGAACAATTTGGAGATTACTCGTCAAATATTGCAATGATACTCGCAAAAGAGCTAATGAAAAATCCTAAAATTGTGGCAAAGGAAATAAAAGAAAAGATAATAGAATACAAAGATGCTAAAATTTTAGAAAAAGTAGAGGTTGCAGGTCCGGGTTTTATCAATTTCTGGTTAAAAAATGATATATTAATTAATAATTTGATAACTATTGATAGAGATAAAGAAAATTATGGAAAGACCACCCATCCAAAAGTAAAAACAGCAATTGTTGAGTATTCTTCAGCTAATATTGCCAAACCTTTTACTGTAGGACATTTAAGATCAACCATAATTGGAGATGCTATAGCAAATTTATTAGAATTTACTGGCTGGAAAGTGTTAAGGGACAACCATTTAGGAGATTGGGGAACGCAGTTTGGAAAACAAATATATGCTATTAAGACTTGGGGGAAAAAGGAAAAAGACGCAGAATATACAGTCAAGGAGCTAGTTGATCTATACGTTAAATTCCATGAGGAGGCAGAAAAAGATCCTACACTTGAAGATAAAGGTAGGGAATGGTTTAGAAAGCTGGAGCAAGGTAATACTGAGGCTAGAGAGATTTGGCAAAAATGTGTTGATTGGAGTTTTGAAGAGTTCGATAGAATTTATAAGATTTTGGGTGTTAAGTTCAGTTCAGAGTTTGAAAACGGCAGAGGTCTGGGGGAAAGCTATTTTGAAGGCAGAATCCCAGCTATAATTGACGAATTAACAAGGAAAAAACTACTTAAATCTGGTGAACTTGGTGCTAAATTGGTCTTTTTTGAAAATGATATATACCCTCCTGCAATGATTCTAAAAAAAGATGGAACTACTTTATACCATACAAGGGATCTTGCAACAGACAAATTCAGATTAGATAAATACAATCCGGATTTAGTGATTAACGAAGTAGGTTCGGAACAAACACTTTACTTCAGACAACTTTTTGAAATTGAGAAAATGCTTAACTGGTATAAGGAAAGCCAAAGGGTTCATGTTGGCCATGGTCTAATTAGATTTAAAGAGGGGAAAATGTCCACACGTAAAGGGAATGTAATTTGGATGGAGGATCTTCTGACTCAGGCTGTTGATAAAGCAAAGTTGTTAGGTTCCGAAGATGTCAATACTGCCAAGAAGGTTGCCATGGGTGCGTTAAAATACAATGATCTAAAACGGGATCCAAATACGGAGATTATTTTTGATTGGAATGAAATACTAAACATGGAAGGAAACTCTGGACCTTATCTGCAGTATACCTATGCCAGAACAAGAAGTGTTTTAACAAAATCAAAAATCAAAAAATTAACTATAGAGAGTAAAAATATAGGTGAGTTGGCTCCTGAAGAAATAGCTGTCTTACGTAAATTAGCCCAATTCTCTGAGGTAATAGTGAATGCAGCCAAAAGTTACTCACCGAACATTCTGGCCACTTATTTGTATGAACTGGCTTCCAAATTTAACACTTTTTATAATAAGCACAAAATAATAGGAGGGGAGAATGAAGAATTTAAATTACTTCTAACTAAAGGAACTGGCCAAGTTATTAAGAATGGACTGAATTTATTGGGGATTGAAGCTCCGGAAAAAATGTAACACACACCTATTTTGAAGGAAATGAATTAGGAACAGTCAAACATAACGACATGTAATTAGTGTGACTTAATTATAACTATCGGTACACCACTAAAGTCTTCCTGAAAGGAAAATCCTTGGGAATGTCTAACCTCTTCAACACTTGATCCTACAGTTTTGTTCCAGTTAGCGACAGTTTTCGGGATGCTTGGGTTGAAATACTTAGGTTCTTCAGAAACTTTAGGGTTTTCAGAAGATGGAAAATGTATTATTTGTATATCCGCACTCATAATATTTATTATACTAGATGTGTATTATGATTATCAATAAGTTGATTTAGTTGTTAACTTTATCAGTTCTTTTTGGAATCATACTTTCTTCCACCTTTTCAACTACATTTTGAATTAAAGGTTTGGAGTTTTGTGTCATCTGTTTTTCCAGTTGTCTTTCAATGTAGCCGACTTCAATTTCTTTTAACATATCAGAAAGATCCGCATCACTCAGTTTTATTCCCTGTTTTTCTGCAATCTTGAAAAGAATTTGCAGTATTTTAGTAATTTCTTTTTCAGCCACAATATTTACCTGCATGTCAATTTCTTCACGTAAACTTGAAATGAAACTTTGTCTGTTTTGGCTCATAAGAACGATAAGAGTAAGGATGATAGCTTCAAGTGATACCATTGTGGTCATCAAGGGGAATGGAAAAGGATCAAAAGGTACAATACCTGATATTTTTCCGGTATTCATAAGTAACCAAACAATGAAAAATAGACAGTTTAGAGACAAAAAGAAAAAGCTGCCAAAAACAGATGTTAAATCATCTGCTAATCTAACCGACCAGGATCTTTTTTTAAGTTCTCTGGCTTCCAAACTCTTTATTATTTTTGACATAATTTAGTATATACTACTTCCATGAATTACTTCAAAGATGTGCTTGAAAACGGCATCAGAGTGATGACAATTCCAATGCCTTCACTTCCTTCAGTAACTGTTTGTATCTGGGTAAAAACAGGTTCAAGAAATGAAGAAAAAAAGGTTAACGGTATCAGCCACTTTTTGGAGCATATGGCTTTTAAAGGAAGTAAAAAAAGACCAACCGCAAAGGAAATTTCAGAGGTAATAGATGGAATAGGTGGAGAGTTTAATGCCGGAACAGGTAAAGAATACACCAGCTTCTTTGTCAAATGCCAAAATGAAAGTGTTGAAATTGCTTTTGACGTCCTTTCAGACATGATCTTAAACCCCATTTTGGATAAAGAAGAGATTGAAAGAGAAAAAGGCACCATTATTGAAGAAATCAGGATGTATGAGGATACCCCAATGATGAAAATAGGTGATGTTTTTGAAGAACTGATCTACAAAGGCCACCCCCTAGGATGGGATATTTCAGGGACAGAAAAATCAGTCAGGGGAATAACAAGGAACGACTTTATAACATACATCAAACAAAAGTATTTTGCGCAGAACTTGGTAATTACAGTTGCAGGGGGAATTACCCGATCAAAATTACTTGACTTAGCCAGAAAATACTTCTCAAAACTTAAAGGGAATAGTAGGCAATCACAAATAGTTGAATTCAAGAATAATCAAAAAAAAGCCCAAATACTTTTGCACAATAAAAAGAAAGAACAGGCACATTTTATTCTGGGTTTCATGGCTGACGGCAGAAATTATGAAGGTAAATATGCGCAGTCCGTTCTTTCTGCAATTTTAGGCGGGGGAATGTCATCCCGCATGTTTATAGAAGTCAGAGAGCGTCGTGGACTTGCCTATGCAGTCAGAACTTCAATGGATAGATATATTGACGCAGGCTATATGGGAACCTATGTGGGGGCAGACGTAGCTAAAGCAGAAGAGGCTGTAAAAGTGGTTTTGGAACAGCATTATGGCATAACTATAGGTAAATTAAGAATTTCTACTAAAGAACTTTCTAAAGCAAAAGCATTTCTTAAAGGGCATCTGGCCTTGGCCTTGGAAGATACAAGAGATGTCGCTAGCTTTTATGGTGAACAGGAATTATTCCTTCCTAAAGTGAAAACTCCCGAAGAAGTTTTCAAGGCTATAGATAAAGTTACTTTAGATGATGTTAACTTCGAAGCCAGAAGATTGTTTGCTCCTGAAAGATTAAACTTGGCTTTAATCGGACCATACGGGAGTGATGAGAAATTCAAGAAGATAATTAGCTAATACTTGACATAGACTTTATTAAAAGTTATACTTTTCGAAACATGGTCTTATATAAAAGGACAATATTTGACGAAATTGAGCCATATATTGGTGACGAGGGAATAATAGTTTTGCATGGTGCTCGTCAAGTTGGAAAAACTCACATTTTACAATTTATTCAAAATTGGTTAGAAAAGAAACAAAGAAAAGTTTTTAGTTATGATTTAGAACTTCCAGAACTTTTGGAAATTATGAATCTTGGCACGAAGTCTTTTTTACTTGACTTATCTAATAAAGGTTATAAAGAAGGAGAAGACACCTTTGTTTTAATTGACGAAATCCAATATCTTGATGATCCCAGTTCATTTTTAAAAATTATCGCTGATCATAATAAAAATATACACTTGATAGTGACAGGTTCTTCATCTTTTGACATTAAGTCAAAATTTAGTAATTCATTAGCAGGAAGGACATTTGAATTTGAAATATTTCCTTTAACCTTCAAAGAGTTTTTAGAATTTAAGAAATCAGAGTACCAATATGGAAGTGAATTATCTGTAGCTGCGCTTTCTAGTTTCAAAAAGTACTATAGCGAATTTGTTAAGTTTGGAGGCTATCCAAGAGTTGTGCTTGAAAGCGATGAAGTTAAAAAGAAAAAATATCTATTACAAATAATTGATACATATATTAGAAAAGATGTTAGGGATTTAGCAGATATCACTAATGTAACAAAGTTTAATGGCATGTTAAAGATTTTAGCGTCTCAATCAGGGCAAATTCTTAACATACCATCACTCTCCAGAGAGGCAAACTTATCTTTGCCAACAATAAAAAAATACCTATCAATTTTAGAAGAAACTTATATAGTAAAACTTGTTACCCCTTTTAGTAATAGCCCGAGTGTTGAAATTAGTAAAAATCCTAAAATATTTATGTACGATAGTGGATTACAATCAATTTTGTGGCTGAATAATTTTCAGAGCACCCTTGTAGGATCAATTTTTGAAACAAATGTTTTTGGAGAGCTTACAAAAAAATATGGAAGAAACAATATTCATTTTTGGAGAAATAAGAGGCAAAAAGAAATTGATTTTATCATAGAAAGAGATGATTTAAGTATTTTACCAATTGAAGTAAAAACAAACTTTGCTCAGTTTAATCAGAAATCATTAAACACTTTTTTAAAGAAATATAAAATTACAAAATTTAAAGTAGTTGGACTATTGGGTGAAAAAGACAATGATTACCACATACACCCTTGGGAGATTTAGGTTATATAAAAATGATTGTAAAGTTGCTAAAATAATTAAATGAAAACAGCACTTCATGAGAGAAGTTTAGTTTTAATTAAACCAGATGGAGTTCAAAGGGGATTAATCGGTGAGATTTTAACAAGATTTGAAAGAAAAGGACTTAAAATTGTAGCTATGAAAATGGTTTGGCCGGACGCCAAGAGAGCTACCGAGCATTATAAACAGCCCGAAACTGACATGATTCTTTTGGGAGAACGAACATTGACTGCATATAAGGAAAGAGGAGAAACACATCCGCTTGGCAATCCCACTCCTATTGAAATATCCAAGGATATCCAGAAAAAGCTTGTCAGGTATCTATCTACTGGTCCTGTGGTAGCAATGGTTATTGAAGGAGCACATGCTATAGCATCGGTTCGCAAAATCAGAGGTCATACAAATCCATTATCAGCAGATGTCGGAACAATTACTCATGACTTGACACTTGATTCATATTTTGTATCTGATGAGGGTGAAAGGTCTATACGAAATTTGGTCCATGCGTCAGGTAGTGTAGAAGAGTCCAAGAGAGAAATTTCAATATGGTTTACCGACAATGAGTTAAGTGATTATGATCTTGCTATAGAAAAGATCTTATACTCCAAAGATTGGGAAGAACACAGAAAAGAATTAGTATCTGGTTAAATTGTTAAATCTTTTTAAGTGAAGTTAATATTCCATCAATTTCAGTCATGTTTAAAAGGTCGTATGTCACGGGTGTTGTTATCGAAATGTGACCGAAAGTTGAAGGTTGTTGATATGTTCCGTCCAAAGATTTTTGACAACCTGTAAACCCTCTTGTGGTTCCTGAATATGCAGTTGTACCGCTTCTTCGTAAGGTTACTCCGTCAGTGGTGTTCAACTCTACAAAGTTGTCAAACGAAGAACTAGGGCCTTCAAATGGTGCACTTCCGGGATATAAACAAAGTGCTCCACCCGTTGCTGCCTGAAAGATCTTTATTTGATACTGACCTTTGGTCAAAAGCAATGTGTCTACGGGCACTCCAGGGTTCTCGTAGGTATGTTTATCTATCCAGCCACCTGGAAGTTGGAGCTGATATTTAGTAAAAGAAAGACCGGAAGATGCATCCAGCCCTGCCGAAACAACTTTTGTTTGAGATATCGGTAAGGGAGTTTCTAACACTTGCAAGTTATAGTTTCCACTGACTGATGTTGTTGCTATTGGGGTGGGGGAGCTATTGTCTAAAATTTTTGTATTAATATATCCTTTCTTGCTTAGGTATACACCCGTAAAGCCAACTACACCCATTATTAAAAGAACTATAAATATTTTACCTAAAGCTGTAAATACTTTTTCCATATATAGTCTAGTATACCAAAAAGATTCACTACATTATAATAAATAATATTATGCCAGAAGAAGGGCGAGGAGAGGAAATTTACAGACGGAGTGAAATCAATGATAAAATTCATCAAGTCCCACTTCCTGAATCCAAAACAAAGTCAGAACCCGTATCATCATCCGAGTCAGAAAATACAAATGATACACCACCTGTCGAACAACACGAGGTGGACTCAAATCGTGAAATGGAGCAGAGAGGAAACAGAGTTCAAGTTAGCCAGGAAACACAGGCAAAAAGACCTACTAAGGTAACAGATTTGATTTGCTGGATTAAGAATCCACCAGCTTCTGATCGTATTGTTGTACAAAACGAAGTTGCAATTCCAGCCTTCCTGGCCTCAATAATTACTACACCCATTGCACTCAATTCCGCTAATCCGATTGTGAGCACTACTTCTGCTATTATTGCCTCGTCAGGATTTTTTACGATGTTGGGAATGTTTGGCTTAATGGATCGAATGCATAAATTAGAAGTGAAACATCGTATATTATTTAGCAAGTTGTTTACGGTTTCCCGGGTTTTTACTTCAAATAAGTCTTTATTACAACCTGCTTTTGTTAAAATCAATCCTGATTTTAAATCAGGCTTTACAGGTGAATTACATTTTGATGGAATAAATGTTGATTCGTGGGATGGAGTAACCACAGAACTTGCGGCATTTAGAGACATGGCAGAAGGTTTATATAACTTATCTGTGGCTTGTGAACAAGATGATTCTAGATTAATAGGAATAACATTGTTTGGAGGTGTCTCGTCTAAACTAAATCCTAAATTAGAGAAATATGGCTTTCATATCTTTAAAGAAAATGAGTTGAAAAAGACATCAATTACTGACAGAATCTTTAGATTACTAGCTAAACTTCGAGGTTCCAAGACACTGACATATCCTAATGGAGTAATATATACGAGTGGGGAAAAGTTTGTAGGCGTAATAAATAGAGACGAGATTATTCAGCACAAGAATGACTATGCACGTTTAGCTAAAATTGGAACTAATTTAACACCCAATAGTGATATCAGTCGGGATGCTGGGAATTGAACCCAGTGTCTCTGCGTCCCGAACGCAGCGTGATACCGATTCACTACATCCCGATGTAAAAACTTGTGTCCCCGGGAGGAATTGAACCCCCATTTAAGGATTAGGATTCCCTTGTTCTATCCGTTGAACTACGGGGACAGAAAACAATATTTTTCAACCATTAAGTCTATTTGAATTTTAACATATTAAATAGACTGTCTCTAACATTTAATAAATCAATACGTGATAGTTTTTGTTTAAACCTCTTGTCAAATAATGGGGCAATATCAGATAGAATACTTTGTAATACCAGTGACTTATCGAATTGTTGTTCTACTCCTACAGTTAATGGTAAGGTCTGACCGTTTTCTTCCTCTGTTATATAGCCTCTAATTCGTGTTAATGCTTCATATGCCTCAAGTGGAATTGTATGTTTAACTTCATGTCTAAGTAAACTACGCTTTGTTTGTTTATAATTTTTGTATTTGTCGCGTCCTCTATTGCCGTAACGGCTTTGTTAACCTCTCTGGCAATTTGGAGCCTTGATCTAAGTTCTTCATCACTTTCGTAAATTATAATCCTTTCCCCCATACTATAGGAAGTATATCAGGTTATGCAAAGTTAATCTTATTTCCTATTTAACACTTAGGGAATAGAGGTTGGTAACCGCTGAATCGGACCCTAAATTGGTAAGTATTAAAAGTCTGCTGCTGTTAACAAAAGGAAAAGCATAGGGGAAAATGTATCCACCCGAGAATACCTTTTGCCTATTGGTTCCATCGTAATCCATTATAGTGATACTTCCTTCTTGTGCACTGATTAAATGTCTTGAAGTAGGAAGCCAATAAAGAGAATCTTGGTCGGTTCCTACTAAGAAGTTACGATCCTCTTTGATATCGTAAATATAGTTTTTACCCTGTATGATATCTCTTTCCTGTTTTTGGGTAGATGATCCGGGAAGTTGTTTTATCAAGTCATTTGCAATTGAGGCACTGGAACTCGCACTATATAAAACCATCGATTCGTCCGGTGAAAAATGATAATCGCTGGATCTGTTTGAAATAACATCGGCCATCATTATGGGAAGGAGTGAATTAATAAGTCTTGTATCCTTAACTTTTTTTTCTGTTTCCCATTCTTTTTCAATTATTGTTTTTCTGGCTCCCACATTAACCCTATCAGATTGAGAAATAAAACTGTCCGTTGCCAGAAGATAGGTTCCTACCTCCGATTCGAGTAATAGCTCTTGGCCGTTGGGGGAAAAGTGGAATTTGGCACCGGTTAAATCACCATCGGTTATTCTTTTGGGGTCATTACTAAATCCAATCGGTAAAATTGAAGTTTCCATTACCCACAAGCCTTTTTCGTTTACATATGCTATTTTTGAGTAATCAGAAGAAGGGGTGGGAAGAGTTGCACCGTCAAAAGTAATTGGTGATAAAGAAGGGGCAATTCTAAAGATGTTGGCAGTTACCTGGGTTACTTCTTCTTTTTGAATGATCAACCTTTTACTCCAGGAGGTAAATCCTTCCTTTTTAATTTCCACATCATAGCTACCCGGCGCTAAGTTTAGGTTTGAATTTGTTGCACCAGAAAGATCGCCATTGATATATATTGATGCACCGTCAGGATCTGATTTTAAGACTAAAACTCCGCTTGGTTGGAAGCTGTATGTTTTGAAGTTAAATCTGTAACCTCTGGCATAAAGTGATGCAAAGTAACCAAATACGGCAACTACCAAGAGAGTTGTCAGCATAATAAAGACCCTGATCCTTGTCATAGACTAGATTATAGCAGAATTAGCCGATTATATGCGTCAGCTGAAAATATTTAGTTGATATCGTGAGAACCCACTTCAGATGCTATAATCGTTTAATCTCTATATGATATCTGTATAATTGGTAAAAAATTGTAACTTGAAGATAATTAAAATATGTTAAGAAAAAATATCGCAATTGACCTGGGAACAGCCAATACCTTAGTCTGGGTGGCAGGGGAGGGAATTATTTCCAATGAACCCACCGTTGTGGCAATCTCCGTAGATGATAATAAAGTCGTGGCTGTAGGCGAGGAGGCAAAAAAAATGCTGGGAAGAACACCGGATTCTTTAATAGCAAACAGACCAATGAGAGAAGGAGTTATAGCAGATTATCAGGTTACTGAAGCCATGCTTCGTTATTTTATAGGCAAGGTGACTGGTAAATATTCTCTTTTTAAACCAAATGTAATGGTCTGTGTTCCTGCAGGCTGCACCCAGGTTGAAAGAAGGGCAGCTTTAGAAGCTACACTTTCCGCAGGAGCTGCCAAAGCATATCTAATAGACGAACCCCTGGCAGCAGCAATTGGAGCAGGAATACCGGTTTCAGCACCTTCGGGACATATGATAATAGATTCTGGTGGAGGATCGACAGAAGCGGCGGTTATCTCCCTTGGTGGTGTCGTTGTTCACAAGTCAGTCAGGATAGCAGGTACTAAACTTGATGAAGCTATAATAGGTTATATCAAAAAGAAACACAATTTAGTTATTGGAGATACAACTGCTGAAGAAATTAAGATCAAAATAGGTTCAGCAATAATTTTACCCAAAGAGGAGAGAATGGAAATATCAGGACGTGATTTAGTTTTTGGACTTCCCAGAACAGTTGTAGTAACTTCGACCGAAATTACCGATGCTATTAAACAGGTTGTTGTGCAAATGATTGGTGCTGTTAAAGCAGTATTGGAGGATACTCCACCTGAACTAGCTGCAGACATCATAGATAAAGGAATAGTCATGAGCGGGGGGACATCAACCCTACGCAACTTTGATAAGTTTATGACTGAAGAAACTGGGGTACCTGCACATCTTGCTGATGAGCCACTTTTATGTGTGGTCAGGGGAACGGGGTTGGTTTTAGAAAATATTGAACTTTGGAGACGATCGGTTACTACCAAAGGTTAAAGATATTTGACAACTTAAAGACTTATAATATATTTACAATATTTCGGATAAGTATGTGTACCGATTGAGGATAACTATAATATACCGTGCCTGTATATTGAACCATTATATTACACAATAATACAATATAAAGAAGTAATAAATCCTAATATTACACAATATAGTATTTATCTGAAAAACGAGTGTTTTTAGTAGTTATCTAAAATATAAATATTTTAGGCAAGAGTTTAATAAATTGCATTTTTAATGAATTTGGAAGAAAATAGGGAGGATTAAGTTATAGTTTTAGCAAGAAATATTGTGACTGAACAAAAATATGGAGAACGAAATAGCACATAAATACGGTAAAATATTTAATATAAAGATTACAAGCAGTTCCTTGGACCGAGTGCTAAGGTTTATATCTGCAAGACTTATAGATAAAGAAAAATTTTATATAGTTACTCCCAATCCTGAAATTGTTCTTAAGGCTAAACATGATAAAGTACTGGCCAAATCAATTGAAAATTCTGATTGGGCAATTCCCGACGGGAGAGGATTGTATTTTGCAGCAAAATTTTTGGATGGTACAAAATTGGAAATCATTCCGGGTAGGGTTTTATTCTTGGAACTTATTAAATTATTTAATAAAAAAGGATTAAACGTAGTATTTTTTGGTTCCAGAAATGATACTGTTACCAAAGCTAAAGAAGAGATAGAACAAAACTATAAAAACATTAAAATCCTAGCTTTAAACGCTCCTGAATATGATCGTCGGGGATTGCCGCTGACTCCGGATGATAGACTAAAACAAAAAAGTGCCACGGCCAGAATGAAAATGTTTGAACCTGATTTTATTTTTGTAGGTATATCTCCACCAAAACAGGAAAAGTGGATTTTGAAAAACTTTTTTTATCTTCCGGGAATTGGTGCTATGACGGTGGGGGGGACTTTTGACTATATTGCAGGTATAAAACAGCTACCGCCTAAATGGATGGAAAAACTTGGACTTGAGTGGTTATACAGACTTATTCAGGAACCATCCAGATTTAGACGAATTTGGAATTCAGTAGTAGTATTCTCTTGGGAAGTTTTTAAATATAAATATATCGATAATTATGGAAAAAAAGATACCCGTAAATTAAGACATTCATGAAAAATGCATTCAGTCAAGAAACGGAAAAGAGAAAAAAAGAACATCTCAAGATAGCTCTTTCGGCGCAGGCTCAGGTGGGAACAAACGGATTGGAAAATTTCAAATTTATCCATAATTCACTTCCTGAATTAGACTTTGATAAAATAGACACATCTTCAGTTTTTCTTAAGAAGAAGGTTAATTATCCATTTTTCATCTCTTGTATGACCGGTGGAATTTTAGAGGGTGGAAAGTTGAATAAAAATTTAAGCCTAGCTGCGGAGAAATATAAAATTGCCTTAGGAATAGGAAGTCAAAGGGTTGCAATTGAAAATCCCTCTTTGGAAATCTTTTATAATATCCGAAAATATGCCCCGACCATACCGATTTTGGCCAATGTGGGTTTGGTACAGTTAAATTACGGATTTACTGTTAAAGAATTCAATAAATGTGTCGATATGATTAATGCTAATGCTCTGGTTGTTCACATAAATCCCATGCAGGAAGCAATTCAACCTGAAGGAAACAGAAATTGGGAAGGGTTATTAAAAAAACTGGAAAAGATAGTCAAGACCTTTAAAGTTCCGGTAATTGCAAAAGAGGTTGGTTTTGGTATGTCCAAGGATGTAATTCAGAGATTGATTAATGTAGGTGTATCCATAATTGATACGGCAGGTTGGGGTGGAACCAATTGGGCAATGGTTGAAGGTCTAAGAGGACAGGCGGATAGAGAATTGGGAGAACTATTTAGTGATTGGGGTATTACTACTGCAGACAGTATTGAAAATTTTATTAAAGTTAAATCTTTGAGTAAAAAGAAATTAACCCTTCTGGCGAGTGGGGGAATCAGAAATGGTGTTGATATTGCCAAATGTATTTCTTTAGGTGCAGATCTTGTTGGAATAGCTACTCCGTTTGCCAAGGCAGGTATTAATTCACAGGATGAGGTTGAGGAATTAATAGAAAGGTACTCTAAGGGATTAAAGACAGCAATGTTTGGTGTAGGATCACAAAATTTAAAAAAGCTTCAATTGGTAAAATTACTAAAACTTAATGATATTTATTAATATATTAGGGTAATAATAAACTTCCATAATATATATTAATATATCTATACTAATCATAGTATAACATTATAATAAGATAAGGAATGTACTATTTATACTTGATAGCTTTTGGAAGATTTAATAATTTAAGATTTATACTTCATGAATTGAGGTGGTTAAGGATGACAAAAAAAGAAAATATACAAACTGATTTTAGTGATGAGCTGTTAAAAAAAGAAGTTCCAGATCAAATGAAAAAAAAGGCTCTTGAAATTGGTGAGGCGAATGCTGAATCTTTAGACATTTTAAATAGAAATGTTGATTTGACTATAGACTCAGGGAAAAGAAGTTAAAAATCTCTTTCAAGTATAAAATTAATAAGTTCAATTAATTGTTTTCTTGCTGGTTCTTTTGCTAAAAATTTCAAATCTTGGTCAAATATCTTTCTGGCCTTCTTTTTTTCAATTTCTGCCAAGTTTCTTGTATATTTAACACCCTTAGTATTGGCTAAAGTTGTTTTACCCTCTTTCTTATCCTGTTCAAAATCAATTATATCGTCGACCAATTGGAAACAACGGCCAAGGTGTAAACCAAAGTCGGTAATAATATCCAGTTGATTCTTGTTTGCATTGGCGACTATCGCACCCAGCCTCATTGGACCCGCAATTGAATAATAGGCAGATTTACTGTCTGCTATAAAGAAATATTTGTCTTTAGTAATTATTTCCTTCTTGTTTGTCCATATTTGCTCGACTGCTTGTCCGAGGGTAGTTCTTAATAATAATCTGTAAAACTCGTCAATTATTTTTTTGTTTTTACAATCAATAATCATCTTCCACATAATCGTTTCCAGACTATCGCTGGCGTTAATTGCCAATTCTGTTCCGTGGAGTTTGTGTAAAGTAGGTTTACCCCGTCTTTTATCTGAATTGTCTTCTATATCGTCTGATATTAAAATCCATTCCTCCGACATTTGCATGGCAACTGCAGCCTGTAAAGCTTTTTTGTAGTTTATTCCTAATGATTCAGCAATGAGAAGCACCAACGTTGGTCTAAGGTATTTTCCCATTCTGGAAGGGTAATCTCTATTTATGCTCCAATATAATTCAACTTCTTTGTGAAATTTTGACGGTATCAAGAATTGTTTTGGATACAAAGGATCATTGAGATATTTTTGTATTTGAGGATACACTAACTGTCTGGTTCGTTCCAAAGTCTCGCTAATCATGAAAGTGTATTATATAATATTTCAATCATGTCTGAACTGATGAGTTTACCAAAAGGTACCA
>CAZIPM010000011.1:0-34113 GCA_964541395.1 uncultured Gammaproteobacteria bacterium | reverse complement strand
TTATTGGAATATCCCCTACCCAAACCGGCATTATAAACAGTACTTTTCCCTCCTGCCAATAATTTCTTTAATGCAAGCATGTGGTTATCTGCCAGATCCAAAACATGAATGTAATCCCTGATACAGGTACCATCAGGAGTATCGTAATCGTTTCCAAAAATTTCTATCTCTTCACCCTTTAGGGCTTTTTTAATTAGATTTGGAATTAAGTGCGATTCATCATTGTGATCTTCTCCAATTGAACCATCCAAAGATGCACCAGAAGCATTAAAATATCTGATACTTATATAATTTATTCCGTAAGCTTCCTTATAATCATCTGCAATTCTTTCGATAATATATTTGGTTTCACCGTATGGGTTTAGTGGATTTTTCGGATCATCTTCTTCAATTGGAAGATTAACAGGATTTCCATAAACACCTGCTGACGAAGAAATGATAATATTATTAGTCTTGGTTATTTGCATAGTCTCTATCAAATTTAAAAATCCCAAAACATTATTAAGGTAATATTTTCCGGGATTTTTGAATGACTCCCCCATCTGGATAAAACTTGCCATGTGAATTACTCCATCAAATTTTTCTTTTTCCAAAAGATTTTGAAGTTTCTCTTTCTCAGTAACCAAATCAATCAGTTCTAATCTGAAATCTAATACCGCTTCCTTGTGGCCTTGTGATAAATTATCCAAGATAACAGCATCAAATCCTTCGGTTTTTAATTTTCTGACCATGAAAGACCCTATATATCCTGCCCCACCTGTGACTAAAATTTTCATAATGTTATCTTAAACAAATTCCAATTTTTCAAAATATGATTTTATTTTTTTAGGTAATTTATCAACCCAATTCCACAGACCATAGATAGCCAATATGGCACCAATAATATCAAAAAATATATCCCTTACCCGAGGTTCCCTGCCGGGAGTAAACGACTGGTGATATTCATCGGTTGCGCCATAAAGTGCAGAAACAAAAATTGCTCCGAGAGCTGCATTTTGAGGTTTAACTCCTGAAGCCCTCAAAGCTCTATACATTAACATTGTTAAAATAGCATATTCAATTATGTGTACACTTTTTTTAATGATAAAATCCTTCCAATAGATTTGTGTAGCTGCACCCACTTGATAGGAAGAAAATGAAAATATGACTAATGCCCATAGAAGTGGGGGAAACCAGTATTTAAAGATATTTATTAACACTTTCCCTATTATATTCGTTTTTTTTCTTTTTATACAATCCGTAGCCACCAACAAGCATAAAACCTGCACCTGATAAAATTAATATATTTGCAGTTGGGGGCATTTTCCTAGTTGTTGATAAGCCTGCAACTACTCCTGTGGGTGTTGATGTGGAATTATTAGTTATAGATGAAGACAAATCCAAACTCTCAGGAGTTGGTTCAGGAGTTGCCTCTTCTGTAGGTGTTGGAGAAGTTTTTGCAGTAGCAGTCTTGATTGGAGTAGCTTTGGGAGTAGAAGTTTTAGATGGTGTAGGCGATGGAGATTTTGTTGGTTGGGTAGTTGGTTGATTTGTTGGTTCAGAGGTTGGCTCATTTGTAGGCTCGGGAGTTGTTGTGGGGTTGGATGATCCCTTTGTCACATTAATGGTCTCATCCCAATTATTAACTCCATTGGGGATTCGCGCATAACTTTTGTTTGAATCTATATTTTCAAATGAAACTTCATCAATAACTGCAGATGGTGTAGCGTTATTATAGAGTCGAATAATATCGTCTCCATTGTTTAACCAACCTTCGCTGTGTTCAAAAATCAAAAAACCATTCCCCGGTATGATACCAGCTATGCTTAAATCATCAGTATCACTCGAGTTGTTGTCTTTTAACAAAAAACCAGATAAATCTACCTCTACATTACTATCATTATAAAGTTCGATCCATTCAATATCGGTGGATGGTGATACTTCGTTGATATAAATGGCTGCGTACGTATTTTGGGGGAAATTTAGGACGAGGAATAAAATCAGAAAAATACTTATATGTCTTATATTTTTTACTAATTTACTGGACATGCAGATAGAAAGTTAACAAATCATTTCCATGATCAATATAAACTACATTAATAGTACTACTTCCGCATTTTTCTGACGACTTGTATAAATTTCCGTCTGCTGGAGCTTTTATTACGTCAGACCCTGTTGAGACCATGTCAAAACCTGTATGAATTCCTCCTGAATAAGCATATCTCCAAGAATAAGGTGTCTTACCATAATGTTGAGTTAACCTGATGGTATCTGAAATAGGCCACGGCCAAGACCCTGAACCAATTGCTCTTGTCCCTCCATCCTGTTCATCATTTACCGACTTATTTTGCAAATAAGGACTGGGGTCAGTCCAGGTATTGTTTTTTCTGACTTCAAAATGAAGATGTTTTCCTGTTGAACAGCTGGGATAACCTGAATTTCCAATTAAAGCTATCGGGTCACCTGCTTTTACCGGCCCTACTTTAACACCCGATACCAATGCTCTTTCTATTGCTGCTTTTTCTGCCAAGGCAATAGCCAGAAGAGATTGGTATTGTTTTTCATTGTTTTTGGTCTGGGCTAAAAGTGCATTTTTGGCAGCTTTTTGAGTATCAAGGTTTGCCTTTTGACGGGATAATTCTTCCTGCAGACTTTCCTGGTCCACTTTTTCGTCTTTATAGGTGTTCTGGGCATTTTTTAGTCTGTCTAATAAAGTTTTGTCAGCTTCCTGTATTTTTTTCAGATAATGAAATCTTGAAACAGCTTCATCTAAGTCTGATGCCGAAAGCAGCATCAGGAAGGAGTCCTCCACACGGGATAACTTATAGGTTTCCACAACTCTCTCCTCATACGCAACAGTTAAAGAAGTCAGAGATCCTTCCAATTGGTCAATTCTTCCTGATAGTAGTGCTATTTGTTCTTCTGTGTGGGAAATTTTTAAGGTAGTCAGTCTAATCTGGGCATCAAATGCTGCAATTTGGCCTGAAAGAGTCTTTTTTTCATCTCCCAGTTTACCCAAGACCCCTTCTAGACAACTTATTTTTTGATTTACATCTCCTTTATCATCACACTCAGCCGCCATGACAGACGGCGAAAAGAGGTTAATTAAAAGTAAAAATACTGCCAAAAGAAAATTCATCTTCGTCTTTTTAAAGCACGGTTTACTGCAAAGAGGCTGCCTGTAACGGCTAAAAATAACCCCACCATCAGTTCCGCTGCCAAGATAATCAGAAAGATTATGAAAAACTGCAACGGCTCACGCGGTAAAATTGAAATTTGTCCGAAGTAAGAAACAACGGATGGAGTTAAGTAAAGCCATAAAATAAAGCTTAATAGCCAACCGATAAATACACCCCACAACGAATAAATTGTGGCTTCCAAAACAATGGGGTTTCTGATAAATCCCGGTCTGGCCCCAATCAGGTTTAATATTTCCACCTCACTTTTTCTGGTAGCCATGCGCATAGTGATAATTATTAAAAGTACCAGGAAGGAAGTGAATGCCAAAATTCCTACCAAAATTAAACCTCCATATCTGACATATTGGGAGATAGTTTTTAATCTGGCTACCACAGTATTTAACGATTTTTCGCCACTTAAACTTGCGGTAAATCCTACTTGGTCCACTATAGCTTCAGCCTTAATTTCGTCAATTACATTTTGTGCTAATTGAAGGTCAACTACTGAAAACTCTAATGATGCAGGAAAAATGGAAGGTGAAACAAGTTCTGCAATTAACGGATTGTCCTCAGTTGCCTTTTTATATATTTCCAGTGCTTCTTCTTTGGGTACATATCTGACATCTTTAATCCTGGTATCCAAATTCAGCTTGTTTTGCAGAGCTGAAATAGTTTCAGAAGTTCCGTCGTCTTTAATGAAAGCTATTATTTGAGGTCTGGTCTCAAAATATTTTAGGGATTGTCCCGAAGCATAAGCCAAAATCGCCATATTTGTAGCCACAAAAAAGGTTAGTGTTAGAACAAAAAACGCTGCTACTGCCTGAAAAGGAGACCTTCTAATATAATCAAGAGCGGTTTTTAAATGTATATTCATTTTAATTTATATAAGTTAATAATAATTTCCTTTAAATTACTTTATTCTTCCAGTTTACCATCATTAAGTTTAATAACTCTATGTTTGGCGTGTTTAATCAAGCCTTGGTGATGTGTAGCCATGATTATGGTTTTACCTTCTTTATGTATTCTTTCAAGAAGTTCCATAATTCCAGCTGCTGTATCCCAATCCAGATTACCTGTGGGTTCATCAGCCAGAATAAGTTTGGGGTTAACCACCAATGCACGGGCCAAAGAAACTCTTTGAAGTTCTCCTCCTGACAATTGCTGTGGAAAAAGATGGGCACGTTTGTATAAATTTACCAATTTTAATATATTTTTTACCCGAATTTCCCAATCATTTTGAGGAATACCAATGACCGCCAGAGCTACTTCAACATTTTCCCTGACGGTTCTTTCGGGTAACACTTTAAAATCTTGGAAAACCGAACCTATTTGCTGTCTGAGATAGGGAATTTGACTCTTGGAAATTGTACTTATATCTTCTTTGTTGAAAAATATCCTACCACTGTCGGGCAGATATTCTCCCAAAATAAGTCTGAGTATTGTAGTTTTTCCTGCACCTGAAGCTCCTGTTAAAAAAACGAATTCACCGTCTGCAATTTCAAAAGAGATATTTTCTATGGCATTTATCCTGCCAAATGATTTAGAAACATTTTCAAATTTAATCATAAGAACACACTAAGGTTACCAGATGAAAACAAGCATTGGAAGCTTTTTAGTTAATTACCTTGATTTTACCCACATCCATCAGCCAACCTGCCTTTTTGGGAGCAATGGTTTCGCCCCAAACTTTGACCTTTTTACCCACAAAGGTTTGAAGATCTACTACTGAAGATGTTAAATAAACGTTTCTGGCAGGACCACCTTCACGTTCTATGTGGTGAGTTCCTTCTCCGTCAATTCCACCTTCAACCAACATTCCTTCCGGTGATTCTCCAGCAAAAACAGATTCATCGGCAACACCTGCTTCATTTGTACCAACTTTGATTCCTGAAGCTACAGGAGTATTTGTAGCTTTACCCCCACCACTAATTAACCAGCCGGTACCAATTCCCACTGCGACAACCAAAAAGGAAATTAAACCTAGAATCAAATTCTTCTTCAATTCAACTGATTTATCAAATTTACGAAGTACAGGTTGCTGCGAATTAAGAGTCTGTTCCATACTACATAAAATTATCACAAAAGGGAGGTTGCCACAAGTATCAGCAAGAAGCTAACCAACTAATTCAATTTTAATACCCATCTTTCCAAATTCTTCTTCTCTAGCGTGTAGAATTCTATGGGTATTTCCCATACTTAAAGGGTCTGGGATCATATCTACAATTACGTATCCATCTTTTGTATTACCTTCAATTGATATAATAGCCCTTTTCCTATTTCGAACTTTATCTTCAACTTGGCTTTTAGAAGCTTGGTAAACTAAATCCATATCTTGCTAATAATAGCCTAAAATGTTTTTTTGTCAACTAAAATGGTGTTGAACCCACACCCATTTGTGCTATGTATTCATATTCTTCATGTATGGCTTCATTGAGTGCTATCACAAAAAGTGCATCTGCTGGTGGATGAAATTCTGATGAAGGATGCTTTTTAGCAAAGGCAAAAAGTTTTTGACTATCATTTTCAACAAAAATTATTTCTCTGTTTTCCTGTTGAGCATTTTTACTATTTGAAAAAAAATCTTTTAATTCACTCATTGTAAAAGGGAGCTTTAATTTAAAAAAGAAAACCGGCCTACCTTGTTTATCTTCAACTAAATTAGCTAATTTAAAAAAATTTTCATCTAAAATATCTTTGGGGATCCCTAATTCTTCAGATGCTTCTGCGAGTGCCTGCTCCATTGGAGTCATATCACTGTCGCATGTCCCGCCAACTATCCCTATTTGATTTTCTCCTGCTGCAACCTCTCCGCTTCTTTGAAGAAAAACTAAAGATCCGTCTCTTGTTACTACGTTCAAACTAACCAAAATTGGTTTAGGATTTTCTAAACCAGGAATGTCTCCTCTTGCAAAAGCAACTGCTTCAAAATAGGGAATATCTACTGAAACTATATTTATTTCTGTTGCATCACCTTCTTCAATCATCCACGCCTGACCAATATTAGTATTCCACAATTCGTTTAGGGCTTTTCTACCTATATGTAATCGATTCGTTGAATATGTCTGTAGTGCCCTTATAGGTCTATTTTCAATTCCTCTTTTTAAATATTCTCTTGCACGATCATCAAGCTCAAGAGCTTTGCTCATATCACTCCACCTTTGTCCTTCGGGTAAAGGTAACGGGGGTGGCATTACAACTCGTTTAACAAATTCAGGTGGAAGTAAATAATGTCCGACTGTTTCTTTCCAACCTTCAATTTCAGTAAAATCTGTGATATTAATTTGTATTTTTTCTTCCACTATTAAAGTTTTAATTCAGCCTCTATAAATTCATCCAAGTTTCCATCCAAAACTGAGGTAGGATTAGAAGATTCAACGTTGGTTCTTAGGTCTTTGACCATTTTATAAGGATGAAGAACGTAAGAACGGATCTGATTACCCCAAGAGGCAGGTCTGTATTCACCTTTTATTTCTTTAATCTGGTGTTTTTCCAACTCTTGTTGCCTAAGCCAAAGTTTTGCACGAAGAAGAGATAATGCAATTTTTCTGTTTTGTTCTTGGAATCTTTCGGTTCTGGCAGTAATTACAATTCCAGAAGGCAAATGGGTTAACCTGACAGCAGTTGAAACTTTATTGACGTTTTGTCCCCCGTGTCCCCCAGCCCTGGTAAATTGCCAGTCCAAATCCTGATCTGCGATTTTAATATCTGGCAGATCTGATTCTGAAAGTTCGGGTAAAACTTCAACCAAGGCAAATGAAGTTTGCCTTAAGTTATCAGCATTAAATGGAGACTGTCTGACTAGCCTATGGGTTCCGGCTTCTCCTTTTAAATAACCGTATACATAGGCACCGTTTACTGTAAAAGTCACACTTTTAAGTCCTGCCTCTTCACCTTCAGTTGAATCAAATACTTCTGTGCTCCAGCCTCTTAATTCTGCAAATCTCAAATACATCCTGAAAATCATTGATGTCCAATCCATGGCTTCAGTTCCACCCTGTCCTGCATGAATAGTAATGGTTGCGTTTTTATCATCATAAGGACCTGACAAAAACGATTTCAGTTCCAGTTTTGAAATCTTTTTTTCCAATTTATTAATCTCAGCCTCATCCAATACAACTTTTAAAATTTCCAGGGTTTCTTTGACATCTTTTATCTCATTTAGTTCATTCCCCAGATCAGATAAATGTTGCATTACCCTTCTGGCATTTTCTTGGTCATCCCAAAGAGAAGGATTTTGAGATTCCGCGGTCAATCCTTTTAATTTTTCCTCTTTAGCGGGAATGTCCAAAACTTTTATTAAAGAAGCCAGTCTTTCATCAAGTTCTGTTATCTTTTGTTTTAAATCTATCATTTCTTTGAAGTATACACTTTCTCATGCTCTCCTATGGCTAAGAATCTAACAGTACTTTTTCCAAGCCACTCATAAACTATCCTAATATCGTCAGTGATACTAAATGCAAATTTTCCTTTCATTTTTCTTTTTAATAAATGGTTTCTCAGTCTTGTGTCCTGCGGATTTTTCCTGAACCAATTAATCCTCTTTGTGGTTTCCTTTATTAAGGACGGATGTTTTTTGATCAATGACTTGTAATACGAAACAAACTCACCACTAAATTGAATTTTTAACATTTCTGGCTTTAGTTTTGGATGGAATCTTTAAATTTAAAAAGAAGTCGTCAATTTCTTTATCAGTTTTTAAAATAATATCGTTTTTTATTGGCTCATTAGAAGCCTTTAAAACCATATCCTCAAATTCAGGAGTAAACCCATTAGTTGTCAGTTTAGGTTGATATAATATATTTCTTAGTGCGTCTCTTATCAATTCACTGATCGAGGCATATCTTTGTTTCTTGACAGCAAGTTTTGCATCTTGGTACATTGATTTTGGTAACGATATGTTTATGGTTGCATTCATACAAATATTGTATGATATCAATACACATATGTCAACCTCGATTTAATTTGGATCAAGGCTCACAGAGGATTGATTTAACTTTCTTAATTTCCGAAGGATCAAGTGATTGTATTTGTTTAATAACAGAATCAGAAGAATTATCAAAAGCATCTGAACTTGGAATTTCTTCGGTAACCCCTAAGACATCAACCAATTTTGATCTGCCTTTATCCAAAGCTACGGTTATAGGTTTGGGAGCACTCTTCCAACCTAATATTTCAGTAATTGCCGTTCTTCCTCCAATCAATAGAAAACCCTCTAAAATTAAGGCTAAGATAAAACCAAAGATAATCCCAGTTACTGCACCTTTTAATGACCAATTAACCATGTGATGTCTGACCTGGGCTAAAGAAATGATAAGCAGAAAAAGAAGAACAACTATTGCTCCTGCTTGCCAATATGTCGGGGCAATTTCCATTTTTCCGACATTGAAAGATAAAGTTTTACCTAAATTTTGAATATATGGCATTAACTAATTATATACCAAATATAAAGCTATTGAATTGGTGTAGCAGTTGGAGTTGGTGATGGAGATTTAGTTGCTGTTCCGGAACCAGATGGTTTAGCTGTTGCAGTTCCTTTTGGTGATCCTATAGAAGTTGCTTTTGATGTTGGTTTTGCAGTTGATCCTGATCTTAAACCTGTGATTATAAGGACATTAACAGTTTGTGATGTGGATGTTTTGATAACAACTTTTTTATAGATTGTTTCCAATTCTTTCTTAAGTTCATCCTGAACTGCCTGTTGGGTATCTTTTTTGAAAGTTACCATAGTGTCTGTATAACTGGTATTATCGGCATTTCCGACTTTAATATCGGAGTAACCCAAAGCTTTTAATTTTGTCTGTAAAAATCCTGCTTCACCAGTTATTCCTGTTCCATTTTGGATTTCTATGGCTATTTTTGCTTTATCGACCGGTTCAGCAACAGGAGAGGGGCTGGGTGTTTCGGTTTCCTCATCGACAGGAATAACTCCAAAAGAAGGGGTAGCAGTAGGTGTAGGTGTTGCTCTATTCTTGGTAAAGAAAAATACTCCAACGCCGCCAAGAACTAAAAGTCCCAAAAAGATCCATAACCATTTGTTAGGTCCTTTTTTGACTGTGCCAGACATAGGAGAGGGAGTAGATGTTTGGTAAGAAGTTGCGTTTGGATCAGTATTTGATGTCTCTTGCATGTTGCGGCGCAGTATAACTAATATTTATAGGGTTTGTCAACCCTATATTTCGAAGTATTGTATAATCCGTTCAATAAAATGGGCAGAGAAGCTGATTTGAACATAAAAAATTCTATTGATTTCCTGGGGTTTATTGCAACTCAATTTCCAATAGTTGCATTTACCGGAGTAACCTATGATCCCAAACCGCATGGAATACCCAGCAAAAACAATCTGATTGAAGAAACATCAGCAATTGATTTAGCCGAATTATTTCTAGAAGGTAATTATCCATATTTTGGAAGCATTTGGCTTAACCGCGAAAACATGTTTGATAAGGAAACTCTTGCAATTGGTGGAATCGTATATGTCTGGCCGGGTGAAATAGAGACTACTATTAATGAAAAAAGAATCTATTTGCAAGGTTTAACGTTTGAGGGTGAATCTATAAAACGATTGTCAAAAATGTTACCAATTTTTCCAATGGCGATACTAGGAATAGATTTCGACTGTCCCAATTCAGAACCTCATAAAGAACAAATTAAGAATATTTTAAATCAGTTAAATATCAATATCTATGAACCCTACTTATTTGACTCTGGTGGATCATTTCATCTAGCATTTAAAACATTAATTAATCCAAAGAATATTCCTTATCACTATGGATCACTGATTGAAATATTTAGTACTTTACCTCAATATGGCGATTTATACATTTTCAAAGAAATTGCTGATAAATTGAAAGGGAATTGGGATAATCCCGATGAAATAAGAAAAGTGTGTGATCTTATATTCAATAAAATTTGTCATTATGACTCGCCTGAAGAAGGAAAAGTGCCATTTATATTGGATTTAAGATGGATGGCACATTCTTTATTAGAATTACTGGACTTCTTAGAAACAAAAGATGGAAGTGCAGCTTTTCTTAGAATTAGCGATAAATCAGGTGAAGGTATTGTACCTTTTCGGGTCAATCTTTAATTTCTCCATTAAAATTGAATAAAACCTTAGGTTGTGAATTGTTGCCAAGCGTGCTCCCGTAAAATCACCAATTCTAAATAAATGTGCGAGATATGCTTTAGAATATCTGGTGCAAGTCAAACAATCGCAAGCAGAACTAACAGGTGTCATATCATCTAAGTGTTTTTCCTTTTTTGGATTGTAGAAACTGTAAAAATTCTCTTTAGTCAGATCAATTTCATCTATTGTATTGGCATTAAAAACATACATCCTGCCATGTCTGGCATCTCTGGTAGGCAGAACACAGTCAAAAATGTTATAGCCGATTTTAACCATATTTACTATATCTTCAGGCTTACCCACACCAAGGGCATATTTAAAATAATTGTCGGGAATTAAAGACGATGAATATTTAGCCAGATCATAATTAATAATGCCTTTAACTTTTTCCTCTCCTCCATATCCCAAACCGTCAAATCCTATTTTTAATAATTCCTCAATACAATATTTTCTTAATTCTCTATTTCTACCGCCTTGAAATACTCCTAGCAAATAGGGCTTACTACTTTTACTTAATTTCTTCCTTTTGCAAATCATTTCAAATTCCGCCTTACAACGACCTGCCCAGAGAATTGTCCTTTCCACTGATTCCAAGGCGTCTTTTTCAGTCGCATTTGGAGCATCAAAATCATCCAGTACAACAATCATGTCTACTCCCAACTCCATTTGAAAGGCTATTGAATCCTCAGGGGTTAAAAGAACTTTTTTTTCTCCCGGCATTTTAAAAACAACTCCACGGTCAGAAACTTTACCGAGTTCAGGATTTTTTTTAACCAAACTACCCACCTGAAATCCTCCCGAATCAGAAATCAATCCGCCTTTCCAATCCATAAGTTTTCTGATTCCACCCATTTTGGCAATTCTTGTAAGTCCTATTTCTTTAACCAAGTGGTAGGTATTGACCAGAAGTCCCAGAGTTTTTGTTAATTCTATATCTGAAGTATCCAGTGTGCGAAGAACTGCCCTGGTTGCATCGGGAAAAAATACCGGTAAAGGAATATTACCGTTTTTAGATTTAAAATATCTTGGAGGTCTCATTTTTTACCAAGCGTGATTATAACATCATACTTGGATGAAGTAGCTACTGTTCCTATCTTTTCATTAAGAGTGTAGGTTGCTGATAAATCTTTTTTCAACATTTCCAGATAACTTTCTTTGGCTTTGAGGATGGATACTTCTGTTGTTGCAAAATCCTGTCTGCTTGCATTTCCTGCTTCTACATTTTTATATCCCAGACCTTCCAAAACAGCTTTTGATTTACCTGCAGCTCCGGCTACACCACTACCGTTTAAAACCTGGATCTTTAGATCTTCTCTTTTAAGTGTCGTGTCAGAAGACTCAGGTGTTGCCTCAACGGGTGCAACGGTTGCTTCCGGTGTAGCAGTGACCTCCGGAACATCAATCCTGGAAAGTCCTGAGAAATAAGTTATAAAACCTCCTGCCAAAGCTCCTACCAGAAGAGCTGTCAGAATAATAATCCACATTAATCCCGATGACTTTTCTTTTTCAAGATAAATGTCTTCTTCAATTTCCTGAGGTAAAGGAGATACTTCATGAGTTTTTGTTTCTGATATTTTTCCTTTTTCCTCTCTTACTTCTTCAGTTGCAGTTTCTTCTGCTTTTGATTCTTCAACTTTTTGTACTTCTTCTTCAGGAGCTACTTCCTCAACAACAACCATTTTCTTTTTGGATTCACTATGTTCACCGTCTCCCGCTTTCTTATCGTGTTTGTCCTTGGGCATACATTAATAATACCACAAACTAGATTATAACATCAGTAGATGGTGTTTAAGTTGTTTTTTTCAGATAAGATTTAAAAATCTGATAACAAGCTAGACTTGGACCGTCAGCGAATTGGCCGTTATCTATCATCTTTTCCAATTGTTTAAATGAAACTTTTCTGGTTGTTAATCCTTCTTCATCATCTTCGGGATTATTCCGTCCGATTGTTATACCCGTTGCCATATAAACTCTGTACTGCTGAGTATTATGTCCCGGAGCCAGAAAAAATCTGCCTATTTCTGTCATTTTTTTTGCAGTTACTCCTGCTTCCTCCTGAAGTTCATGTTTGGCAGCAACTTCAATTGAATCATGCTCAAAATGACCTTGTGGGAAACCCCAAACATTTGTATTAACGGGGTGCCTATATTCATTAACCAAATAAGTGAAATCACCATTAACGGCAATAATTGCTACCGCTGGTTTTTTATGGACAGTCCCGTAAGTAAAATCATGTCCGCTTTCGGAAGTTATAACATCTTCAGTGATTGTCATCCAACGGTTTTTATAGACTTCTTTTGAGGATTTAATTTTCCAGGACATTATTTACTTTACATCAAGAAGTTCAACATCAAAAAGAAGCGTAGAATTTGGAGGAATTACATCTCCTGCTCCCTGTTCACCGTAACCCAAAGACGGGGGAATAGTTAATTTTCTTTTTCCTCCTACTTTCATACCCAGTACTCCCTGATCCCAACCTTGGATAACTTCTCCTGCACCCAAGACAAAAGAGAATGGTTCTTTTCTATCAACCGAAGAGTCAAATTTTGTTCCATCAGTCAATGTTCCAGTGTAATGAACAGTAACGGTTTTTCCATCAATTGCCTCTGCTCCTTTTCCAACTACTAAATCTTCCTTTTTTAATTCTTCTTGCACAGTGTTATTCTGCGCTGGATTTTGGTTTTGTGCAACATTCAACTTTGAAGCAAAACTACTTTTTAAAGCATAAATGAGGCCTACGGTTACAGCAGCAATTACTGCGATGTATACCAAAACGTTTAAAAAACTGAATTTATCAATATCGTTTGATATGCTTTGCTTACTTTCTTCCACAAAATGATGATATAGGGTAATTAAACAAAGGTCAAGGCGATTCCCCGTTTATTGGCTCGTCCGGTTCTGCCGATCCTATGGATATAGTCTTCATATGAAGCAGGTAGATCAAAGTTAATGACATGGCTGATATCATTAACGTCAATTCCTCGGGACGCTACATCGGTTGCAATCAGGATACTTATTTTTCCCCTTTTGAAAAAGTCCAATGCTTTCTGTCTTTGTCCTTGAGTTTTATTGCCATGCAAAACTGCTGTTTGGAAATTTTCTTTTAATAAAGATTTACTTATTTTATCTGCACCATGTTTGGTTCTTGAGAAAACAAGTGTTTTGGTCACATCCTTTTGGTCCAAAATTTCTCTCAAAACTTGAATTTTTTCTCTACCGTTCAATTTAATGACTGCCTGAGATACGTTTGTAGTAATATCTTTGGTCTTAACGGAAATATGGACCGGGTTTTGGACAAACCGTTTCATAACTAAGGTGACATTTGCATCCAATGTAGCTGAGAAAAACAACGATTGTCTGACTCTGGGCAAATTACTGACTATTTTCTCCACATCTTTGACAAAACCCATATCCAACATTCTGTCAACTTCATCCATAACTATGCAGGAGTATTGATTGAAGTTAATTTTCCTTTGCTCATATAAATCAAGTAGTCTTCCTGGAGTACCTATGACAAAGTGAGGATTTCTGTTTAACGCAAATATCTGTCCTCTTATCGGGACCCCACCTATACAGATAGCTGAATAAATTCCCAATCCCCTGGCGAAATTTTGCAGTTCCATTTCAATCTGAGCTGCCAATTCACGGGTAGGTGCAATAATTAAAACCTTGGAATTTCTGTACTGTTCAATTTTATTTAAAAGAGGGATCAAAAAAGCAGCTGTTTTACCTGTTCCTGTATTGGCAACTCCGACAACGTCCCGTCCATTCATTATCTCTGGAATTGCCTGGTCTTGAATTGGAGTTGGAATTGTATAGCCATGTGACAAGACATTGTTTAAAAGTCTGGGAGTTAGATTGAAATCATTAAAACTATGACTAATAGTATTTACTGTTTCAATCTCCATAGTTTGTGTAACACTGACAGAACTAGCCACGACCTGTGAAGGGTCAAAACTTTTTATGCGGTTACCGCCGCCACTATTTCTGTTTCCGTATCCGCCAAACCTTCTTCCACCGTTTCCTCTGCGGAAACCTTGGTTGTCATTTCGATCACGAAAACCACGGTTACTAAAACTTCGTTGTTTATACATATTAAAAATAAAATTACTGCTGTTATTACAGAAAAAACTGCACTTACATCAGAGACCTCAGATGCAGTTGTCTAACTATGTGAGTTGACTATCCCAATTAAAATGAGTGCATTTGAAGAACTACTAAGTAGTATACCATAAATATTAAATTATTGTGGTATTACCATGTTTTTGACTCTTATCTGCTTGTTCAAGAACTTCCACTGTAAGTTCCCTTCCCTGTTGCAAGACATCTAACCCCGCCCGAATCCAAGGTGATGCTGTTTGGTCTAGTTGGTCTACCCTTAACCCATCGTTGAAAGCTGATTTAACAGTTACTATCCTGTCATCTTCTTTTTGTGCTGACATATGGAAATTATATCATCCTTTTTCTTGAAATCTAGAACAAGTTAGAGGAGAATATTTTTCAAGTCCTTAGTTGATTTTTCAATATTTCTGTTATCGTACCAAAAAATTTGCCAACCCATTTTTTTTGGCTCGATTAAGTTTCTTTCAGAGTTGTCTATAAACATTATCTCATCACTTTTAAAACCGCATTTTAGTTCAGACAATTTATAAATATTGCTATCAGGTTTTTTGACCTTTTCAATACTTGAATCCACTATCACGTCAAATTTATCTTGTAGGAGAATACCTCGATCGCCTATCGTTTTGAGCATACCGGGGTACATATTGGTCAGAAGTCCAATTTTATATTTTTTACGAGCATTTTTTATGATTGGCCAAATCTGTTTATTCTTTGTGAATCTTGAGACAAATCCGTCCAATAATGAATATTCTTGAGGAATATCTAGATCTAACTCTTTATTTAATATTGGAATAAGTGTATTAACATCACGGGTTGTATTTATTTCTGCATCGTATCTTTTCCATAGTTTTTCAAACTTATCATTCTTCGCAGTAATTATCCCTAATTCTTTTTTAAGCAGATCCCAATTGTTCGTACCGTCAAAATCCCTTATTACTACTCCTCCCAGGTCAAAATATATAAATTTGAGCATGTGGTTATTTTACCATCTTAAGAATATTTAAAAATGTATTGTAGTTTTTTTGGACAAAAATAAACAAATAAATCCAAACCCCAGGAAAAACAACTATATTTTCAAACCATTGCCCTGTTTTCATTCTTACTTTTTTGATAGGAGGAATTCCAAAAGCTATACGAAGAGGAAACAATAGAGGAATTCCTTCTTCTGTAAAGCTGTCAGACAATAAATGTGAAACAAAACCAATCATAATACTGGCAAGTAGTAAGTTTGGATTAATAAAATCAGGATTAAATAAAAGTGGCAAAACCCAACCAAAAAATTTGTAAATCAAAAAAAGACCTAAAAATGAATGAGTGACAGTTCTGTGTTTATAGAATATCTTCCGTAAATATTTTCCCAACGTATCACCTTGTGGTAGAAGTCCCCATAAATAATTTCCAGACGTATCCATGTCAGGTATTAAACCACCTATGTTATTTCCTATAATACAGGCAATAAAAGTGGGTAAATTTAAATTTTCGGGAGGATAAATTGCAGCAATTGTAATCAGTGAGGCAAAAGCAATGGCATTATGAGTTCTGGAGGTCATTAATCATTCTACTATAAATTTATTTTGTTATTATTGTCTTCCAGGGTCCGAAAGGTACATTTTGGATATCGATGAATTTCCAATCAACAATTCCCACTCCATTAATCCCCAAACACTGTGCCATTGCCGGAGAAAGATCTATTCCTGCTTCTTTACTGAATGTGTTTATGGGTTTTTGACTTCCGAATACATAATTGACATCATCTGATTCATTCGGTCCCACATCTTCCCACTGTCCGAAACATTGGTTAGTTCCTGAAATTACTTGTACCCAGTGATTTTTAAGTAAACTAATACCAGGTTTCATATTTTTATACCAATATATTTTGGACGCATTAGCTTTTCTTTCTCCACTTTTAAAATCATTATAGGGAAGAGCAAAGTAAAATGGATTTTGTTTTGGAACAAATCCCACAGGATAATACCCATTTCTATTGTATGGATCATCAACACCTCCAAAATTAATTTGCCAGTTTATATCCCAAGCCGAACTAATATTTGATATACCTGCATTATCCCCTGAGGCATTTTCTCCTACCCAAAAGATGGTTGCCACAATTTCAGAGTGCAGTGGATAATTGTCAAGTTTTGTTTTCGTTGTCGGGGACGGGGAAGATATGGCGGTTGCTTTGGGCTTTATTATTTTTTTATCTAATACTTTCTGAAAACTATCAATATTAAATTTCATAGCATCTTTATCATTGTTAATTTTTAATATTAAAAATAATATTGAAACAATTACTATTAAAAAAATTAAAACTGAAACGATTAATTTATTCCTTGGCGACCGAAATATATTTATTGGAAATCTTGCCATATAAATCGAAACTACCATAATGGACTGATTTAGTCCACGGTACAAATACTCCTTTTAAGGCTGTGGCTAACGATTTATAGAGAATAAAGTACCATATAAATTGATAGATAGTCCTATAAAGCGGTATTAAAAGTATCAACCAATATGATTTCTCTCCTGAAAGTAAGAACGAAATTGTTACTAATACTGAAAAAATAATCAGGAATAAAACAAGATAATCGAGAATGGGACGTGGATTTACCCAGATTACATAATTAAATGTGATCAAATCAAAAATGGGAGACATTGCAGCAAAAGGCAAGACAACAAAAGCGTTATACGGAAGTAAAAATCGGGTAAGCAGTCCGTGCTGACTCTTGAAAAAATATTTTCTGTATTTAAATAATGTTTGTAACATTCCATAAGTCCAACGGTATCTCTGTTTGACAAAACCGGATAAATCCGAAGGAGCTTCAGTATATGCCTGCGCGTCCGGAGCGTAGGCTACCTTGTAACCATCAAGTTGAAGCTTGATAGTAAGTTCTGCATCTTCAGTTATAGTATCCCGTCTGAATCCTCCCAACTTGAGAATTGCACTTTTTCTCCAGGCACCAATTGCCCCTGGAACAACCATTGACATTCCGAAAAGACTGAGGGCACGCCTGTCTATGTTAAGACCAACCACATATTCAATTTTTTGGAACCAAGTCAAAAAATTTATATGATTACCGACATTAATATTACCCGAAACCGCCCCAATCTTCTTATTTTTAAATGGTTTTACGATTTCTGAAATTGTATTTTCGGTTACTTGAGTATCTGCATCTATAACAACCACAATATCACCTTTGGCATATTTAATACCTCTATTCAGGGCATAGCTTTTTCCAAGTCTGGTTTCATTAAAAAGTCTAACCCTTCCTTTTTTGACAAACTTCCTTGCCAAATTATATGTTTTGTCCCTAGACCTGTTATTTACTATTATAAGTTCCAATTTTTTATAGTTGGAATTCAATACCGATCGTATAGACCTGGTTATTACTTCCTCTTCATTATTAGCAGGAATAATCACAGTGACCTTTGGCGTATGTTTAGTATTTCTGGATAGTATTCTTGATTTGAAATATGAAACAAAGGATAAAAATACAATTAAACTCATGTAAGTTGTAACCATTCCCAGGTTAAGCTCAAATACCGGAGCAAAATAATCTAAAAACTTTTTCCTAAAAATAAAGGCTGATATTGCCGTCTGCGACCTTGTTTTATCAAGTAAACTAACGGAACTTAATACCTCAAAACTATTTCCGAACACGTTTTGTGTTGTAACAAACTGATATCCTTGAGATCTGTAAGTGTCAATTATTGGAGTAAGCGATTCTACTGTTTTTGATCTGTCTCCTCCCGCATCATGAAGAAGAACTACTGAAATATCCAAGGGTACAAATGATTCCTGGACAATCTTATCCCGACTTTCATTCATCCAATCTTTGGAATCGACATTAGGTGGAATAACACGGTATCCTTTATCAATGGCCTTGGTTGATAAAATTAGGGTATTTAATGTTATGGTGTCCTCCGCTCCCCAATAAGGTGGTCTAAACAGCCTTGTTTGATAGCCAGTTTGTGCAATAATTGCCTTTTGGGTAAAATCAATTTCAAAATCAGTTCGGTATTTATCTTTATAGAGATCAACTCCCTCTGGAACATGTGAGTAAGTATGTACACCAATCTCGTGTCCGTCTTTTAATATTTCATTTAGCAGTCGAGGGTGTCTTACAACTTGTTCACCGAGAACAAAGAAAATTGCTTTGACATTTTTTTGTTTTAGAACAGCCAAAACTTGTCTGGTAAATACAGGGTCTGGACCATCATCAAAAGTCAAAAGAACTAATTTGTTGTTACTCTGGTTAACGTTTGAGTAACTTTTTTCCAAAGAAAATTGATTTTCCTTTTTCAGATTTAGAGAAAATCCTTCACCTATAACTTCAATTTCATCTTTCTTGGCCGTACTTATTTCATCGACGATTTTTTCAACTGTTACTGAATAAGATTCGAAAATACTTTTTGAGTAAGTAGGTTCCCAGACTATCGAAGCAATGGTAATAAAAAGAAGAATCTCAAAAATTAAAAAACATCTGAATACAATTTTCCTAATATAAGTCCATCTGTCATTACTATTATCATAAAAGACAAAATCTTCGGCAGTTTCCATTCAATTAATAACTAAGTTTATGGGTTATGAAGAATACTGGCAAGTATGTATATAGTAATCAGATTAGCAACAAACCATACAAACATGTCTATGTTATATAATGTATAATGAATTAATGAAAATATTTTCAAGTATTTTAGCCTTAAATATTCTCTTTCTTTTTCCTTCAGTTGTTTTTGGTAGTGTCTCAACCAATGTATCAGCTGAAAGTACGGGTGGAGTTTCTTCAATTAAAGTTAATGTAAACAATAATGTAAATGTAAAAAATGATGAAACATTTGTTTCCTCAGACACCACAACAAAAGTCCTTATAAATCAAACCGGTGAAGGTACATCTTCAGTTAAGATTAACGGCAAGGAATGGAACTTGGAAGGACCCGGGACTATTTCATTTGACGAAAGTAGTAGTGGCCAAGAACCAACCCCAACACCAGAATCAGATGAAATTGAAACACCAGAACCGCAAACTGAAACAGAAAACCCAGAAGAAACCAGATCGTTTCCGGAAGCCATTTTTGATCAGATAGTGGAATCCATCCAAGACTTCATTAAGAGCTTGTTTTAAACTAAACTCACCTTAGTTCTGGATAGTGACAGTGCTTAAATTTTTTTCCGCTCCCACACCAGCATGGACTATTACGTCCAAGTTTTTTATTGTTTGGTTGAGAAGTATTTTTAGTAGGTTGTGGTTGTGATAATCCTGTTAAATCTGTTTTATCTATATTCTCCACTGCCCTTTCAAGAGGTATTTCATGAGGTCTTTCCGAAATACCAACTCTAAATATTCTTCTGGTGAATTCGTCATCAATTCTGTCCAATAAAGTTTCAAACATTTGGTAAGCCTCGCTTTTAAACTCCACCAATGGATCCCTTTGTCCGTAAGCTCTTAGTCCAATTGCTTCCCTCAAATCGTCAACAGTATCAATATGATCTATCCATAAATGATCAATTGAACCTAAGTATGCAAACTTTTCAATTTTTCTCATTGTTTCAATCCCCACCTGTTTTTCTCTGGAAGTGTGTGCATCTGTCACAACTTTTGTCAGAAGCATTGCTAAAGTTTCAGGGTCATCATGTTTGACAATCTCTTTTTTAAATCCCTTAATTGAAACTTCGTCAAACGGTACAACTTCCAAAAATCCGGCTAAAATCATTTCTTTATCCTGGTAATTTGATAATGAAGTGGCTTTTTGAGTTAATTTTTCCAAGATCTCATTTTTCAAGTCACTGCTTTCCAATACCTTTCTTCTTAATTTATAAACAATTTCCCGTTGTTGATTGGCAACATCGTCAAATTCTACCAGTCTTTTTCTGGTGTCAAAATGGAATCCTTCTACTTTTACCTGAGACTGTTCTACAGCCTTGGCTACAAGTGAATTCTCAATCGGTTGATCTTCAGGGATTTTCAATCTATCCATCAAACTTTTAATCTGTTCCCCTCCGAAAATTCTCATTAAATCATCTTCCAGTGAAAGATAGAATCTGGAGGATCCTGCGTCTCCTTGTCTTCCCGCTCTTCCCCGCAATTGATTGTCGATTCTTCTTGATTCATGTCTTTCGGTTCCAATAACATGAAGGCCTCCCGATTCAATTACTTCCTGGTGTAATTTTTCCCATTTTTCAATATCCTTTTTGTTTTCAGGTTTGCTGCCCCCCAAGATAATATCGACTCCACGACCGGCCATGTTTGTAGCCACTGTTACACCTTTTGGCTTTCCTGCATCTGCAATTATTGCAGCCTCCTTTTCATGATTTTTGGCATTAAGAACATTGTGGGGAATTTTTTTGTTTTTTAAGTACTGGCTGATAATCTCGTTTTTGTCAATCGATGTAGTACCAACAAGAACAGGTTGTCCGTTTTTGTATCTTTCTTCAATATCATTGACAATAGCTGTATATTTTGCCCTTAGGTTTTTATAAATTATGTCTCCGATATCCCGTCTGACCATGTCCCGATGTGTTGGAATGACAACCACTTCCAGTTTATATATCTTTTTGAATTCTTCCGCTTCTGTTGCGGCGGTACCGGTCATTCCCGAAAGATGGTCATACATTCTGAAGTAGTTTTGAAATGATATTGTTGCCAAAGTTTTACTTTCCTGCTGAATTACAACTCCTTCTTTGGCTTCAACCGCCTGATGAAGTCCATCACTCCAACGTCTGCCTACCATAAGTCTGCCGGTAAATTCATCAACTATAATTACCTGATTGTCTTTAACTACATAATCACGGTCTATTAAGTATAAAGACCTAGCGCGCAGCGCATTTTCAATATGGTGGATACTTTGGAAATCTTTTTCATATAAATTATCAATTTTGAGGATTTTTTCCACCTTGGCTATACCAACTTCAGTTAAGGATGCACTTTTTGCTTTTTCGTCAATTTTAAAATCTGTATCGGGATTCAATTTTTGTACCAGCTGTGAAAATTCATAATATTTTTTGGTAGGTTCCGTATCCGGAGCCGAAATAATCAAGGGGGTCCTTGCTTCATCAATTAAGATGGAATCTACCTCATCCACTATGGCAAAATAATGTCCCCTTTGAACCATCTCAAACAAGTCGCCAACCATATTATCCCGAAGATAATCAAAGCCAAACTCATTGTTGGTTCCGTAGGTAATATCAGCAGCATAGCTTTCTTTCCTGGTAACCTGTTTAAGATGGGATAGCCTGGTATCACCGTGTGAATCATCAGTATAATTGGGATCATAGATATATGATTTATTTTCTCCTACTATTACTCCAACGGTTAAGCCCAAGGCATCAAAAACCTCACCGTTCCAACCGGCATCTCTCCTTGCCAAATAATCATTGACTGTAACCAAATGAGACCCTTTACCGGTTAAGGCTCGAAGATATAATGCAGGTACCGCTGACAGTGTTTTTCCTTCACCTGTTTTTTGTTCCGCAACTCGGCCTTCAAAAAGTGCGGTAGCAGCCATCATTTGAACGTCAAAATGACGCATGCCTAAGGTTCTATAGGTAGCCTCCCTGACTAGTGCATAGCTTTCCGGAAGAATACTTTCCAAAGATTCACCTTTTTCTATCCTTTTTTTATACTCTTCAGTCTTTTTTTTGAAATCTTCAGTCTTGAGTTTTTTTATTTTATCTTCCTGGCTATTTATAAGAACTACCGTTTTTTGAAGTCTATCCACTTCTTTTTGATTCAGATCGAGAAATTTTGTTAAAAAATTAAACATAATTATTACTTGCGTTAAAAAATATTTACCGTATTTAAGCTTCTAATTTTAACAGATTACTCTTGACAAATATAGCTTGCAGAAATTATCATTGACAATGTCGAAAAACCAACTGTTTATTAATAATGTTAAAGAGATGTTCTCCACCGAAACAAACGCTGTACCTAGAAGTGAGGCTGAATTTTCAGATGCAGCCAGCCAACTTCTGGCTTTCATAGCGGAAGACCATCAAAAAGAAGGACCTTTAGATACTTTAGATTTATCACAAGGAGATTTAGCTTTGGCTTCATTAGATGAAGAACCTTCAGCGGAGAAAAGTTTTTTATTGTGTCTTACTCCAAACCAAAATAATCCTCACGAACGCGCGTATTTACTGCGCGTAGACAAATATGGCGATTTGTACAAGCTAATAGGTTTTAATCAGTTTAGAACAGAAAAAATGCCTAAGGAGGCGTGGACTGATATTTTAAAATCACTTTCTGCTTTTACTGACAAACCCTATAAATTAGCGCTAACGATAGAGACTTCAGATGTCCAATCGACATTCTAAAATTCTTTATGGCAAACGAACTTGACGGTACGGTGTCGCTTAAAGAAATTATAGAGATTACTACAGAGGGAGGAGATCCTTTAAATTTAGACCAGTTTAAAAATCAAATTAGTAATGTGTTGGGACTGGTTGCACAAATAAATAGATCTGGCGGAAGTTTAGACCGTGTAAATTTGCAGCGTGACGGTGCGACATTAACATCTGACTTCTCAAAGCGTTTTGAATTTGAATGCTATGTTCTTACGTTAAAACCGGAAGGTCTTAAATCCAGAGCTAGAATATATTATTTACAGATAGTAGATGAAGACCAAAAAATGGGTTCTAAACATTTATTAGTAGGTATTGCACACACAAATGTTGATTTGCCAAAAGAACTTATGTGGAAAGATATAATTAATTCACTTGCTTCATTTACCTAAAAAGGTATTTATTCTTCTTAAAAAAGTGTTATTATTTCTTATATATGGCTACAAAGATGGACTTGTCAAAACTTTACAGAAGCGAAACCAATAAGGTAATTGCCGGTGTTTGTGGCGGACTGGGGGAGTATTTTAATATAGACCCGACTATTTTAAGAATAATTATTGTCTTTATCACCTTATTTGGAGGATCGGGGATAATTCTTTATATAATTCTCTGGATAGTGATTCCAACAAAATCAACTCTCGGAAAGACTTCGGAAGATTACATTAAGGCAAATGTTGAGGAAATTAAAGAAAAATCAAAAGCAGTCACCGGACGTGACTCTCATTTTGTTTTGGGGCTTGTTTTGGTAGTTTTGGGACTTACTTTTCTTTTGGAGAATTTAGGAGTCTATACTTTCCGCTACATCTGGCGATTTTGGCCTGTATTTTTAATTATTTTAGGACTTAATGTTTTAACAAAAAAGAAATAATATGTTCCATGCAGCTTTTTTGATTACAATTGGTTTTCTTCTACTTCTCAATAATTTTAATTATCTTCCTTGGAGTATTTGGCAAAATTTGATAGCCTATTGGCCTGTCCTTATTATTTTTGCAGGAATCGATGTCATTCTCGGAAAAAGTATCCCGGGGAAAATAGCTTCTGGTCTTATCAATACAATAATCTTTCTGGCGATTGTTGCCCGTGTTACAGGATTTAATTTACCTTATATAAATTCAATACCACTACCCAAAAGAAATAACGAAATAATTCCCTTTATTTACACGGACAAAGATAATTTTAAATTTAAATTTGACAAATTCAATCAGGAAGACGGATTATTTTAAAGATTTTCAAGTATTTCCGAAACTTCCTCAAATGGTTTTTGGCCGACCTGCTCACTTAAATCTGTAAATCCTCTCTTTACCTGCTTTCCATCGTGAGGTACTGACGGTAATCCCATTTCCGCAGCTTCTTCTTCACTCACATCTACCAAGAACGGGCGGTCTATTCCTACATTAATTGATACACTTCTCGGTCTGGTCATAATTTGAGAATTTATTTTACTAAAATATATCCAAACTTTCAAGGCATTAACTACAGATAAACATAATATTAACTGGAGGGAAATATTTATCAACTTTAGAAAATACTTTATGTAATTTAACTTCAAATTTGTTCGCTTCTTCTTTTTTATCTTTATAATAAAGTCTGTTAAAAATAACGATTTTGTTTTTTGTTAATGTTTTTAAAAACTTTAGTGTCTCAAATTTTTTAGGGAATTTATCCCCTTTGTATAGATCAACTATCAACAAATCGTAATTTATTTCATTTTTAAAAATATAAGCATCTTTAATTATTATCTTGACTTTTTTTAAGTCAAGATACTTTTTACCTAAATTAATAATTACCTGATCAATATCGACTCCGGTAATTCTGGCCTTTGGCCAATATTTTAAAATTAATTTTACTACGGTACCCCCACCCAAACCAAGAATTAAACAGTTATTAATACTTTCTTTTTTTAATTTTCTTAACGTTGATTGCCAGATTGTATTAACTATTCCCCCGGATTGAGTTAGACCATCTGCCTGAATATAAGTTCCCATTCCCCAAGTACTTATAACTCTTAAATTACCATTATATTCTGAATTCCTTTCTTCAATTACTTTTGTACCTAACATTCTTATAGTGTATCATTGCAAAAATGGAAAATGGTAATGACGGACACCAATTAAGTATTAATGGAAAATCGCTAGATAGGAAAAACAAACAAAGGGAAGCAGACAAAGCAGCTATTAAGCATCTTACAAGGGCAATTGTTGATCCTGATGAATTTCAACTAGAATTGGCTGAAGTCATAATAATCGATCAACTGAGAGCAAATTTGGCTAGAAAAAAAACAAACTAATCTTTACTTCGTCTTTTTTTCGGATTACAATTAATCTATATGTCTCCCCTTGCAGAAACATTAAGACCAAGCAAACTTTCAGATTTTATAGGCCAGGATCATATCGTGGGTAAAAACGGAATAATCACCAAACTTCTGGATAACCAGTCAATCAACAACTTCTTTCCTTCACTTATTCTGTGGGGTCCTTCGGGAGTTGGTAAAACAACGCTTGCCAGAATTATCGCCAATACATTAAAAAGACCATTCTTTGAATTTTCTGCAGTAAACACTAAAACCAAGGACATTGAAGCAATAATTATTGATAAACCATTAGTCTTTCTGGATGAAATTCATAGATTTAATAAAGCACAACAGGATAAGTTACTTCCTCATGTTGAAAAAGGCGATCTGATATTAATCGGTGCAACCACCGAAAATCCATCTTTTGAAGTAATTTCCCCCCTTCTTTCCAGATGCAGAGTACTTATTCTTAACCAACTGACTGAGAAGGAATTGACTACAATTTCAGAAAAAGTTTTAAGACATTTAAAGTTGAAAATAGATAAGGAAGCATTATTGTTTTTATTGGAGTCAAGCAATGGTGACGCCAGAATTCTGATTAATACTTTAGAGATTGCCGGAAGTTTAACCGAAAACAGTAAACTAACTACGGCAGATATTGAACAAGCTGTTCAAAAAAGATATTTGAGTTTTGACAAACATGGCGACAATTTTTATGACACTATTTCAGCGTTTATCAAATCAATGAGAGCTTCAGATATTGATGCAGCTGTTTACTATCTGGCCCGTATGGTGGCAGCAGGACAAGACCCTTTATATATAGCCAGAAGAATGGTAATTTTCGCATCAGAAGATATAGGTATGGCACAACCTACAGCCCTAGTAGTTGCTAATGAAGTTTTTAGAGCTTGCGAAGCAATCGGTTATCCTGAATGTCAGGAAAATTTAGCACATGGGGTTGTTTATCTTTCTTTAGCCAAAAAGGACAGATCGTGTTACAACGCCTATATGGAAGCATTATCAGATGTAAAAAAATTTGGAAACTTACCTATACCTTTAAAAATAAAAAATCCTGTGACCAAATTAATGAAGGAGGTGGGGTATGGAAAAGATTATAAAATATATGACCAAGAAAGTTATTTACCTGAAAAACTAAAGGGGAAGAAATATTATCCTAAAAAAAGTGAATAATTATCTCAAAAACAAATTAAGGTAATTGTAAACTTTCTCACAACAGTGTCAGCTGCCTGGTTTACCGCCGGAGTGATAGCTACATTTTTTACGACACAAGACAGTTATCAAATGTTCGCATTAAGTGTATCTTTAGGGACAAGCATGGCTTTAATTTTTTTGATTTTGTCTGTTACAATGGTTAGAGACAGAAAAAAGAGGTAGATATGATAAATATAGAAACAATGGCATTGGCTTCAATAGTAAGTGTAATTTTCGGTATATCTATTTACTTATTTGTTAGAAAACATTCATGAGCCCAATTGTAATAATTGCATTTATTGTAATCGCCCTGGCTTTTGTGGTTATTTATCTCAACGAAAAAAGTTTGAACAAAACTAAGAAAAACAAGAAAAATAAATATTATTAATCAAATAAATTTTCCTCAACTGGAGCTATTTGTAGTGAAGATTTCTTGGTTCCCTTTTTTGATAGATCAACACCGGCTTTTTCTAAAAATATAGCAACTTGATGCTCTAACTTATCAAGCTTTTCTGTTATGAAATTTTGTTCTCTTTCACCCCCTGAGCCATTGCCCTGTTGTACCTATTGATGCATCATGTTACCACTATTTTATCCTTTCCCATCCATTTTTGCAAGGCTAGCGGGATGTTGACTGATCCATCTTCATTCTGAAAATTTTCCAAGATAGCAATTACTGTTCTGGAAGTAGTAGATACGGTTCCGTTTAAAGTATGAAGGTATACATTTTCATTATTTTTCCTCATCTTGATATTTAATCTTCTGGCTTGAAAATCAGTTGTATTACTGGTTGAAGTTATTTCCCTATACCTGTTTTGTGAAGGCATCCAAGCCTCCAAATCATATTTTTTTGAAGCAGCATTACCCAGATCTCCTGTTGCCATTTTAACTACCTGATATGGAATACCCAGTTCTTGGTAGATTTCTTCCTCTATAGCCAAAAGCTCTTCATGAATTTTATCTGATTGTTCGGGATCACAAAAAACAACCATTTCAATTTTTTTGAATTCATGGACTCTTAAAATTCCCTTGACATCTTTACCATAACTGCCTATTTCTTTTCTATAACAACTTGAATATCCGACGTACTTTAACGGGAGCAGTTTTACATCTATCACCTCGTCGGTATGCATACCAACCAGGGTTATTTCAGCGGTTGCAATTAAATCCAAATCTTCTCCCTCAATGTGGTATATTTGTCTTTCTTTTTCACTTCTAGCTTGGAAGCCACAACCCACAATGTTTCTTTCTTTGGCCACATTGGGAGTAATTATTGGAGTAAACCCAAGTTTTTGCAGTTTTTCAAAAGCATATTGCGCAAGCGCCAATTCAAGCAGAGTCAGGTCGTTTTTAAAATAGAAAAAACCGGACTGCGCTACTTTTGATCCTCTCTCAAAATCTATTGTGTCGGTTAATTTTCCTATTTCCAGATGATCCCTGACGTTAAAAGCAAATTCAGGAATATCTCCAACTTTTTTAATAACTTCGTTGTTTTCTTCAGTACCTACTTTTACATCCTGAGCAGAGATGTTGGGAATTTTGTACATTAGTTCGTTAAATTTCAGTTCAACTTTCGACAATTTTAATTCGACTTCTTTTAATTCACTTTTTAGTTTTTTGCCTTCAATAGCGTAGTCTTTAGAGAGTTTATTTTTCTTAGCCCTTATTTCTTCAGAAATTTGCATTAGTTTTCTTCTTTCTTCATCAACAGCTAAAAGATTTTCAATGATGGTTTCATCAAAACCTTTTTCTTTTGTGACCTTTGTCACGAAGTCTTTATTTTCTCTGATGTATTTAATGTCTAACATAATTCAATTATAGCAGTATTACTAAATAAAATTAATCTCACAATGCATGTAAAGATAAATCTGCCAAAAGATTGTCCAAATGATTAACTTGTCCGATTTTCAATATTTTAAAAGTATGATCCCTTTTAGCCACAATAATAGTTATAGAAGCAGCTTGTATATTATATTCCCAGATATTATCAAGATTTTCCTTTAAAATATGTGAAACAATAATTCGGATTATGTTGTCGTGAGTAACTACTAAAGTATTACCTTGAGAAGTTAAAGTATGTTCAAACCATTTTATCACTCTGGTTTTTGTGTCTTTGAAAGAGTCTCCTTGAGGAAATACAGCATCGGAAGGAGAACTTTGCCATGTGTTATAAATATCCAGCCACTTGTCTTTGATAACATCTTTATATAAACCTTCCCATAAACCGTGATTTGTTTCCATGATTGAATTGTTTTTTGTTATAGTGATATTTTGAAGTTCTGCAATTTTTTTTGCAGTTTCGATTGTCCTCTTTAATGGACTTGTATAAATTTTAGATAATTTAACTGCTTTAAAATACTCTACCAGAGCATCCGCCTGTTTTTTTCCAAGTTTGGAAAGAGAGGTATCATGGGTCTGACCCTGATAGATCCCTTTAGTGTTGGCTAATGACTCGCCATGTCTTACTAAAAATAATTTTCCCATATCTAGATACAAGCTTTCGGCTCCGGAATACCGGAGAGGTGCCACCTGAAGCAATTACTTAATTCAATGATATTACGGTCTTTACCCGTCTTCCTTTTTTACCGAAAGAAGCTCTTCTGATGGAATTCAGAATCAAATGCTTTGTAGTAATTTATCACCAAATAGTTAGTTTAACAAGATTATAATTTAAAATACGCACATAAACTTCCATCGCGAGGTAAATTTCTTGCAGTCTTCCCATAACAAGAAAATTTGGGTTTATGAAGATTTGAAGCATTAATTGTCAGTGAGCTACACCTTGCGATAAACTTGGGGGTTCCGCTTAATTCTCTATCCGTATTTACCTCCGGAGTTACACAATTAGGTGCAGGAGTTTCCACATCAGAATGTATTCTTAACCTTACATCTGGAGTCACAATCCTATTATACTCCTATCCAGAAAATCGTTAACAAATCAACTAAAAAGGATAATTCTATTCACCTTCAACTGTTGTTTTTTGTTCTGTCGGATAGCGACTATCACAAGCCCCACCACGTAAATACTTCTCCTGTGCAAAATTTGTGCAGCTGCTTAATAAACCGGAAGTTTGGTAAAAAACACATTGAACCCCACTTACAATACAAACTCTTGAAGGAGCATTTATTGCTGAATCTCCTCTTAACGAAGAAAAGATTACAGCCTTAGTTTCACTGTGATTAGATTCATTTTCCATTGATGCAACATTGTATCATCCAATTAAAGAAAATCAAGTATTCGATATTTTACAAACCTAAATCTGCTGAAATTCCCTGCATCGATGTAAGCACAATTTGAATAAAATCGATAAGTTTAATCCCAAGTTTATCTTCACATAATTCAATTTGTTCCCTATGAACTCCTTTGGCAAATGATTTCTCGGGCCATTTTTTAAGAATATTTTTAACTGTTACGCCTGATAATTTTCTATCCGGTCTGACTAAAGTCACAGCAACAATAAAACCGGTAAGTTCATCACAGCAGTAGATACTCCATTCCATATTCGTTTTCGGTTCAGGAAGATTTTCCCTATAACCCCAGGCGTGCGCTTTTATTGCATTTATAAGTTCAGGATTTTCCTTTTTCTTTTCAAGTTCTTCGATTAAAACCATTGGATGTTTATCTGGATGTTTATCATAATCCGCATCGTGAATTAATCCCAATATTTTCCAAGTATATTCGTCTTCTTTAAAGTGTTTGGCCAGTGCTCCCATTGCAGCTTCTACAGCCAACATGTGCTTGATTAGATTTTTGTTTTCTGTCCAAGAAGTAACTAATTGATAAGCCTCGTCCCTTGTCATTTATTTAGAAGACATTAATTCTCTTTGAAGTTTATTAATTTTCCTAAGTCTTAGTAAGTTTCCGATAACTGCAACAAGAAGCCAATATACAAAAGGAAGAATTATGACACCCTGCAAAATTTTAAGAGAGGATGGTTCGTAAGGGTTAATAATTTCAGGAAAAACAGATGGAGCTCCGATAAAAACAAGGAGAGCTAAAATTGTTAAGGCTGTAGATTCAACTGCATAGACAATTTTATCTTTTCTAATTTCTGATATTTGGAATTTAAGAAGATCCCTATCAGTTGAGCGTTCTGTCCTGGTTTCTTTTTTTGCTGTCTTTCTTACTGCCATAGGTTTTATTTTATTTGAAAATAAATTATATTCAAGACTCAAAACTATTTTTTAACTTTTATTGCGTTAATTCTTAGAGGCTTTAAAGTGGGGAAGGGAATTACCTCTTTTATAGATTTTGCATTTGTTAAAAGCATTACCAATCTATCAATTCCAATTGCTATTCCACAAGTAGGAGGAAATCCATGTTCGATTGCTTCTAGATAATCATAATCAGTCTGGTGGGCCTCTTCAAACCCTGCTTTTTCTCTTTTCTTTTCCTCAACAAACCTTTTATATAGATCTTGTGGATCGTTAAGTTCAGTATAGTTATTACCCAATTCAGAACCCATGGCGAACATCTCAAATCTTTGAGTAAATCTAGGATCCTCACATTTTTTTGCTAAGGGAGATACTTCGATTGGATAATCATATATTATTGTAGGTTGAATTAATTTTTCCTCAACAAATTCTTCAAATGCAAAGGCAATACACTCTCCCAGGCTTTGAATTTTATTTAGATCTTTTATTTTATCTCCTATTAACCCCATTTTTACAATCGACTTCCTCGCATTTTCAGTAGTTTCCCAACTAAGTGGATCGATACCTGTAAATTTTTCAACAGCCTCGGTTAATTTATATCGTTCCCACGGCCTTTTAAGACTGATTGTTTCGTTCTGATAATCAAATTTTGTCTTTCCCAATACTCTTTCAACAATAAATTCAAATATTTCCTCGATTATATCCATTCCATATCTGTAATCTTTATAGGCAATCATCGCTTCAAACATGGTAAATTCAGGATTATGATCAAAATCAACTCCTTCATTACGAAAAACTTTTGTAATTTCATATACTTTTTCGAATCCTCCAACAATTAATCTTTTAAGATACATTTCATCAGAAATCCTAAGATAAAAATCTGTATCCAATGCATTGTGATGAGTAGAAAATGGCCTGGCAAATCCACCACCATAAACAGGTTGAAGTGTTGGTGTTTCTACTTCAATAAACTCACGATCAGTTAGAAAATCTCGAATTGAATCAATAATCTTGCTTCTTGCAACAAGTCTACTTTTAACTTCTTCATTTAAAATGGTATCCAAATATCTTCTTCTATATCTGTCTTCCACATCTTTTAATCCATACCATTTAGATGGGAGAGGTTTTAGAGTTTTAACTAAAAGTTGAAATTCTTCAACATCTATCGATATTTCACCAGCTACCGTTTTTATTACTTTTCCCCTGGCTGCGATAAAATCACCGATATCAATAAGTTTTAATAGTTTGAATTTTTTTTCCAGGTTTTTTTTCTGGAAAAATAATTGGATTTTACCGGATTCATCTGTTAAATCTGCAAAAACTACGTTTCCATGTCCTCTCCAGCCTAAAATTCTTCCACCAACTCCAACTTCGCTACCTAATGAATTTAAAGATTGTGATATAGGCTGTCGTTCAAAATCAAGACTGGAAGGATATGGATTTACACCTATCTTTTTTATTTCTTTTAATTTCTCCAATCTATCTTGATTAACTGATAGAATTTTATTATTCATATTTTACAGATTCCTTTCAAGTATAGCTGATTTACTAATCGTTTTCATTGATCTTTTTATTACTTCCCAATCTTAACTAAAAAACCTCCCCTTCAGGAGGTCTTTTCTATATCACAAAAAGACACTCCCTAAAAAGAAGTTGTCTTTTTCTTCATTATAACTAAAATAATTTTCATATTAATCTACAGATACAATCTCATAAGTTACTTTTCCGGCAGGTGCCTCCACCTCTACTTTATCTCCCCTTTTTTTACCTGTTAAGGCCGATCCAAGTGGAGAAGTATGGCTTATTTTTTTGTTAATTGGGTCTGCTTCCCAATCCCCTACAATTTCAAAAATAGAAACTTTTCCGTTAATTTTGACCGTTACTTTAGTACCTACCTTTACACCGCTTTTACCGTTATCACTAACGACTTTGGCAGTTTTCAATACATACTCCAATTCACTGATCCTACCATCCATAAACTCCAGCTCTTCTTTTGCATTTTGATAATCAGAGTTTTCGGAAAGATCTCCCTGGGACCTGGCATTACTTAATCTATCTATAAGGTTTGGTCTTTTTACATCCACCAGCTCTTTAAGCTCAGCTTGGAGCCCAAGTAGCCCTGATTTGGTTAATTGTAAAATTCTGGCCATATTGTTAGTTTTCTCACAAAAAAAACGCTATCTTCCCTAAAATAATAAAAGTCTCTTCCTTTTTTAGGAGAGACTTAAAATCTAATTCTCTCCAATACTTAAAGAATCTTAATATTATTAAGATTCAGACTGTAAGTATTGGAAACAAATTGATTCATGTTTACACCTATGGGTTCAAATTTTACGCCGATTCACCCAAATGTCAAGAAATCAAAATGTGTTAAAATACATCATTGGCCCCATCGTCTAGTGGTCTAGGACACTTGGTTCTCATCCAAGAGATCGTGAGTTCGACTCTCACTGGGGTCACACATTGAGATTCCGTAAAATTCCTGTTTAGCTTGAAAGGAAGGGGTAAATTGTGATTCAATATACCTTCAAACGGATAGCTTAATCCTTAGAATACTGAAGAAAAGGTAAAAGATTACAAAGCAGGGGATTATTTTAGGTAACACTGGTATCCTTCAAAGCCTATTGAGCAAAAACAGGAACAAAGTATAATTTAAGAGGCGAGACTAGAGGGTGTTAGCTTGCACAACAGGTTCTGGGTGAAGTCCAGACGGGTCTGTATGCCCTGCATTGAGAGCTTCTGCAGCAGCTACCATTCCATCCCGTACCTGAGACCAGCTAGAACCAAGATGGGATTGAATATACAGGGCGGCTGATCCTGCCACATGCGGACTAGCCATACTTGTTCCGCTGATCGTATTATATCCGCCACCTTTCCATGTCGAATATATGGAAACTCCGGGAGCACCAAGATCAACTACACTACCATAATTGCTAAAACTCGCAAATGTATCATCAACCCCATAACTTGTAGCTGACCCTAAACCTCCTAGTAGACCATCAGAATCAGCAAAAGCAGAAACTGTGATTACAGTATCATCGTAGGAGGCAGGTACAAAGGTGCTTGCATCAGCACTACTGTTACCGGCTGCTACAACATAGGTAACACCTGCAGTTGTTGATTTACAAATTGCTTTATGCAGGGCATCATTATTCGCATTTCCACATTTATTATCACTACTACCACTGCCGCCTAAGCTCATATTAGCTACCTTGATGTTGTAAGTTGCCGCGTTTGCAGTAACCCAATCAATACCACAAATCACTGATGACCAAGTACCTGAACCTTGAGAATTAAGCACTTTGACAGCGATTAGTTTTGCCTCAGGAGCAACTCCAACGACGCCGGTAGTGTTATTAAGTGCAGCAATAGTACCTGCGACATGGCTGCCATGACCATTGTCGTCACTACCTGTCTTTTTTCCACGAACACAGCTTTTGTTTGCGACGATGTTGGCAGCTAAATCAGGGTGTGTTAAATCAATGCCCGTGTCAATAACAGCTATTCCTATACCTGTTCCTTTGTTGGGATTTACCGGTGAATTTACCCGACTGATTCCCGCTGGGGTTGTTTGCGCAAATGCCTCAACAACTCTATCCTCTGAGACAAACTGAACACGAGCGTCACCTTTTATTCTATCAAACCTGGCTTGGGGGATTGTCGCTGAAAAACCTTTGAGGGCAGTTGTATAGACATGCTCAACAGAAAGACC
>CAZIPM010000010.1:0-34887 GCA_964541395.1 uncultured Gammaproteobacteria bacterium | reverse complement strand
TTAAGTATGTTGGTTTAGATTGGAAAGACCATGTAGATATAGACAAAAGGTTTATCAGACCGACTGAAACAGGGCCTCTGGTTGGGGATTATTCTAAGGCTAAAAAGATTCTAAAGTGGGAACCAAAAACAACTTTCAAAGGTTTGGTTAAGATTATGGTTGATGCTCATTTGGCCAGATTGAAATAAATTATTCTAATTTAAATTATCTGACTTAATAATACTTCGTCATTGTAGAATCTGTTTAACGGGATCAATTAGTTGCATATCGTCGTTTGCGGGGCTATTGACCCTTTTAGAAACTACATTTACTTTCATCTCCTTTTCAGGAAACGGAGCTAAAAGTTTAAATAGTTTTTCAAAATTAGTATTTTTTGGATCAAGCCAAAATTCTTCATCTTTCTCTTTGATAATTACAGGCATTCGATTGTGGGCTCTGGCAACAATTTTGTTGGGTTTTGTAGTTAATATTGAACAAGAGAAATGTATTTTATCTTCAGCATCTTTTATGTCGTTATAGATTCCTGCGAAACCAAACAATCGTCTTTTATCTAAAAAAAAGTTAAACGGATATTTTTCACTTTTTCCTTCAAGGTTTACATCACCCCATTCGTAAAAAGAATCCGCTACTATTAAGCAGCGGTTATTTGTCAAAAGGTGTTGGAAATATGGCTTCTCCAGAGTTGTTTCTGATCGAATATTTATAACTCCGGTTTTTGAAGATTTATTAAAAAGAAGTCCCCATTTCATCATCACTATTTTACTTGGTGAATTTCTGGTAATAGTCGGAACCATTTGAGATGGTGCAATATTCCATGATGGATCAAAATTATTTATGGAATTTGAGGTATTAAATCTTTCTGAAATCAAATTAGGTTCTGCTAAAGTAAATCTTCCGCACATTGATTCATTATACCAATTATATTTTCTTGCTGAGGTGGTGTAGAATATTTATTTTCAAATGAAAGAATTTACAACACCCTGCGGAATTACTGTTAGTTTGGCAGATGATGAAAAAGAACCAGTGATAACTGAGTTAAAAAGACGGAAAATCTCTGCAATTCCAACAATTAATAATTGTCCTATTAAGGAAATCCGTGATGGGAATTTATCTGCCTTTTCAGGGATTTGCCCTTGCGATAAATTTATTATTGATACTACCAATGCGGAAGGTGATGGAATCAGCCGATAGTTTTAAAGATGTAAACGAACTTTATTTTTTTTCTTTACTTTTTGATTAATAGTGATATATTTCAAATAATAATAAGTAAAATATCATGAAGATTAAGATAAAAGTACTTAAAGATTTGGTTAATCAAGCATTAACAAAGCAGGGATACGCTTCAAAAGAAATTGAAATTATTAGTGAGATCCTATTGTATGCCCAACTTCGTGGAAACAATCAGGGGATTGTTAAATTGATTGGCAAGGGAATACCTAAAAATCCTGAGGCAAAGAAAATCGAAATCGTTAGAGAAACTAAACTTTCAGTTTTACTCAATGGAAATAAAAACATGGGAATGGTTGTCTTGACGAAAGCTATGGAAAAGGCAATCCAAAAAGCCAAAAAACATGGGTTTGGGATTGCTGGAACAAACAATACAAGTACATCAACAGGAGCAATTGGATTTTATGCAAATAAAATAGCAAAAGAAGGTTTAATTGGATTTGTTTTTGCTGGTTCTCCCGAAACAGTTACTACATTAGGATCATATGAAGCAATTTATGGAACCAATCCATTGGCAATAGGAATTCCTTCAAGTGGTGATCCTGTCGTTTTGGATATGGCTACAGCAATAATGGCATATTTTGGTTTGATTGAAGCAAAAACGGCTGGTAAAAAAATTCCGGTAGGGATTGCATATGATAGTAAAGGTAAATTTACAACCGACCCTGCAAAAGCAATGGATGGGGCACTCCTTCCTTTTGATAAAGACAGAAAATCATCAGGACTTGCATTAATGGTTGAAGTTCTGACAGGTCCATTAGTTGGTGCTTCATTTGTAGGCTTTGGTGACACTGGTACTAATTGGGGAAATCTTATCTGGGTTATTGACCCCGAGCTTTTAACTGACCAAAAAACATTCAAGAAAAACGTTCAGAAACTTGTAGAAAAAGTTAAGTCAATTAAAAAAATAAAAGGCGTAAAAGAAATTTATGTTCCTGGGGAAAGAGGAAACAGATTAACAAGTGAGAGATTGAAATCAGGTACGATTGAAGTGGAAGACAACTTATTTAAACAATTAAAAGAAGCTGCTTTATAATAGATTTCATCCTTTAAGAAAATAAAAATAAAGAAGACACTTAAATAAATAATGAAAAATGCAATCATTTTGCACGCTATGGCTGATACCCCCAACAATTATTGGTATCCTTGGCTAAAAACTCAACTTGAACGAAAAGATTATAAAGTTTGGGTACCACAATTACCGGAGGCGGATAAACCCAGTATAGATGTCTGGGTTCCATACATAATCAAAAATGGAAAAATTTCCGAGGAGACAGTTATAGTTGGGCACTCAGCAGGTGCTGCAGTTATACTATCAATTCTTGAAGAGTTAAAAATAAAAATCAGCCAAGCTATCTTAGTTGCCGGATTCCCATTTTATCCAGGTGGCGATCCAATAGTTAAATCAGCATATAATTGGGAAAAGATTAAATCTAATGTTGATGAAATGATTTTTGTTAACTCAGACAATGACCCATATGGGCATGATGATGTAGACGGGAGAATAATGTTAGAAATGTTAGATAAGGAAGGTGGAATTCAGATTATTATGAAAGGGCAAGGCCATATGGGGACAAGTGAATTCAATCAATCTTATAAAGAATTTCCGTTGTTATTAAGATTAATCAAATAAAAACAAATTGGTAACAATCCTTTCACGATCTGAGCCTCATTCCTTTATTGCAGAGTTGTACCGAAAAATTCGAATCGAAATTCTCTGGCTCGGCCCTTCCGCTCCGGCTCGTCCTTCGTCCTCGCCTCCTCTTTTTTGTGCGCGATTTAATCCTGCTGACGCAGGATATTGTTCTTGCCCCACCCAGCCCAGCACGAACAATCTATTTGTAAATTTCTAAGGACTCCCTGGTTTTATTTAAAATTAGAAGATAAGAAACTTGTAGTATCACTTAGAACTTTTTCTGAAACTCCATATGCCCATTTGCTGTGAACTTCATCTTTAAGTATATCGATTTTTTGGTGTGATTTGGCAGTTTTTATAATTTTCTCTTGGTCTTTAAGGGGAACATGTTCGTCTTTTGTGGCAAATATTGTATAAGTATTAACTTTTAGTTTTGTAAAACACTCTGAAATATTTGCCTTGTAGGCTTCTTCCCAAAATTTCCATTTGACTCTCTGTCCACTTTCATACATATACTTTCCTTGGACATTGGGTTTATCGATTATAACTCCAGGCGTCCAAGCTACAATTGATGAAAGTTTATTTCCGAGCTTTGATCCTGCCACTATGACACATGACCCTCCCATACTTTGACCTAAAAGTGATACTTTATACTCAAGATTTATATATTTATTTACTAGAAAAAAAGTTGTATCTACCCAATTATTAAATGAAGCATTTTCAAAATCCCCTTCAGAATTACCGTTGGCATATTGGTCAAATCTTAAAGAGGAAATCCCTTTCTCCTGAAGTCTTCTAGCTAATCGAACAAAGTATCTATTAGGACCCGTGGAATCGCCTCTGAAGCCATGGCAAAATATAACAAGTTTTTTGTTTCCAGAGTCAGTAAAAATTGAAAATAACTCTTTATTATTTATTTTTATAAACCTAGAGGAATCCATTAGATAATTATATCAAAAGCGTGTTTCTTTTCTTGCAAGGGTAGAGAGAATCGAACTCCCGTCACATCTTTTGGAGAGATGGGTCCTACCACTGAACGATACCCTTTAATATTTGATTTTTAAAGAATCTACAAACGTATTATAGAGTGATCTTAGCTCAAGAGCAATTTTAGTATCGTAATATCTAATTCTGATACACCCCTGATAACCATCCCGTATTCTTTTACTTGTATGTGGCTTTAGATAGCTTTTGGAAAACTTATTGATAGGTATATTAGTAATTTTTGACCAATAGTTTAGTTGATTATTTTTATTATGATATTCGTGTAAATGAACCATTGCTCTAAACTTGGATTCATCTAATGCAAACGAATTTCTTAAAAGGTATACAAATAATGCTACCATTTTTGGATCAGAATTCATAAAGTAAACATAATTATCAGTTGATTTACCTCCTTCTGTCCAAAATAAAATTGAAGCAATTAGTTTGAATAATTCTTTAGATTTTGTAATTTTAGAATTTGATAATATGGCTATCGAATCAATTATCTTGCGTCGCTTAATTCTTTTTTCTTTTGCAATCAAAATCGTCTTATATTGTCCAAGAATTCGTTTTTCCTTGAGTTGATTTATTGCTTTACTTGTAAGTTTAACTAATCTTAACCACTCAGAAGCAGTGCTTTTCGCAATATGTAATTTTATTGATATTTCATTGTATGAAAAACCTAGTTGTCTCAACTTTATAGCTTTATTTTTAAGATTCCATGGGTAAGACTTTGGTTGTGTGACTATATTATACAGTTCGATTATAATAAAATCTACACTCAAACAATTAAAGTCATCTAATTTGGAGACTGCTATTTACCACTGAATGACACCCCTATGATATGAGTATTATACGATTAATAGGAAACTGAGGCAAATTATCTTTCTCTTATTGGTGGTTCAATTGGACAAGGTGATGATCCTACTAGAATATCTTTAGCTTCACCGGTAAAACTACATCTTCCTTCATTGTTACCGCGATCTTTCGATCTCAAACGTTTAGAAAAAACTTCGACAGGACAATTTGACCCTGTACATGTTGGTATATTATTAAAATTTGGGGATCCAATTGAAACAAACAACTCTTCCATTCTTGAGGCTTTATTGTAAGCTGCGTTTTTCATAGAAAAGTATTTTATAACATTACAACCTGATTTTTAACTAGAATTTCAAATTTACTTTATTTTTCATTTTATGTATCCTGGCCATTGTTATAGAAAAACTCTCTATCCATACAACTTGATAATTGATTGATAGAGAGTTATCTGAAACTTTTCTTACAGAACTAGCCTTGATAGTTGGATTCTTCTAGGGCTGCATTGAAAACTTCAGTGTTGAGTTGTTGTATCCCCACAGAAGCATTTTTGAATGTTTTTGCTACCTGTTCGAGTACTTTATCCACTGGCCCCTCAAATCTTATTGGACCACGTTCAAAGACAGCAAATCCTGTTTTCCCATTAACTTCAACTCTTGTCCCATTTCTTTCTGGCATTATTTATCACCTCCAACCTCAAAATGAGAACCATTCTATACCGATAAAAGAAAGAAGGTCAATAGGGTAATATGTTAATAATATTAATTTTGAGGATTAACTTCCGTTGAATCTTTAAGTTTCCTACCCTCATAATAAGAACGTAAACCATGACTTAATCCATATGCATTGTCTATTTGTTTATCAATCTGATCAAGCGCTTGTTGCCCCGCTATTTCTGGGGTAATTCCTGTCCCCTTACCCTTGAATGAATAACCTGGAATTGTAGCTATGGCTTTATTTTTACCGTTTTCCCATTCCATATTTAATTATGGCGATTATATCCTATAAAAATAAGCCACGCAATATCTTAAATATTACTTTAATTTAGAAGATTCTTTGTGAAGAGTTTGTTTTTTACACCTCTGACAGTATTTTCTAATTTGTAGTTTTCCTTTCCCTTTTGTATCCATGTTAACTTTGTTCCTCTCAGTTACATAATTTTGAGATTTACAGACGGAACAAATCATAGCTACTATTTCACGAGCCCCTTTTTTTGCCATACTGTGTGGTATTTTAAATCATATGGTGGTTATTAACAACTGGTTGTTCTTGCTGGTTGATTTAATACTGACTTTAGAATTGCTTACATGAATGAAAATAAAAACATGATGGATTTATTTTCGCAAATGTTTTATCTTAATCTCTTCCAAAAAGACTCAACTTTATCTGCCTTTTTTAATTGGTAATCCAGTTCATCTATTACTTGAGCAGCGTCATTAATGGCTAATCTAGCTCTTTCCTGTTTCTCAAAATCTGCTCGTGATTCCATGAAACTCTCGATATCTTTATCATATCGTTCTACTAAATTTGGTACTGATTTCGCCTGCATGGGGGTTAAGTTCGGGTGTAATTGAGATGAAAATTCGGCAACTTTTCCCCAAGAAAAATCGGGGGCACGTCTATTGGCTTCCTCCATAGCGTTTGCCAAGTATGCGTTAGCAGTTTGGTGAACCTCTCTTTTGGTTGGTGGTGGCGCTGCCGTTTGACTTGGAACACTTTCAAATATTTTTTTTAGCGTTTTTGGCCAGATTTGCCAAATCTCTTTGAGAAGGAGCACGTTCATCTGCCATATTGGGTAATAGTATACATCTAATACAAAATTAACTTGATTTATATCTAATTTATTAAAAAGTGGATTAAAAATATATGAGCCTGAGAGAGGAATTGAACCTCCGACCCTCAACTTACCAAGTTGATGCTCTACCACTGAGCTACCCAGGCATTTGATATAATGGGATTATAGCATCTTAGATGCTGAATCTCATACCATGATATCTAAGCTAATTTCCTCAGTATTGGTTGTATTTTTGTCATTTTTTTCTTCAGTAAATCCTAAAACTGTGAATCTTGACAACAACCAAGTTACAATTATTTTTACCGGTGATGTCATGTTGGGTAGGTCTGTGATGGGAGCAGCCTTGGACGTAAATGATGCTTTTTACCCATTTCGGGAAACTGCAGATTTTTTAAATGATGCAGACATAACTTTTGTAAATCTTGAAAATCCGATAGTCAAAAATTGCCCCAGACATGTGGGAGGATTTAAGTTTTGTACCAGCTATGAAATAGCGGGAGGATTAAAATTTGCAGGTGTAGACATCTTAACTTTAGCCAATAACCATTCCGAAAATTATGGTAAACAAGGTTTGGAAGAATCAAAGAATTATCTATCGGAAAACGGTATTAAATCTGTAGGTTACGGTAATTTGGAAATCATTGAAGTCAAAGGTACTAAGTATGGATTTTTGGGATTTAACTATACCTTTTCGACTTTGGGTTTAGAAAAAGATCTACGATTAATAAAAGAATCAGACGCTTTGGTTGATGTCCTGATAGTAGCTAATCATTGGGGAGAGGAATATAAATCCATAGCCAATAATTTTCAAGCAACATCAGCCAGAAGAATGGTGGACAATGGAACAGATGTTGTTATTGGTCATCATCCTCATTGGGTACAAAACTTTGAAGAAATAGAAGGGAAGCCAGTTTACTTTTCATTGGGCAACTTTGTATTTGATCAGATGTGGAGTGAAGAAACAAAAAAAGGACTTGTAGTTAAGATGACATTTGATGGTGACAAAATTATCAAAAGGGAAGAATTTAAAACATTTACTCCAAATATTGGACAACCGGAAATAGTGGATAAATTTTGATATAATCGGATGTGTCCAGATAAGCCGGGGTAGCTCAGTTGGCAGAGCATTTCATTTGTAACGAAAAGGTCGTGAGTTCGAGCCTCACCCTCGGCTCATTAGTAGTATATAATTGTATTTTTGCCAAGGTGGCGGAGCGGCAATCGCACATGACTGTAGATCATGCATCGAAAGATTTCCTAGGTTCGAGTCCTAGCCTTGGCACTGAAGTGGATTTCAAAACGGAAGGGGTGCGCGAGCGGAAGCGAGCGCACAGGGAAAAGACCGAATCCCAGCCCAAATTGGGTGTGAAGGATATTTGACGATTAGTTAAATTGAAGTTCGAGCTGGCACTTTTCCCGAATGAACATAGTTCATCGGGATTATTTTTGTCAGACGCGATTTTTTCTGCCTGAAATGCTTGATTTATGAAACTTTCAAAAGTTTCGAGCCAAGAAGAACCTTTTTCTTTTATTATTACAATTTTGTCCTCAAGCGCCAACTTTTTTTCAAATAATTCATTTTTCTTTGCCTTTGGGAACGGGAACAGGGGTCAATCTTTTTAAAAACAAAACACTTGGTATTCTACAAAAGCGAAGCACAGTTACCGTAGACTGCGGTACTCTGGGTGTCACAATAAGTCTGGGACACCCGCAGATCGATCAACGACTCAACACTTTGTACGAAGGTTATTTAGAGAAGATTTATTAAAGTTTCTTTCCAACCGTTAATGAATTTATCTCCTGGACATGTTCTTTCCCTCCTGACCTCTAAATGGCCAAATATTCTCGATTTATCTATATAAGAATATTTTTCTTTAATTATTGTAGCCACACTTTGAATTTGGGTTGTTGACGGGGTTGAATGCTCATAGTTACCAGCTAAAGCAATTCCAATACTCCTTGTATTTACATCCCATACGCCTGAGTGCCACCCAATCTTACTATTATCTAACCATTGCTCTATCTTTCCATTAGGATAAATACACCAATGATACCCAAAGAAAACTTGTTTTCCATTGTAAAAATGACCTGACCATACTGGTTTTCCCTTTAATTTATATCCAACAACATCGTTTTGGAGGTATTTGGATGCGTATAGTCGTATAAATCCGATTGCCGAGATCTTAAATGGAGATAGATTCGGATATTCTTCTGTGTGGTGAATAACAATTGTGTCAATTTGTTTTCTTTCTTTATCAAAATTGAATCCCTTTTCCGCTAACGGTATTTGATTCTTGTCTAACATCTCTTCTACTAAACCATAAACTTTATGGCGAAAGGTTTTTATAGCCCTATTATCGTGAACGACTGGTAAAAATAATTCGTCCAAGTCCTTTTTCAGTCTAATGTACCAATCCGAGTATTGTAACTTTTTTCCCCAATATCTCTTATTAAATTTAAGGTTCATATATAAATTATATCAGGTACTTTCCTTGCGGTGATATAATCCCATTATGATCAATGCAACAATTGTTGGTATCCCGCTCGATCTTGGTGCAGAAAATCTTGGTGTTGATATAGGGCCAAACGCAATTAGATATCAGAACATTACGGAGAAGTTGGAAAACTCAGGTTTTAAGATTTCAGATGTAGGCAATATTTCATGTACAAGCAGAGAGTTATTGTCTATAGGTAGTCCAAAATTAAAATATCTTGATGAAATTTTAAGAGTTTCTGAATTAGCCGCAAAGATTATTTGTGATCTCGTGAACAAAAAACAAAAAATCATCGCTTTAGGAGGAGATCATTCGATTTGCTTAGGAACAGTTTCAGGAGCTTCAGCCGCTTTGCAAAACTATCTTGGGTTGATTTATCTGGACGCTCATGGAGATATAAATACAGACAGAACTTCAGTAACGGGAAATATTCATGGGATGCACTTAGCATCTTTAATGGGCTTCGGAAATCAGCGTTTAGTTCAGGTTTTTAATAAATCTACCAAAATCAAGAAAAATAACTTATTACACATTGGAGGGTATGATTTAGATTCGGGAGAAGTCGAACTAATCAAGAATGAGAAACTTAATACTTTTAAGATTATTGACATTCTTTCAAATGGGTTGGCTCCTCTGTTTCTAAAAATTGATAAACTTAACACTAATGTAAAGGATGTGTGGGTGAGCCTAGATTTGGACGTAATCGATAGTACATATGCTCCCGGGGCGGGCATGCCAAACAAAGCAGGGTTAACATATCGAGAAATAACTACTATATGTGATTATGTTGGTAAAAATTCTCATGTGATTGGAATTGATGTAGTTGAATACAATCCATTACAAGACTTGGCTCAAATTATAGTTGGTATACAAACTATTTGATTCAAAACAAACAAAAGGTATAAAGATTTTCGAATGAAAAAAATACTTATTGCTACAAAGTCAAAAGGTAAATTTCCCGAAATTGTAACAGAACTAGTAGATTTACCCTTTGAATTTATGAACTTAAATGATATCCCAAATTTCCCAAAAGGTTTTGAGGTAGAAGAACCGGCAGCTACTTTCGAAGGGAATGCCATCATTAAGGCTATGACGCTTGGTAAAAAGACTGGACTTTTAACTCTTGCAGAGGATGCCGGGTTAGAAGTTGATGCGTTAGGAGGTAGACCTGGAGTTTATTCAGCCAGATACGGTCCTGGAACAGACAAAGATAGGTATATAAAATTATTAGGAGAGTTGAGACATGTTCCAGGAGAAAAACGCACAGCTCACTTTGTTGCCGTAATTGCAATTTACGATCCGGAAAGTAATAAAGTTCGAACTTGTAGGGGTGAGTATGACGGAAAGATTATCACCGAACCACGAGGAATTAATGGATTTGGATACGATCCAATTTTTTATAATATCGAATTACACAAAACCAACGCAGAAATGAGTATCCAAGAAAAAAATCAGGTGAGCCATAGAGGTAAAGCCCTGCAAAAAGCCAGAGAGATATTAAAAAAAGAATTTGTATGAGAAAGAAATACTGATCCTTAGTATAAGGCTAAAGAAATGTTTCTATATATTAAGTACCAGTTGAACAAAAAAACTTCAAGGAATAAATTTAAAATATAACCCGAAAATTTTTGCGTTTTGGGAACAAGGAAATTCTCGCCGGCACTTTGCGGAGGCGAGGCCGAAGGCCGAGCTGGAGCGAAGCGGTTAAGAATTACGAAACTGAGTTCGGATTTTGTCGTATAACAGCACCATTCTCTTGATTGGAAGGAATTAGAGAAGATAATGGGAAAGTAGGTTCAAAAACACCTCTCTCCAATTGTAACTTTAACTTCTCAGTCTTTAATCTTTGAATTTTGGCAATACTTTCTGCAAGCTGAGAAGTGGTTTTACGTGCTATCTGATCAAATTCAACTACCATAATAATATATTAAAAAAATAGTCCTGCTAAAAAAGGTTTAGTGAACTTCCTGGTTTAATCCAGGTGGGTGAACTGCCTTCCTTGATAAAATCTCGGTTGGACTCCGTCCTCCCGTATTCAACTAATAGTCAGGAAGGTCTGACTAAAACCCTAATCAACAGGACTATATATATTATATATGGGGGGGTCAATACTAAACCAGCGGCAGTTGGGGTAAAAGTAGCCTCAAAAAAATATTAATTACAGGAGAAATGAGGCTACTAATCAGTGACCTGCCACCAAAACTCGGCAGGATCAAAAAAAACAAAATAAACATGCCGTATCTTTGTAAAAACACTTCCAGTTGATGAGCTTCTTTTGGAGGAAGAATTCCTATCAATATTTTTCCTCCATCCAGGGGGTGAATTGGAATTAGATTAAAAACAGCTAGTGAGACATTTAAAATAACCATAGGAACTGCAAAGGCGGTTAAAGTAATTGAAAACCTGGCCACTAGAGCAATGAGAGTTGCAAAAATAATATTAGAAAGGGGACCAGCTAGTGAAATGAGTGCTGCGTCTCTTCTTGGGTTTTGCAGGTTGTAAGGGTCAAACTGGACAGGTTTAGCCCAACCAAAGGGTATCACAGGAGCTCCAAGGGCGCGTAAGATAGACAAAACCAACAGTAAAGTTGTACCGACAGGATCATAATGAACTATTGGGTTTAAAGATAATCTGCCCATGAGTCTTGGTGTGGGATCTCCCAATCTGTCAGCCATCCAGGCATGTGAGGCTTCATGAATGACAATTGCTATGGCGAATGCAAGTATCCAGATAAAAATTAATATCATGTTGCTGAAAGTATTCCTAGCTAGTATAATTCAAAAGTTAGAATATTTATATGGCTTATTTATGCGACAGATGTGGTAAAGGAATGGTTTATGGATCTTCACAGTCCCACAGACGTGGCGTGGCCGGAAAGAGATGGAACAAAAGGGCAAATGAAACTAAAAGAACTTTTTCCCCAAATCTTCAGAAGTTTGAGGGAAGACAACTTTGTACTTCATGTATCAAAAAGATTAAAAGTGAAAGAAGTTTAGTTGTTTAATTTTTTTCTACCACTTTATTATTTAGGTAATGATTTTCCTGATCTTCTTTTACCGACTTCAACTTCCACTATGGTTACATGACCCTGAACTGGCAATTCCATGTCGGCTGGGATTCCTTCTAGTGTTGAGGAGTATTCAGACCTCGAATACATTTTATCCCCCATGCCTTGCCTGACACTTTTATCTGGTGAATTGCTTCCAAGGGGATATTCTCCTCGATAAATTAAAAGTTTGTAATTGGAAGACAGTAGATATTCACTGCCTTTCGGACAACCTGAAAACGGTATTCTATCAATACCTATTCCCATATTTCCGATTATTGTATAACTTTAACTTATAATTTAAAACAGTTACTAAATTTCTGATTGAGAAGCAAACTAATTTTAAAGTATGGGTTTTTGAGCACATAAATGATGTTTTATAGGATAGTTCATTGAAGAGTAATTGCCATCAAGCTGCCCTTCAGCGGGAGCTTGTAATTTGAGACGTTTATGTAATACTTCAACACTTATTTCAAATTCCATTGCAGTACCTTCTTCTGCAAGTACATTTGTTGCATGGAAAAAACAGCTACCGGGGCATTCTTTATTGGGATGGAAATTACAGAGAGGATTCATTTTGATTTTCAAATTTTATTATGATTAAGTATGTTGAACTTGGGATAAGATCTGATAAATTGCCTCCATCCTACAGGCTTTTTCCCCTCCAGATGAACCTCATCTGGAGTTAGTTGACCATCAGCTATGTGGGCTTTTAAAATTTTAAGTCTTTTTCCGTCTACCAAAGTCCAGATACCTGGCCAGGGAGAATATGCTCTAAGCTTTCTTTCTATACTCACAGGATCATCTTTTATTAAATCCACAAATCCATCCTGCTTTGACACTATTTTTGTAAAAGTAACCTGAGTTTTATCTTGTGCTTTGGGATTTACCTTTCCTTTGGAATACGGTTCAATAAGATCCAAAAGTACTGGGATTGAATTACTGAACAATCTGGTTCTTAGCGTTTCAAAAGTATCAATTGCAAGAATTTCATCCTTAAACTTGGCAACTATTGGTCCGTGGTCCATTTTCTCATCCATTTTAATGATTGTAACTCCCGTTTCCGTTTCGCCATTTGCAATTGCAGTTTGAATGGGTGAAGCGCCACGGTATTTAGGCAATAGTGACGGATGGATGTTTAATATTCCAAATTTAAAACTATTAATAACTTCCTTAGGAATAATTGATCCATAAGATGCACATATACCAAGATCTGCTTTTGGTAAATCCGAAAAATCAAAGAACTTAATTATTTTTTTCTTGTGCGCCCAGGTATCAACTGCTGAATAGGAAATTATCTGATCCCTTCCAACAGGTTTTGGTGGTTGTGTCACAACCGCAACAATTTCATGATATTTATGCAATCTATCAACAATCGGGACTACATATTCAGGAGTACCAAAAAAAATTATTTTCATATTTTTAAACTAATTTGTTTTATATGTCTACTTCTTCCCATTCGTTATTTTTATCCAATTTATAAAGCTGTTTCTGTTGTTCCAATAATCTGTCTATAAAAAGTATGCCGTTTAAGTGGTCAATTTCGTGAAGCATTATCTGTGCTTTAAATCCTTTAAATGATTCAACAATTTCGATTCCTTCTTCATTCAAATACTTCAAAGTTAAGTTGTCAGACCTTTTTAAAGGTCCATAATAATGGGGTAGTGATAAACAGCCTTCCAATATTTCTCCATTACCCTTTTTAGTTTTTGATTTAGTTAATTTTGTTTTGTTGTCTGACACCTCAATTATTTCAGGATTGATTACAACTCTGAAAAATACTTTGTAACTTGCTATAAATACCCGAAAATTTTTACCTATTTGAGGAGCAGCCAAACCAACCCCCTCAGGATTTTTTTGAATAGCCAGTGTATCTTTTAAGTCAGTAATTAACGACTTAATCTTTTTGTCAATTTTGACAACAGGTCTACTTATTTCCCTTAGTTTTTTTTCACCAGATTGAACAATCCTCTGTACCATTTGCTAATTATATCATTTATGAGGCTATTTCACTCCATCCAGATATTTTTTGGTAAGTTCATCGTTAGGGTCGATGTTTTCAAGTATATATTTTAACTCTCTTCTTGCTTTTTCATTTTCTTCAAAGTCAATATAGGTTAACCCCAATGCAAACCTGCCTTCTTTATAATTCGGTTTCAATTCGACTGCTTTTTCTAAAGCTTTTAAACCTTCTTCATTCTGTCCTGTTTTTAAATATAATAGTCCAAGTTGATAGAAGAGTTTTGGATCAGTTTTTGATTGAGTGGAAGCCGCATTAACAACATCAACTGCTTTAAGTAAATAACTCTTGTCATATTTGGAAAGTCTAGAAAGGGAAGTGGCATATGATCTTTTTAAGTTTTGATTATAGGGTGATAATCTTATTGATGTTTCAGATAGATCTAAAACTTGATCAATATCTGATTGAGTTTTTGTTGTCTCTGTCAGGACTACTGCCATTTCGGCCAAATATAGTGGTTCATTTGGAGAGGCATCAATCGCTTTAGTTAAATAATTCTGAGCAGCTTCAAAATTTTTTGCTCTACCGTTTAATCTACCTAAGTTATAGTTTATGTCAGCTGACCAGTAAATATAGATTTTGTAGATAGCAAAAACTATTATTAAACTTATAAAAGAAGTTAATGTCAGTTGCCATGGAAGAAATTTTTTGGTTCTGGATTCTTTTGCGTCATTATTATGATAAATAACAGAAAGTGCAGGAAAAATAAAAAACAATAAAGATGTATAAACAACCGAAAAACCAAAGAAATTTGTAGTTAAGATTCCCAGGTATCCTGAAATTAAGCCAATCTTAAACTTTAGATCAACAGGTTTCATAAGTTGTCTAAGTGAAATAATTATTAGGACCAGATAACTGAAAAATCCCAATATACCTATTGTTGCCAAAATATTGAGGAATTCATTATGTGATTTGTTGTAGACAAAATCCCACTCTGAAGTTAGGTTGTGTTCTACCGGCTTAAAACCAGGGAAAGCAAAGGCGAAAGTCTCAGGGCCAGTTCCCAGAACAGGGTAACTTTTAAAAATATTAATAGCTCCCATCCAGACATATTTTCTGATAGTCGATGATTCTGTTCCACCTGTCTCCAGTGCTGGACCATGGATGTCTGATAGTTCCTCCTTTTTATAAATCGAGGGCAGACGAATAAGGACAAAACATAAAGCAATTATCAATAAATTAATAATTAATTTATTTAGAAATTCTTTCTTGTATTTAAATAAGATAAATCCCCAAAATATGACTATTTCTAAGGAAACCGCCAATAATCCTGAACGAGACTTGGTGTAAAAAATTGTTATCAAAAAAATCAAAAACAAAAAATAGAAAATAATCGACCTTTTTGATTTTTGTAAAGAAAAACTCCACACAATTGGTATGAGCGCTGCTGCTACTGCAGCTAACCAATTAGGCTGACCAAATGTTGAAAACACACGTGCACTAACATCCTGGACCCAGCACGAATTATTCCAAGCCAAACCCATTGCTCCACAAGTAAAACTGAAGTTAAAATGTTCTAAGATTGCCAAAAGTGAGGCTGTAAATGTTCCTATAATTGCTGAATATAATATTTGATAAAAGTATTTTTTGGTCAAATTACTTACACAAGCCCAATAGAGGATAAAGTAACAAAGTTGGGAAAAAAGACCTCCGTTAAAACGTGAGTAATACCCAAACCATGAAGTTCTGGAGTCTGTGGAAAGTAAGGTACTTAAAAATAGAATAATAAGATAGAATACAATAGGTATATCTAAAATTGTGCGACGAAAGATGATTTTTTGATGGCTTATTGATTTATAGATCCAAGCCAATGAAATTAAAAGAGTTGTTACATATAGAACTATGATTTTGTTGAATTCAAATATTTCAGAGGTGTTTTTAAAGAATATAAGTGGAATTAAAAAGAATAATATGTTAAAAAGTGATGCTACCATTTTTTGTAAATTAATCAGGTGATAGTTGTTAAATATAAATCCTGACTTTAAGAGTATAACAATGAATATTAAATTACCAAAGATATCAAACCCGATAGATTATTTTTTGGGTTTGTTTTCCAGTGATTTGGGAATAGATTTGGGTACTGCCAATACACTAGTTTATATAGAAGGAAAAGGAATTGTCATCCGTGAACCTTCTGCGGTAGCCAGACATAAGAAAACAAAAGAAATTTTTGCAATAGGAACTTCAGCCAAAAAAATGTTAGGTAGAGCACCTGCCACAATTGAAGTTATCAGGCCTTTAAAAGACGGCGTGATTGCCGATTTTGATGCTGCAGCAGCGATGCTTGAGTATTATATTAAAAAAGTTCATCAGACAGGTGGGAATATTCCCAGAATTCCCCGCCCTCATGTGGTTATCGGAATACCATCCGGAGTTACCGATGTTGAAAAAAGAGCTGTTGCCGATGCAGCAATATCTTCGGGTGCCAGACGTGCAGATTTGATAGAAGAACCAATGGCGGCAGCAATTGGAGCAGGATTATTGGTCGATTCTCCCGAAGGAGTATTTATTGTCGATATAGGAGGTGGAACTTCAGAAATCGCAGTAATTTCTCTAGGTGGGATAGTTATAGGAAAGTCACTTCGTATAGCCGGAGACGAAATGGATGAAGCAATTATCAACTTCGTCAAACTCAAATACTCACTTCTTTTGGGCCAACCAACCGCTGAAAATGTAAAAATTACTTTAGGCTCTGCCTTTAAACCTGAAAAGGATAATTTTGTGGTTGTCAGAGGGCGTGACTTGGAGTCAGGGCTTCCCAGATCGGTTAAGTTGAATGATTCGGAAGTCAGAGAGGCATTAAGTCCGGTAATACAGGAAATTATAATAGGAATCTCCCACACTATAGAGGAAACCCCACCTGAACTTATTTCCGATATCATGGAAAAAGGAATTTATCTGGCAGGAGGAGGCTCACTAATACAGGGTATAGACAAAGCGATATCGGAGGCAACCAAGATGCCTGTTCATATTGCTGACGATCCTCTTTCCTGTGTTGTCCGAGGTTGCGGAAAGCTTTTGGAAGATCAGGTTCTTCTGAATAAACTTAAAATTTCAAGGGGAATGTAGACTTCTTCCAGTTAGCTCGTTTTTTAATTATTGAGATTATGGTAATCTCTTGTTGTGAATACTTTAGCTGCACAAAAAAGTAATCAAACTTGGTTAGGTTGGTTTCTGAGAGGCATACTTTTTTTGGGTACATTCATTCTTGTTGCCCGACTTTTTGAACTTCAGATTATTAAAGGTCAATACTTCAGGGCTTTGGCTGAGGGAAACAGGATAAGAAGAATTCCAATTGTAGCTGCCAGGGGAAAAATATTAGCTCGTGGTGGGGAAGTACTTAGCGGACCTGATTTTGCCCACATTACGGGTTACTTGAGTGAGACAACTGAATCGGAAGTTGGCACAATTAATTCAAAATGTCCCGAAAAAGGTGCCAGAAAATTGGGTCAAGTTATAGGCAGATCCGGCTTGGAAAAGTTTTATGATTGTCTTTTGGGTGGGGTAGATGGGGAAGAATTGTGGGAAGTAGACAGTTTGGGTGAAAAACTCCGATTTTTAGGTAAAAGGGAACCATTAACCGGAAGTGACTTACGGACACATATTGATTTTAACCTTCAAACTCAAATTGCAGTCAGCATGAAGGATAAACCTGGTTCTGTAGTGGCAACCGACAAGAAAGGGGAAATTTTGGCTCTTTATTCATTTCCCTCATATGACCCTAAAAATATTGAGCCATCTCTTAACAGTGACGATTTACCGCTTTTCAATAGAGCCATTGGAGGACTTTATCATCCAGGTTCAGTTTTTAAACCATTAATAGCAATAGCTGCCCTGGAAGAAGGAAAAATAAATAAAGACTACCGTTATAATGACATGGGTATTCTGACCGTTAAATCCATTTATGGTGATTTTTCATATACAAACTGGTATTTTACTCAGTACGGAGGAACGGAAGGTGAAATTGATGTTACTCGTGCTCTTACCCGCTCTACCGATACATTTTTTTATACGATAGGTGAACTGACAGGAATTGAGAAACTTTTAGATTGGGTTAAAAAGTTTGGCTTAACCAGACTTACCAATATTGATTTGGAAGGAGAATTAACTTCATTAATTCCCTCCCCTGATTGGAAATTGAAGGTCAAAAAAGAAAGATGGTTTTTGGGAAATACTTACCACTTTTCAATCGGTCAAGGAGATTTGGCAGTAACTCCGATAGGGCTGCATCGTGCAAACTTGGCTATTGCTTCTGACGGAAGTCTCTGTGATCTAAAAATAGCAGATACTCCCAATTGTCAAAAAATAAACATTAAAAAAGAGAACTTGGAACTTGTTAAACAGGGAATGACTAATGCATGTATAACCGGTGGAACCGGATTTACTTTTTTTGATTTTGCCGAAAAACATAATGGTTTAAAAGTTGCCTGTAAAACAGGGACTGCCGAAACTAACGATGATCAAAAAACTCATGCTTGGTTTACGGCTAGTGCAAAAGATCTGATGATAACTGTTATGGTTGAAAAATCAGGAGAAGGAAGCAAGGTTGCAGGTCCTATTGCTAGGGAAATCTTCGATAAATATTTTGATGTAGAAAAAACAGAGGCAATTGAACCTTCAAAAATTGAAGAGAGTCTGAATGAATAATAATCAAACTAATGATCTTTATGTTTTAGGTGAATTAAAAGAATCTGATAAAAACGCTGTAGCCGTTGTCGGAACAAGACAAATATCAAGTCGTGGGAAACTTTTGACCCAACAATTTGTTAATGAATTAGTAAAAAACAATATAACAATAGTTTCAGGACTTGCCCGTGGTATAGATACTATAGCCCATAAAACTGCTCTTGAAAACGGTGGTAGAACAATAGCTATTCTAGGATCAGGGCTAGATATAATCTATCCACCTGAAAATAAAGAATTAGCTGAAGAAATAACTAAACATGGTGCACTGGTTTCGGGATTTGAATATGGCACTAAACCATTACCCCAAAATTTTTTAGCCAGAAACCAATTGATTGTTAAATTTTCTCAAGCGGTTTTGGTCATTGAAGGAAAACGCCGCTCTGGTACAATCTCCACCGCCAATCATGCTGCCAATGAGGGAGTGGAAGTGTTTGCAATTCCGGGATCTGAGGCAACAGATTATCTGATTGAAAATGGAGCAACTATTGCAAATACTCCTTCGGACGTAATAGAGTACATGAAGGCAAATAACTTTGAAAAATAAATTAAGAATTTTTAATTTATGAATTTAACATCGAAGATGCAATACAAATTAATAATAGTTGAGTCACCCACCAAAGCAAAAACTCTGGCACTTTTTCTTGGTAAAGACTATGAAATAGACTCAACCAGGGGACATATTAAGGATTTACCCAAAAGTACTTTGGGGGTTGATGTGGAGAAAAACTTCGAACCTGATTATCAGGAAGTACCCAAGAAAAAAGATGTTATAGCAGGACTTCGAAAAATTGCCAAAGGTGCAAGTTCTGTTTACATAGCAACTGATCCTGACCGTGAAGGGGAAGCAATAGCTCAACATGTATACGATATTCTTTCGACCTCAAAAAATAAACTGAAGGGTGAAAAAATAAAAAGAATCACATTCCATGAAATTACTCAAAAGGCAGTAGAAGAAGCAATTGCCCATCCTGAAAAAGTTAATAAAAATTTGGTTGATGCACAGATCGCCAGAAGGGTTTTAGACAGGTTGGTAGGTTACACATTGTCACCAGTTTTGTGGCGTAAAGTCAGAAGAGGTTTATCCGCAGGTAGGGTTCAGTCGGTTGCTGTCAGATTGATTGTTGATAGGGAAAATGAAATATCAGTCTTTAAGTCTGTTGAATATTGGGAAATATTTGCTGAAGTAAAATCAAAGTTAGCTAAAAAAGATAAAGAAAACAATAAAATATTTGTCATTCAACTTATTGGAATGACGGACGGAAAAAAAATTGACTTAAATAATAAAAGTGACGCTGACAAAATTCTTAAAGATTTGAAAAAAGCAAGCTATTCAGTATCAGATGTAAAAAAACGCGAAGTCAGAAAAAATCCGTATCCTCCTTTTACAACCTCAACTATGACACAGGCTGGAGCAAGAATTTTTGGCTGGAGTGCCAAAAGAACCATGAGAACAGCTCAAAGATTATATGAAGAAGGTTTGATTACTTATCACAGAACAGATTCGATGAATCTTTCTGTTGATGCAGTTAATTCTGCCAGAGGGTTTATAGAAAAAGAGTACGGTAAAAATTATTTACCTGCCAAACCAATTTTCTACAAGACAAAAAGTAAATCGGCTCAGGAAGCACATGAAGCAATAAGAGTAACAGATGTTTCTAAAAAACCTCAAACGGTTGGAGATACTCCTGATGCAAGACGCCTCTATGAACTTATTTGGAAAAGGTTTTTGGCTTGTCAAATGACTCCTGCAGTTTACAGTGAAACTACAATTGATGTCGTAGCTTCAAAGTATTTACTGCGTGCTTCGGGTCAGATAATGATTTTTGACGGATGGAGAAAACTTTTTGCAATTGATAAAGATATAGTGCTTTTACCTGAAGTTGAAAAAGGAGAAGACTTGGACAAAGAAAAAGTCTGGGGAGATCAAAAGTTTACCCAACCACCACCAAGATATAATGAAGCATCCCTCATAAAAACATTGGAAAAGTTAGGAATAGGCAGGCCTTCTACATATGCTCCTATTATTTCAACAATTCAACTGCGCGCTTATGTAGAAAAAACTGAAGGCAAGTTTTTCCCCACACCGATTGGAATTGCCACAACTCAGTTTCTGGTTAAAAACTTTGCAGCTGAAATGGAATATGGTTTTACTGCGGAAATGGAGGAAAGACTTGATAAAATTGCCACAGGAAAGAAAGATTGGAGGCGCGAAATGAAAACTTTCTGGGGTCCATTTTCAAAAAAGTCAGAAAAGGTAACCAAAGAAGGAGAAAGGGTAAAAATAGAAGCAGAAAAACTTAACAAGAAATGCCCTGATTGTAAAGATGGGGAACTTGTTATAAGAACAGGAAGATTCGGGAAGTTTATTAGTTGTTCTACTTTCCCGGAATGCAAACACACAGAAAAATATTTGGAAAAAGTAGGAATAATTTGTCCGGACTGTGGAAAAGGTGACATTATTGTCAAAAAGAGCGGTAAGGGAAGAAAATTCTTCGGTTGTAGTAACTATCCAGATTGTAAATTTGCCGCATGGAAACTTCCTAAAAAGGATGTCAATTAATATTGATTATTGATTTTAATTATTCAAATTGTTAGATTGTTGAACAGTTATGTCTGTTCTTTCAAAACCAGAAATACTTAAGCATTTAAAAGCGGGAAATATAATTATATCGCCTTTCAATCCTGATAATGTTGCAAATTCCAGCTATGATGTTCGCTTAGGAAAATTATTTTTTCGGCAAGATCCGATTAAACATTCACAAATACTAAACCCTTTTTATGAAAAGTCGGTCAGAAGAATGTATGATGGCGTTGAAGAAGCAGTGTTAGTATCAGAGATAAAATCAAAATTAAATCCTTTTGATGGTTTAAAACCAAAAGACAAGGTAATTTTGATAGCACCAAACGAAACCATACTTGCTCATACAATAGAATTTATTGGAGGAAAAAATGGAACTAAGGAACTCTCTGCAGTCACATCCGAAATGAGAGCCAGGAGTTCTATAGGAAGGATTGGTATTGCTGTTTGTAAATGTGCAGGATGGGGGGATATTGGTTATGTTAACCGCTGGACGATGGAAATAACCAATTTTAGCAATGTAATAATTCCCTTACCAGTGGGTCTTCGTATAGCACAAATTATATTTCATGAAACAGTTAGAGTGCCTGATATAGATAAATATGCCAAGAAGGGAAAGTATCAGACATCAGACAATATAAAAGAAATAATAAAAAATTGGAAACCGGAAGATATGTTGCCAAAACTGTACAAAGATAAAGACTTGGGACATTTTTCAAAGTTTGATAAATAAAATATGACCCAAATGATCAATATTGGGCTTAACGGAAGTAGTGTGAATAAATTTAACTATCTAACCAAAGATGATTCTGTGTTTTGTAAGCGCCGAATTTATCTTCAAGGTCTATACTGGCGTGAACGTAATTTTCAGCGAGCCCCAGTTTAACCATGGTTCTTTGCAGAATTCCAAACGATTTAACATAATAAAACAACCTGTTTACTGAAGAGTTAATCTGTTCTTTGATAGTTTTTGCATCGAAATCTGTATTTAACCACCTTACACCTGGCAAATATGTAAGTGAAGCATATTTCATATGCAGGTCAAACATTTGGTCTAATCTTTTTTCAAAAATTCTTTGTTCTGTACCACGTTTTTTTACTGATTCCAATGCTACAGTCGGTAATCTGTCAACGATAATTGTATGAGTAATAACGTTAAATAACGGATGAGTTGATAGAACAGTTGGCTGCAATTCATTGCTACCGTATACCATCGCATCAAACATTGCATGCCTATTCATAATAGTTAGTTTGCCACTGGATACTTCTGTATTTGCAGCATCAGCAAGCATCAAAAATTGTGCAGCATTAGGATTTAGTTTTTTCTTTCCATGCAAGAAACTGTTTATCGAATCAAACAATTCTCCTCTTGGATTTGGCATTTTAATAACCTCTGTTGGAATTGCACAAAATTCCAAAAAATTTGTTAAATATTTAATCAGGAAATCTTTTCCCGCCCCATTAAGTCCTAAAAAGACAAGCAGTTCCTTGTGGTGGCTATATAGTATTTCTTCATTTCTTGTCCATCACATTTTTTCAACATCGATTTTTGCTATTCTATTGGAAAGTCTAGGTTTAGCCTGATCTAATGTTTCTTCACATGTATTGGCCAAAGGTTCTAATGAAGTACCTTTCCATATTTGTGATAATCCAAGATTTGTTCCTCCATCTACCGTGCTTGTGACAGAATTGTTTCTGCCCCTTACTGCAATTCCTGAAGTCCACATGGCTGCTTGTACAACAGCACGTGTTGGGTCCACTTTTTCAGATACTATTTTAGGAGAAAGTGTACTACCGGGAAGAACTTCCCAAGATCTTGATGGGGGTAGTGAGCAAAATAGATAGTTTCCGATATCCTGTTTAATGTTTTACGATATTCATCAACATTTTCGGATTGCCCAGCGACTCTTAATTTATTAGTAAAATCTTCAACTGTCATTAAAGTTTATGGAAGCAGGAATTTTAGTGTATTATACACATATGCTAAAGATTATCGATTTAATAAAACATGAAGAGAAAAGACAAAAAGAGACATTAATGATGATTCCTTCGGAGAATTACACTTATCCGGAAGTTAGGGAAGCTGTGGGTTCAGTTCTGATGCATAAATATGCTGAAGGACAACCCGGAAAAAGGTATTATAATGGCAACAAAGTTGTTGATGACATTGAAAGAATTTGTGAAGATCTTGCTTTAAAAGTATTTGGATTAACTGCTGATTCTTGGTCGGCCAATGTGCAACCTCATTCCGGCTGTCCTGCAAACTTGGCAGTATATAATGCAGTTTTAAATCCTGGCGATAAAATCATGGCGATGTACCTGCCTGACGGAGGCCATTTGTCTCACGGCTGGAAAATGCCTGAAAGAAAAATAACATTTGTTTCCAAAATATTTAATGTCGAATTTTATAAAGTCGACCCTAAGACTCGTGTTTTTGACTATGATCAGATTGAAAAACAAGCAATAAAGTTTAAACCTAAAATGATTATTTCGGGGGGAACAGCGTACCCTTCAGAAATCGATCATGCAAGGATGGGGAAGATCGCCAAAAAAGTAGGTGCATATTATCTGGCTGATGTAGCCCATGAAGCAGGGTTAATTATTGGAGGAGCCAATAAATCACCATTTCCTTATGCTGATTTTGTGACATTTACAACACATAAAACCTTAAGAGGACCTAGAGGAGCCGTAATCATTTGTCGGAAAAAATATGCAGACCAAGTTGATTTTTCGGTATTTCCTGGTCTTCAGGGAGGACCCCATATTCATTCAATCGCAGGAATTGCTATTGCTCTTGAGAAAGCACAGACATCAGAATTTAAAAAATATGCGCTTCAAGTTGTTAAAAACGCAAAACACTTGGCTTTACTTTTAAAATCAGGAGGACTTGATGTAGTAAGCGGAGGAACAGAAAAACATCTTATCTTGATTGATCTTCGGAAATCAGGCACTAACGGTTGGGTTGTGGGGCATGCTTTGGAAATTGCAGGAATAATTGCAAACAGAAATACTGTTCCAAAGGAGACTGCATCACCCTTTTTTCCTTCAGGATTAAGACTCGGTACACCAGCTTTAACAGTTAGGGGAATGAAAGAGAATGAGATGAAAATTATCGCTGGTTATATACTTTCTGTCATTGAACATGTTAAAAACTTTAAATTACCTGAAGATAAAAATAAAAGGTTGGAATTTACAAAAAATTACAGACAACTTATCATTAAGGATAAATACCTTCTTACTATTGCTCAGAAGGTAAAAAAATTAAATAAAAGTTTCCCCATACCATAAAACTATCAGGTTAATAATGAGATTTGACTTTATTAATGTAATTGTCTAATATTAATGTATGTACACAGTTTCCATTACATCTCAAGGCCAAATGAGTATCCCAGCGCCACTCAGGCAAAAGTTGGGTTTACAAAAGAAGACTAAAGCTATTGCATCAGCCCAAAATGGTAAACTGGTTGTTGAGCCGGCTCAGGATTTGCTTGATTTGTATGGTTCGTTAAATAAATATGTCAAAAAAGGATTAAGTTCGCAACAAGTATTAAAAATGGAAAAAAAGGCTGTTGAAGATGCCAGACTTGAAAGATATATGAGAAAAGAAAAATCGTCTGGAATTAAGTTGTTAAAAATCAAAACGTGGTAACTTATCTAGTTGATACAAACATACTTTTACGTTTATTTCTGCGGGATAATGAATCACAAGCTAAGATAGTCGATAAATATTTCCAGAATTGCAAAAAAGGCAAACTCAAAATTGTAGTATTAAGTGAAGTTATTCCTGAAATTGAATTTGTACTAAGAAAGTTTTATAAAATTGATAAAAAAGTAATAGTAAAATACCTATCAGGTTTGGTGAATACTTTATATATAGAAATTGAAAAAAGAGTGGTCTGGAAACAAGCAATAAACATATACAGGACAAACAATGTAGATATTATTGATTCATTATTATATGCAGAATCAATGAATAGAAAAAATGAGATTCTCTCTTTTGATAAAGATTTTAATAAAATAAAACTTTTTTCCCAACTTTGATATAATTCTCCACATGACACATATTTTTGACGGAAAAGACTTTGCTTTGCAAAAAGAAGAAAAACTGAAAACAGAGGTACTACTTTTAAAATCAAAAGGATTTTACCCACATTTAGCATCTATAATTATTGGGGATGAACCAGCTAGCAGTTTGTATGCCGGTTTAAAGAAAAAAGCAGGTAAGCGAATTGGCGTGGAAGTTAACATCTATGATATGCCTGAAAAATCCAAAAAAGAAGACGTAGATTTACTTATCAAATCATTTAATGAAGACAAAAATATTACCGGTATAATGATCCAATTTCCAATTCCGGGTACATTATCTAAATATAAAAATGAATTTATAGAATTAATAGATAGCAACAAAGACGTTGACGGATTGAAAAATGAAAGTAAATTTGTTCATCCTACATCAAAAGCTGCATTGGAAATATTAAATTTTGCAAAATCACCTCCTGAATTAAAAGATAGAAAAATATCAACTGTTTGTGTAATTGGTTCGACAGGTATGGTCGGCAAGTCATTGGTAAAGGAATTGAAAGCCAAAAACTATGATGTTTTTGAATGTGATGAAAATACTAAAGATTTATCAAAAAAAACAATTACTGCGGATGTAGTTATCAGTGCTACAGGGGTTCCTGGGTTAATTAAACCATCAATGGTTAAAGACGGAGTTGTAATTATTGATATCGGTTCACCGTTGGGAGACGTAAATAAAAACGTTGCAGAGAAATCAAGCTTTTTTACACCTGTGCCTGGTGGGGTGGGACCTGTGACAATTGTAAGCTTGATGGAAAACTTGATTTTTGAAAAAAAGAATTTATAATTACAGCAAATGACAAGACATGATCATAATCAGAGAGATAGTTAGCCACAATTTAATGCTGGTGAAACTATAGGTATGAGGGGTCAAGTAATGGATGTTCCGGAAGGATTTGAAGAGTTGACTACGGTAAAATCCATTGATGATTTAGGCGCAAACAGTGTGCCTGATGAAATAATGGGTGAAAAGAGTAATACTACAGGAATGCATGTAATGGGTAAAACCCTGGATAAATATGCAATAACAATGCATCATCGTGGAGATCCAGTCGTGTTAGTGGATAAGTCTTTAGTTAGTGAATTTGATGAAGGTAAATTTAATTGGAGACCAGTTGAGAGGTAATAACTTCTAATTGCTAATTTTAAATTTCTTTTATATAATTCACATCACGCACATAGATTCAAGTTTCCTGGTACTTACCGAATCTATGGAGGGTTAAGGAAACACTAATTTCAAATGACGATAAAAAAATCAACTGTTGTTGAAAATACAAAGGTAGTAGCAGAAAAGAAATCTGTTAAAACTAAGAAAATATCAACTAAAAAAGAAAGCACAGTTAAACCTGAAAAAAGGGTTAAATCTGCTGTTTCTGGAAGTTCTTTAGAAGCACTTCTCGAGTCGGGTGCCCATTTCGGGCATCAAGTACGAAGATGGAATCCCAAAGTGAAAGAGTTTGTATATGGAGAACAGGATGGTGTTCACATTTTTGATCTGGTTAAAACTAAAGAATCACTTGATAAGGCGTTGGAAATAATCAATAAAACTGCCAGGGAAAATAAAACAATACTTCTGGTGGGTACCAAAAAACAAATTAAAGATAAAGTCTATGAAGTAGCGATGGAAACGGGTATTTCCTTTGTCAACGAGAGATGGTTAGGTGGAACTCTGACCAACTTTAATCAAATCAAAAAATCTCTGGATAAACTGGCTGAGCTTAAAGAGAATTTGAAGTCGGGATATTATGCCAAATACACCAAGAAAGAAAAGCTTTTACTTGAAAGAGAAGCCGCCAGACTGGAGAAATTCTTTGGAGGTTTTGCAACTCTTAAAGATAAACCCGATCTTTTGATAGTTATTGATATCAGAAAAGAAGAAACTGTTGTCAGAGAAGCAAAAAGGGTTAAGGTAACCACAGTTGGAATAGTAGACACTAATGCGGATCCAAACATGGTTGATTATCCAATCCCCATGAATGATGACGCAACAAAAGCATTAACATATGTCTTGGATTTAATAAAACAATCTATCCTAAATGGGAAAGAAGCTGTCCTTTCGGGTAAGAAATAACATGGCCAAAATTAACGCTGAACTGATTAAAAAACTTCGCGGGGAAACAGGAGCTGGTGTGATGAGAGTAAAAAACGTCCTTGAGAAAGTAAAAGGAGACGAGAAAAAAGCGCAAGATATCTTAAGGAAAGAAGGTTTTGAAAAAGTAGCTAAAAGAGAAGGTAGGGAAACCGGCCAAGGAAAAGTTTTTTCATATGTTCACCATAACGGAAAAATAGTCAGTGTAGTCGAACTTTTTTCAGAAACTGACTTTGTTGCCAGGAATGAACTTTTTGAACAATTAGGAAAAGATCTTGCGCTTCAGGTTGCTTCCATGGGAGATAAAGATGTGGAGAAGCAGGAATTTATTAAAGATTCATCTAAAACCATAATTGATCTAATAAAAGAAGTTATTGCAAAAACAGGGGAAAATATTAAACTTGGTCGTATAGTCAGAATTGAATTAGGTAAATAATGACAATCCCAATTTTTCCAGAACAAGAATATCAGGAAACAGATTCTGAAAGGACAAATTGCAAAAATCCAGAGGGAGTGGTAAGGACCGTTGATGTATCTAAACCTAAAACTTATTTTTATAAAGTTTTTGGAAAAAAAGTTCTTGTTATTGATTCTAGATGTCAGGAAAGCGGATGTGAATTTTCATATTAGGGGAATTGTGATATAAATATACTTATCAAATGGATCAAGCACTAATTTATTCAAAATTTCAAAAAGTAATTGACAACCTGGTCAATGATATAAGCTCTATTAGAACCGGACGGGCGACACCAGCGTTGGTTGAAAACATTGTAGTTCCCGCATATGGAGGAACCCAAAGACTAAAAGTTTTGGAGGTCGCCTCAATTACTGCTCCTGACACAACGTCATTGGTAATTTCACCTTGGGATAAATCAATCATAGGGGACATTAAAAAAGGACTTTTGGAAGCCAATGTGGGTTTAAATCCAAACATAGATGGAGAGATAATAAGAATAATAGTTCCACCTCTTACCACAGAAGACAGAGAAAAATATGTCAAACTATTAAACCAAAAACTGGAAAGTTCAAAAATTATGATCAGACAAGTCAGAGCTGATGAAATGCATGATATTAAAAAGAAATTTGAAGCCAAAGAAATTACAGAAGACGAACGAAAAGATAATGAAAAAAGACTTCAGGATTTAACAGATAAGTTTGTAGGGATAGTTGAAACAAAAGGTGAATCTAAAAAACAGGAGCTACTTCAGCTTTAAGCAAAACCAGGCTCAGGCAATTTTAAATGGTGCTCAATTCGGATTACTCTTTTTAATGTTCTTATATTATCGTTATCGAGTTTATTTGAAACAGTTTTTAAATCTCTCTGAAGTTTACTGGTTGTAAATTCTATTTTTATAACCCTTTTAGCAATTTCCTTAAGTGTAATAGTATTATCTTTGACACCTGCCTCAACTGGTGTCAATCTGGATTGAAGTTCGTTGTTTAAAATTTTTTTGATTGACATCAAATCACCAGAAGTTAACATACTTATATCATAATCTAACTTTATTTTATTCAATCGCATCTTTCTGCCCCTATATACATCATTTTATATAATATATACTTTGTAACTATGATAGGCTCAATATTAATATTTCTACTTGTTCTTTCCGTACTTGTTATAGTTCATGAATTTGGACATTTCTGGGTTGCCAAAAAAAACGGTATTTGGGTTGAGGAATTCGGATTTGGACTACCACCTCGTGTTTGGGGTAAGAAGATAGGAGATACAATTTATTCCATAAATCTCCTTCCTTTTGGAGGTTTCGTAAAACTGCACGGAGAATTGACTGATGATAGGGTTACAGACAAAAGTCGGGCTTTTTTAACTAAACCCAAATTGATTAAAACCGCGGTCATAGTTGCCGGAGTGATTATGAATTTTTTACTGGCAATAGTTGCTTTTGCGGTTGTTTATTCATTTTCCGGAATTCCGAAAGAAACAGACAAAGTCAGGATTTTGGATACTGTTTCAGGATCTCCTGCACAAATGGCGGGATTAATACAAGGTGATGTAATCGTTAAGGTAAACAAATCAGAGATCAAAAAGCCTGCAGATTTTATAAGTTTGATTGAAGAACAAAAGGGAAAGAAAGTAAATTTAGAGTTGGATAATGGAAAAATAGTTTCTTTAACTCCGCGTCTTAATCCACCAAACAATGAAGGACCATTGGGAGTTGTTATTTCAAACACCGAAATACATTTTCCTCCTATTTGGCAAAGACCTTTTTATGGTGTTTATTACGGCTTTAAGGATGCTATCTTTTGGGGTAAAACCGTACTCACCGGATTTGTCACAATATTTATCGATCTTTTCCATGGCCAAGCTCCCAAAGACATTGCAGGACCTGTGGGAATTTTTGCAGTAACGTCGGAAGCTGCCAAGTCTGGAATATTGTCTTTAATAAATTTACTTGGAATTATTTCTGTTAACTTGGCAATATTAAATATTATACCATTTCCCGCACTTGATGGAGGAAGATTGTTGTTTATATTAATTGAAGGAATAGTCGGAAGAAAAGTAGTTCCTAAGATTGAAGCTACTATTCATGCAGTAGGTATGGTTATACTTCTGGGATTGATCTTGGCAATCACAATTAAAGACATAAAAGGTTTGGTTGCAGCAGGTTCTATTTCTGCCTTTTTAGACTCCATTGTAAAATGATTATTGCAATCTTTTAAGAAACTATATAATATTCAAAACATTATTATGGGTAAACCTAATAGAGATTCAAGGAAAACTTTTCTAGGAAAAACAGTAGGTCAGCCAACTAATGATAGTCTCAGTATTTTAAATGAAGGCTCTCTAGCCGATTATACAGTCTCATTAGAATTTCAAATAGAAAATGAAAAGAATCCACACCCAAAACATCGAACTGCACTAATTATAGCTCAACAAAAATTGAGAGAAGAAAAAAGTGCTCGTGAAATGCGTGGATGGTAATTTAATAAACCTCGTTCTAGTATACAACCAATATCAGTGTGCAGCGGCGAGGTTTTTTTATTGATATAATATAAACATGAAATTATCTGAAAGTTTTTTTAAAACATTAAAGACAGCACCTAAAGATGCGGAAACTGTTAATCACCAACTTTTAGTAAGAGCGGGTTATATTAGGCAAGTTATGGCCGGTGTCTATACATATTTGCCGTTAGGACTTCGAGTATTGAATAGAATATCTCAAATAGTAAGAGAAGAAATGGATGATATTGGTGGGAAGGAAGTCTTAATGCCCCTTTTACACCCTGCAGCAATCTGGAAACAAACAGGAGGTTGGGATCATGTTGATGTTCTTTTTAAACTTAAAAGCAGAACTAAAAAAGATTATGCTTTGGCACAAAGTCATGAAGAAGTGGTAACACCATTGGCTCAGGAATTTATCCACACATATAAAGATTTACCTTTGGCAATTTATCATATTCAATGGAAATTCAGAGACGAACTTCGAAGTAAATCAGGAATTTTGCGGGGAAGGGAATTTTTAATGAAAGACATGTATAGCTGGCACTTGGACCAGAAAGATTTTGAAAATTTTTATCAAAAAGCGAAAGAAGCATATCTTAAAGCTTTTAACAGAATGGGGTTGACAGCTAAAGTAACTGAAGCATCTGGTGGCAGTTTTTCCGAAAAGATATCTTATGAATTTGAAGTTTTAACTGATGCTGGTGAGGCACATATCCTTTATTGTGATAAATGCGACTACTGTGTCAATGTTGATGATATCCAAAAATACAAAGGTGGTGATTTATGCCCCAGCTGCAAGAAGGATAAGTTGAAATCAGCTAAAGCTTCAGAAGTTGGAAATGTTTTTGATCTAGGGCAAAAATACACTAAAGCTTTTGGATTTTTGGTATATGACGAAAAAGGTCTTAAAAAATATCCAATTATGGGTTGTTATGGTATTGGAATTAGCCGGACAATGGGAGTTATTGTTGAGAAATTTCATGATGAAAAGGGAATTAATTGGCCAAAATCCGTTTCACCTTTTGATGTCCACCTGGTTGGTCTAAACGGAAAAGGTGAAGAAATTTATAGAAAATTATTGGAAAAAGGAATTACTGTTCTTTTTGACGATAGGGATATTCCTGCAGGTGAAAAATTTGCAGATGCAGATCTGATGGGAATTTCTGTGAGATTGGTGGTTTCGGATAAAACAGGAGATAAGGTTGAGTATAAAGAAAGAACTTCTACTAAAACGGAATTGTGTAGTTTTGATGAGTTAATCGATAGACTCCCGCTTATAAAATAGCTAAACATAAATTTTAAGAAGATTTTACCTTTGATGTTTTTTGAAATGATCTGAATCTAATAAATTTATTACCCTTTGTGTTTCTGGGTCTATTATCACTTTTGGTGAAGCTGGATAAAAGATTCCCAATGGTTCACCTTCAGAATCGTCCGTATATAATATTGGGCTCTAGCCTACTTCGTAAGCAGCCACTTGCAAATCCTGTCTAAGCCGTTTTCCTGCTTTTCTTAAATCTGGGGTCATATGTTATAGTTATAGGTTATTATAATAGTTTATTTTTTAAAAACAATAACATCTATTATTTAATCCCTCTTGTTCAAAATAGACAAACTTTATATACTGACAGGTGCTATGGAAATAGATTGTGTGTTTTGTAAAATTGTCAAAGAAGAAATTCCATCAAGGAAAGTATATGAAGATGATAACTTTCTTGCGTTTTTGGATATTGCTCCGTTAAATGCAGGGCAAGTATTGGTTATTCCAAAAAATCACTATCGCTGGGTTTGGGATGTCCCCAACTTTGGCAGTTATTGGGAAGTAGCTAAAAAGATTTCAATTGCACAAATGAAAGGACTTGGTGCACCGATGGTTGAGTATTTGACACACGGAATGGATGTACACCATGCCCATATTTGGGTAGTACCAATATATAAAGATGAAATTTTTATTGATACAACAAATAGGAAACAATTTACCGATAACGAAATGGATGATTTTGCAGAAAAAATTAAAAGTACGGTACAAATTTAAAAATCAATAATGATAGTACAAACGATAACTCAAAAAATAGGGCAGGCTTTGAAAGCCCATGATGAGGTCAGGCTTTCCACCCTACGGATGCTTTCATCAGAATTTAACTATGAAAAGATAAACAAACAACATGAACTTACAGACGAAGAGGAATTGGCAGTCGTCAGACGTGAGGCTAAAAAAAGAAGAGAATCGGTTGAGGCTTTTAATAAAGCGGAAGCTTTTGACCGCGCCGAAAGAGAAAATCAGGAATTGTCTATTTTAATGGAGTATCTTCCACCAGATTTAACTGACGAAGAAACCAAAAAACTGGTAGAAGTTACAATAAAAGAAACTAAGGCTTCAAACATGGCTGATATGGGTAAAGTTATCGGGCTTGTTAAAAGCAAAAATCCAAATGTAAACGGAGCAAAAGTAGCAGAACTGGTGAAAACAAAACTGTCGTAGTAACAAGTAGTCTCTTTAAAATAGTATTTAGATAGATATTCCATATGATTCGTGTATTTGTAAAAAAGCAAAATAATTATCCTGTAAAAACTACTAAGATAAAAAAAACATTGCAATTGTTTTTTGAAAAAGAAGGTATTGTATCCGAGGCTTATGTCTCAGTTGCAATAGTAGGAGAAACTAAAATGCTTGCTCTGGCTAAAAAATACCATAAGGACAGAAAGCTTCATAATGTTTTTTCATTTGTAGAAAATGAAGTTACAGAATTTAAGTATCCTGTCGGAGCTGGAATAAATTTAGGTGAAATAGTTATTTGTTACCCTGTTGTTGTAAACGAATCAAACAAAGAAGGAAAATTGATAGAGGACAAGGTTGTAGAATTAATTCTTCATGCAAGTGAGCATTTGTTAGGAAGGCACCACCCTGAATGACCTTTTATTTAAAATACAGACCGCAAAACTTAAGTGACTTGGATATAAAAAGTGTCAGAGAATCTCTGGAGAGTATTGTAAAATCTGATAAAATCCCGCATGCCCTTCTTTTTGCGGGAACAAAAGGAACCGGAAAAACTTCTGCTGCCAGAATTATAGCCAAGGTTTTAAATTGCGAGAAAAATGACAAGTTAAAAGAACCTTGTAATAAATGTGCTCAGTGCATATCAATAACCAATGGAACCAATATTGATGTCATTGAATTGGATGCTGCCAGTAACCGAGGCATAGATGACATTAGAGTCTTACGCGACGGAGTTAAGCTGGCTCCAGCCCGTGCCAAAAAGAAAGTGTATATTATCGATGAGGCACACATGTTAACTACTGAAGCTTCTAACGCGCTTCTTAAAACATTGGAAGAACCGCCAAACCATGTCTACTTTATTCTTGCCACAACTAATTCGGAAAAAATTATTGACACTATTAAAAGCAGGACCTTGCTCGTTAAGTTTAATAAAGCAACAAAGATAGAAGTTGTTACTGCACTTTCTAAAATTGTCAAAGAAGAAAAGATTAAAATTTCAGAAGGTGATTTAGAAAAAATTTATCAATTGTCAAAGGGTTCTTTTCGGGATGCTGTCAAGGTGCTTGAAAATTATTCCCTGGAAGGAAAAATGTCAGATACTTCAGAACTTGACTCCTTGACCGTAATCAAGCTCATAGAAAATAAAGATAAGAAAAAAATATTGGAAAAAGCACCCGAAATAAATCTTGAGGACTTGTTATCCAAATTGAATCAGGAACTACTAGCAACAGAAGGAATCGGTGAGAGATTATCACAATTCGATAAAAAGGATTTAATTCGATTGATTGAACTACTCATTATTGCATCTGAAAAAACCAGATATTCACCAGTGGAAGAATTGCCGTTGGAATTGGCAATAATTAAATATTTTGAAAATGACAACGATCAAAATATTACTGATAAAAATAATAACAATGTTTCTGAAAAGAAGAAAATTGATAAAACAGAAAAGGAAGAGGCGGAACCATTTGAAAAAGAAACAGAAGTTGCAAAGGTAGTTGAAGTTCGCATAAACGAATCAAATGTTGCTGATAACGATTGGGATAAAATATTAAAGGCGGTCAGACCAATTAATGCATCAATCGAAGCTCTTCTTCGTGCCTCAAAGCCAATTGGGTTTGATGGCAATAATCTTCGCCTGGGAGTTTATTATAAATTTCACAAGGAAAGACTTGATGAAATCAGAAATAAAAAAATTCTTGAGGATGCAATTGCAGGAGTTTTTAATAATCCTATTAAAGTCGACTGCTTGTTAACAGAAATACCCAAAGAAGTTGTGAAAAAAGTTGATTTAATTGAACCACAAATAAATGGAACACATCCTGATATTTCTAAGGTGGCTGAAGAGATTTTTAGTTAGTTGATATTTAGTCTATTTTGCATTACCCTAAAAGGGTTAGTCTGATTTCTAATTCTAATTAAACTAATTAAATAAACAAATGTTTGATAAATTTAAACAATTAGGTGAACTTAAC
>CAZIPM010000009.1:11300-42324 GCA_964541395.1 uncultured Gammaproteobacteria bacterium | reverse complement strand
GAGAATGTTAAGTTTGTTTGATAAAATAAGTTCGAGCTAAATTGTAGATTGGCTCCCATCCCCGACTTAGCGCGGCGGCGCGTAGCGCCGACCAAGCGTTTATCCCTTCTTATCAACACAAGAAAATCTTGAAGCAAACCAGAATTGATGACATTTGATGTATTGATGGTGAGTTTTTGTAGATATATAACTAATTGATGGATACTTCCATAAAAGAAAGATTTTTCCTGTACGCTAGAAAATCTACTGATGTTGAAGACAAACAAATTCTCTCTATAGAGGCACAACTATCTGAACTTCATGAATTTGCGAAACGTGAGAATTTGTTTGTTTTGGAGGAATTTATTGAAAAACAGTCCGCCAAAAGCCCTGGGAGACCTGTGTTTAATAAAATGTTAGAGAAAATTGAAAAAGCTGAGGCCACTGGAATTATTTGTTGGCATCCTGACAGACTTGCAAGAAACTCAGTAGATGGCGGACAAGTAATTTACTTAATAGATACAGGAAAAATAAAATCTTTAAAATGCCCGCAATTTTGGTTTGAGCCAACACCACAAGGAAAATTTATGCTAACTATAGCCTTTGGTCAGAGCAAATACTTCGTGGATGCCCTCTCAGAAAATACCAAAAGAGGACTTCGCCAAAAAGTCAGGAGAGGTGAAATGCCAGGTTTAGCACCTCTTGGGTATCTCAATGATTCGAGAACTAAAACTATTGTTGTCGATAAAAAGAAAGCACCTCTCATTGTTAAAGCGTTTAAGATGTTTGCCACAGGCAATTATAGAATTTACCAAATAGCTGACTTTTTGGCGGAAAATGGCGTATTAAGTGGTAATTCAAGAACTTGGAAAATTGATAGAGTAGGTAATATAGTTTTAAAAAATCCTTTCTATTACGGCCATTTTAGGTATTTAGGAGAGCTCCACGAAGGGGTTCACAAGCCAATAATCACAAAGAAACTTTTTGATGAGGCACAAGAAGTCTTTTTTGGTAGACCAAAGCCTTGGTCTAAAGAGAAAGTTCTAAAGTCGTACCTAAGACTTCTTAAGTGCGGAGAGTGCGGTATGAGTATTACTGGTGAAATTCATACTAATAACTATCGTAATGGTACTTCTCAGTCTTTTAGATATTACCGCTGTACTAGAAAGTCAAAAATTCATAGTTGTAGAGAACCATTTATAAATGAGACGGATTTAGACTTTCAACTCTCCGCACTGATCAAAAAGTATACTTTGCGAGGTGATTGGGCAAGTAAAATGTTAAAGAAGGTAGACGAGGAAGAAATTGACCTTGCCCAATCAAACAATGAGTTTGTAAGAAACAAACAAGAGGAAGTTAGAAAGATTTCCTCCAAGTTAAAATTTCTTTTAGAATCGTATTTAGAACAGGATATTGATAAAGAAAGTTACCTTTCTAAAAAGAATGAATTATTGTCCCAAAAGAAAACTATTGAAGAGAAAATCTTTAACTTCCAACAAACTCATAATTCTTGGCTCGAACCCATGCGAGAATGGATTATAGAAGCTAAAAATGTACCATTCGTCGCAGACGGAAATGATCTAGAGGCTAAAAGGGTGTTGGCCTTAAAAATCTTCAGCTCGAACTTAACACTCAAAGACAAAAAGGTCCGTGGGGAAGGGATAAACGCTTGGTCGGCGCTACGCGCCGCCGCGCTAAGTCGGGGATGGGAGCGGGATACGGAAGTCGAATCCGTTTCTCTACCTTGGGAAGGTAGCGTTAAGCCGTTTAACTAATCCCGCGAGTTGATATACTGATATTATACAACCCATGCCTAAAATAAATAAACCCATTGTATTGTTAGTCTTATTATTTATTCTTTCGATAATTTTCTTTTTTTACATTTATTTTTTATTAAACGTAACGAATTCAGTTATTTCAACTTCATTAAAAGGAGAATCTCAAAGATTTGAAAAGGCAGTTAATACATTAAACAGATTAACACTGGGTTATTTTCAAGTACCCAAATTATTTGAAAATATGAATGGACGAATATTAATTCTTTTCCAAAATAACTATGAATTAAGACCCTCTGGAGGATTTATGGGATCTTTTGCAATACTAAATATAAAAAAAGGTGTGGTGACTGATTTTGAAATTCAAGATATCTATCAACCTGATGGACAAATTGTGGGTCATATAGAAGCAAAATTACCAATTCAGCAAGCGTTTAAAACAGGGGAATGGAGGCTACATAATGCTAATTGGGAATTGGATTTTGCTGACAGCGCCAACGATATTTTATGGTTTTTCAAAACTGCAGGAATTTCTGACATTGATACGGTTGTTGCCATAAACATGGGAATTGTACAGAATATTCTCTCAGTGGTTGGACCGGTTGATCCTTTGGATTTTCCTGAAAATGAGGTAGATCAAAATAATTTCTATCAAATAACCCAAAGATATTCAGAAGAAGATTTTTTCCCGGGATCAATTAAAAAGAAAAGTTTTTTGTCCAGCTTAGCCAATGCTTTAATAGAGAGGATAAGTCGTGGAAATACTCGTGAAAAATTATATCTTCTAAAATTGATATATGAACAACTAAAAGACGGACAAATACTAATTTATTCAAACAATCCCAAATTAGCCGAATTTGTCGCTGAAAATGATTATGACGGTAAAATAAAATCAGGAAAAGACGATTATTTATATATTGTAAATTCAAATTTAGGATCCAATAAGGCTGATTGTTGTATTGATCGAAAAATTGTTCATGAAATACAAAACAAAGATGGTACCTTGCGTGAAAAATTAAATATTTCCTATGAAAACAAGAGCACACACACCGACCCGCAAAAAAGTAAAAGTTGGGGAGGGGATTATCAAAACTATTTAAGAATTGTATTACCTATAGATTCAATTGTAGAAAATGTTTTCGTCAATGGTAAGGAATATGTTTTAAATAACAACCAGACGATTGAATCGCTACCTGAAATTTCAGCAGATTTTTCTTACAAAATAGAAACAAAAGATGGATATCAAACAGTTGGGTTTTGGGTAACTGTTCCAATTGGCCAAAAGAATGATGTCCAGTTAAGTTATTCTAGACAACAAAAAAATAAAAATTACAAACTTTTAATAAATAAGCAACCGGGATTATATAATCAAAACTACTCAATGATCTATAATGGTATTGAAACCGATTTAATACTTTCCAAATGGAAAAATTATTTTTTTCCAAAAGACTAATTTATCTGGGTAATACAAAAACATTACCCGGATGTATGAGATCAGGATTAGCTAATTTGTTTTCTTTGGCTATTTCAACCCATTTGTAACCATCACCGTAAGCTCTTATAGCTATATTCCAAAGATTGTCCCCTTTTACTACTTCATAAGTAGCTGCTGTTATAGACTCAACAGAGTTATCTGCACTGGTAGTTAAATCCTCCCCATCCACAGCTGCTAAATTTTCGTCAGCCTTTACATCTATGTTGGGAATGGTTAGTTCCTGACCTTCAGTAATTACTGATGCATTTGCAATTTTGTTTTCTGTTGCTATTTCAGTCCACTTAAATCCGTCTCCATAGTATTTTTCTGCTAAATCCCAAAGGCTTTCTCCTTTAGCGACAGTATGTGTTTTAATCTGATTTTCAACCTGATTATTCTGATTTAACAATTCATCAGGAACAGATCCTTTTTTGTTTCTTAAATAACTTACAACCAAAGATCCCACTATTAATACAACTATAAGACCTAAGACCATGCTGATTGTAGATTCATTAAGTTTTATGGTTTTAAGAAGTTTTTTCAATTTAAATCACCCGCTTCTGTTGGGCAGAAGTTAAGATGCAATTTAGATTATAGGAGGGTTCTTGTCAATAGCCTGATTATGAATTAATTTTGGAGTCGGTTATTGGAGACTTTTGAACACTATTCTGACTGCTTCGGGGAATTGATGACCCTAAACCAGTGCTATTTCCTATGTGTTTCGAGGTTTCTGCGTTAAATGGATCTAATGGTGCAATTATTGGATCATCATATATGTGACTTGCCAAATTTCTTTGATAAAGTGTAAATTTTATTTTTCCAGTAATCCCATCGATAAAAGATTTAAACTCCATTTATTATTTATATACCTATATATGATAAATTTCAACTTACCTGTTTATTTCATCTTAAGTGTTTGCGAGGTTGACGCGACTCGAACGCGCGACCTTCTCCGTGACAGGGAGACGCTCTAACCAACTGAGCTACAACCCCTCGAATTGGTATTCTACCATAAATTATACTCAGCCAACAACATACTCCTATTATCATGCTGTTATAATGAATTAATGGTTGAAATTAAACATACCAATCAACAAATTGCCAGTATGTTAAGAAATGTTGCTGCCTCATATCAGCTACAAGATCAAAATAAGTACAGATTCCAGATTATTTCATATAATAATGCTGCAGATTCAATCGAACATGCCACTTCAGAACTCAAAGATTTATGGGATGACGGAAAATTGTCAGATATTGCAGGCATTGGACCATCTTTAGAAAGTCATTTAGACGAACTTTTTAAATCAGGTAAATCAAAGCATTTTGAAAAAATAATGAAAGGAATTGATCCAAGAGTGTTTATTTTAATGGAGCTTCCCAAGATAGGAATAAAAACAGCAGTAAAGTTGATTAAAGAAAGTAGCAGAGGTGAGATTGATAAATTAATTGAAGAAGCTGAAAGAAAGCAAATTAAAAACAAAAGACATCTTCTCCCATATGCTCAAACAATAGCTTCAGAAATCATAGAATGGCTTGAGACGAGTTCTGATGTCGCTAAAATAGATGTCTTAGGGTCACTGCGGCGAAAAGTGGCTACAATTGGAGATATTGATATGCTTGTCTCAACAAATAATCCCTCCTCAGTTATGGATAAGTTTATTAGTTATCCAAAAGTTCAAAAAGTTATTGAGAAGGGTGAACACACGGCTTCTATTATAGTTCCAGGTGGAGTACAGGTGGATTTATTAGTTTCGGATGAAAATAGTTATGGCTCAGCACTTCAACATTTTACAGGTAGTAAAAACCACAATATTGCTCTGCGTGAATACAGTCTAAAAAAGAACCTGAGTTTGAGTGAATACGGCATAAAAGATAAAAAAACTAATAAACTAAATACTTTTAAAACAGAAGAAGATTTTTACAACCATTTAGGTCTGGCATATATTGAACCGGAGCTAAGAGAAGATTCAGGTGAAATAATAGCTGCTCAAAAACGAGCGCTACCTGAACTAATAACATTAAAAGATGTTAAAGCTGATTTGCAAATCCATTCCAATTTTGATATTGAGACTTCTCACGATTTGGGAGTATCCACAATGTCAGAAATCGTGAAAAGTGCCATTAATCTTAATTATGAATATATAGCCTTTTCAGAACACAACCCGAGTAGAGGAAAACATTCTCAGAAAGAGATCGTAGAAATTTTAAAGAAAAAGAAAAAAGAAGTAGATGTAATTAATTACTCCCGTGAAAAGTTTAAAAATAATAGAGTATATAAAGTATTCAATAGTTTGGAGATCGATATCCTTCAGGATGGAAGTTTACCTGTACCGGATGCTGGAATGGATACTTTGGATTTTGCATTAGTTTCAATACATTCAAGTTTCGATCAACCGAAAGATGTAATGACCGAAAGGGTTGTGAAAGCATTATCTCACCCAAAAGTTAAGGTATTTGCACACCCAACCGCCAGAAAAATTAATGAGCGTGAAGGAATAGAATTGGATTGGGAAAAAATTTTTGAGTTTTGCGTGAAAAATAACAAATGGTTGGAAATAGACGCCGATCCGATGAGGTTGGATTTACCTGACATATTGGTAAGAGAAGCAGTTAAAAGAGGAATAAAACTAACCCTTGGTACAGATGCCCACCATGTTGATCATCTGAGAAATATGGAATTTGGAGTAAATATAGCCAGACGGGGGTGGTGTGAGAAAAAAAATATGATAAACTGTATGGGACTTATTGAGTTTGAAAAAGAATTGAAAAGAGGTGATTAGAATATGAATTTTACAATTATTTTAATTATATTATTAGTTAGTATTTTGCTTTGGGTTGTTTCAACCTATAATTTCTTCGTCTCAACCAAAGCCAGAATTAAAGCATCAATACAGGAAATTGGAAATCAACTTAAAAGGCAGGCAGATTTAATTCCTAACCTTGAAAGTTCAACTAAAGGTTACTTAAAGCATGAAAAGGGAATATTTGAAATGTTGACAATGGCCAGAAAACAAATTGCTGGAGCTATAAAATCCGGCGATTTGGCTCAAATGACTGCAGCCAGTACAACACTTTCTGATGTCCTTCCAAGGCTTTCGATAGCTGTAGAAGATAACCCTGAACTTAAAGCTGACACTGTGGTTGCTAAGTTAATGGAAGAGCTTCGGGATACATCAGATAAAGTGATGTATGCCAGAAGACTTCTGATTGATCTGTCCGCTGATTACAACGTTAAAAGAGTTTCTGTACCTAGTAGTTTTGTTGCAAGTTTGTTTGGATTTTCTGAAATGAAAGGATTGGAAACTGCTGAAGTTGGTGAACATACTGTAGTCTCAGAAGCTGAAATGAAATCACCAAAGGTTAACCTGTAATGAAAAATATTTACGAGGTGCGAGCCAGCAATAAGATTAAGTCTTTTGTAGTGGTTGTTTTCTTTTTTCTTTTTGTTTCAATTACTGTCTGGGTTCTTTCTCAGGCAATTGGACTTTATATGGGTTATGAACCTGGAGGCTTGGGTTACGTAGGATTAGCCTTAATAATTTCAGGTATTTCTTCATTTATCTCATATTGGTATAGCGATAAAATAGTCCTTTCTATATCGGGGGCTAGAGTCGCAAATTCGTATGAGGACAGATTATTTACTTCAGTTGTAGACAATTTATCTATAGGAGCTGGAATTTCAAAACCAAAACTTTATGTAATTGAAGATAGTGCACCAAACGCTTTTGCAACAGGACGTGACCCTAAACACGCTGTGGTGTGTGTTACCACCGGTCTACTGCAAAAGATGAACAGATCAGAACTTGAAGGAGTAATTGCTCACGAACTAACCCACATCATCAATTTTGACATAAGGTTAATGAGCGTAGTCAGCGTTATGGTTGGCTTAGTGGCTTTATTGGGAGATTGGTTTTTCAGAGTCAGGTTTTTTGGTGGAGGAAGAAGCAGAGACAGAGAAGATAACCAGTTGGGTACAATTATGATGGTCTTGGGAATAATATTTGCGATTGTTTCTCCAATCATTGCGACTCTTATTCAACTCGCAATTTCCCGACGCCGTGAATTTATGGCGGATGCAGGAGGGGTAACTCTTACCAGGCATCCTCAGGGACTAATCTCAGCATTAAAGAAAATTTCGGCTGATCATGAACCTCTGGAAGCTGCAAATAAGGCTACTGCTCACCTATATATTGCAAATCCTTTTAAAGATAAAGTTGGTGGTACTGTAGGTTGGTTTTCAAAATTGTTTAATACCCACCCTCTTATTGAAGAAAGAATTAAGACTCTTCAAAAAATGGCTTAAAGGCGTTATGATATGCCTATGGTAAAACATAGTTTAAAGACACCTGAGGCGAAAAGATCAAAGATTGTGAATAATATTAAAACTAAACTTACCCGAGAAGATGTCCTACATGTTGCTAAGTTGTCTAGTCTGACATTGACGGACGCTGAAATTAAGAAATTTCTTCCACAATTATCAAGAGTGGTTGAATATATTAGTCAACTTTCTGAAGTTGAAACCCAAGAAGTTAAACCTACAAGCCAGACTACGGGGTTGGTGAATATTTTCAGAGAAGATCAAATTAAAGCGTTAAACATTTTACCTCAAGATAAAGCATTAAGTGGCACAGACATCATTCATAATGGTTTATTTAAAGTACCGGCAATTCTGGAAGGAAGGATAAACAAATAATTATATGAATTTACCATTAACAATAAAGGATACACAGAATGCCTTATTAGAAAAGAAGTTTAAGGCTGTTGAATTGGTGGATTCCTACCTTGATCAGATTAGTAAGCATAATAAAGAATATAATATTTTCCTGACTGTTACAGACGAAGTTGCTTATTCAAAAGCTAAAGAAGTTGACAAGTTATTAGCGCAGTTCGATAAAAAAGTAATTGAAAATAACCCATTATTTGGAGTAACTGCTGCATATAAAGATATATTTTTAACTGAGGGAAGAAGAACAAGTGCAGGATCTAAAGTATTAGAAAGTTACATCCCACCTTATTCTGCAACATCAGTTTTGAGGCTTGAAAAAGCGGGAGCTATCCCTTTGGGAAAATTAAACTGTGACGCTTGGGCACATGGTGCCTCGGGAGAAAATTCTGATTTTGGTCCGACTTTAAATCCATGGAATAAAGAATATGTCCCTGGAGGTTCATCAAGTGGACCGGCTGCTTCAGTTGCCTCAGGTATGTCCTTAATTTCTTTGGGCAGCGATACAGGCGGCTCTACCAGACAACCTGCAAATTTTTGTAATCTGGTGGGATTGAAGCCAACTTATGGAGCAATTCCCAGATATGGAGTCATTGCTATGTCCTCTTCGTTGGATACGGTTGGGTCTCTTGCCCATACTGTCGATGATATAGAAATAATGTTTGATGTCCTTCGTGGTGAAGACGGATTCGACGCTGTTGTTAAAAATTTCAATAAAGCTGAAATTAAAACAAAATTCAAATTAGGAATAGCTAAAGAGTACTTTATAAAAGGGTTGGATAATGAAGTAGAAAAAATGATTGATGATGTCAGAAAAGTATATGAAAAAGCAGGTATTGAGGTGGTTGAAATAAGCCTGCCTAATACAAAGTATATGGTTCCTGTCTATTACATAATAATGCCTGCTGAAGTATCTTCAAATTTAGGAAGATTTGATAGAATTAGATATGGGAATGACAGAAACTCATATAGTGAAGAGGCTAAAAGAAGAATTATGCTTGGCAGTTATGTATTATCTGCAGGTTATTACGATGCCTATTACCTTAAAGCGATGAAAGTACGTTCTAAAATCATTGAAGATTTTGATAAAGCATTCAAAGAAGTTGATGCAATTATATCACCCGTGTCACCGACGCCTCCATTTAAGATTGGCCAAAACACTTCTGATCCTTTGAAAATGTATTTGGAAGATGTATATACAACGTCAGCGAATTTAGCAGGAATTCCTTCTTTGACTTTACCTTCAACATTTTCAAAAAATAAGCTACCAATAGGTTTTCAACTGATGGGATCGAGGTTCTCAGAACATAATTTATTCGAACTGGGTAAGTTGTATCACAAAGAAATAAATTATAAACCTGAAACAGCAATTTAAATATGAAAAACTATAAACCGGTAATCGGACTTGAAGTTCATATAGAAACAAATACCAAAAGTAAAATGTTCTGTTCATGTCCCCAAAATCACTTTGGAAAAAAACCAAATACCACAACCTGCCCTATTTGTTTGGGTCTTCCCGGAGCATTACCTCTTGCTAATTCAGAAGCTATCTTTAAAACAGTAAAACTTGGACTAGCATTGGGAGCAAAAATAAGTAAATTCTCCAGATTTTACCGAAAACATTATTTTTATCCTGATTTACCAAAAGCTTTTCAGACAAGTCAGAAAGATGAAGTACTGTGTATTGGAGGACAGCTTTTAGGAAAAGAAATTAATCATATACACCTTGAAGAAGATGCAGGTAAATTAGTTCATGAAACAATAGATGGGAAAAAATTCTCATTGGTAGATTTCAACAGAAGCGGTTGCGCGTTGATTGAATTAGTTACCGAACCTGTATTCCGTAATATAGCGGAAGTCTTGGTTTTTGTTAAAGAATTACAGCTTATTGCCAGATATTTGGACATCAGTGGTGCCGATATGGAAAAGGGAACAATGAGGTTGGAGGGAAATATATCGGTTACAACTGACAGCAAAATTCCAGATTATAAAGTAGAGCTTAAAAACATTAACTCCTTCAGGTTTTTGGAAAAAGCTTTAACTTCTGAAATTGAAAGACAGATCAAAGCCCTTGAAGCTGGTGAAAAACTGATACAGGAAACCAGGGGCTATGATGAAGTTAAACAAACTACATTTCCTCAAAGATCAAAGGAAGAATCTCAGGACTACAGATATTTTCCGGAAGCTGATTTACCACCGATACAACTTGGTGATGAAATGATTTCTAAATTAAAATCAGAAATTCCGGAGTTACCTGTAGAAAAAAGAATAAGATTTAAAACAAAATACGGACTGAGTAATGAATACATAAATGTCTTGGTGTCAGATATAAAAAGATCTAATTATTTTGAAGATGCTGCTAAATTAAGTAGTGAGTATAGAACTATCGCCAGCCTGATGATAAATAAAAAAATGGATAAACAGTATCCTGAAGCAGGTGGATTAATTAAAAAAATATTAGAATTAACCAAGATTAGTTATTCTGATGATGCATCAGTAGATGAGGCAGTATTGGTTGTAATATCCAAAAATCCTGATGTTATTTTGTCATATAAAAATGGAAAAGGTCAGGTAATTGGCTTTTTGATAGGACAGGTGCAGAAAATACTTCACGGTAAAGGTGACCCCAAATTTATTAGTTTAAAATTAATTGAAAAGATAAAAAAATAGTTTAAATGTTTGCCGAATACAAAGCTGTCCTCAAAAATAGTAATTTTATCTATCTTTGGTCGTCACAAATTCTTTCTCAAGTGACTATCAACATAATGAACTACCTCCTATTAATCAGGATATTTAATTTAACTGGATCTTCACTTGCTACTTCATTTATGTGGGTTAGTTACGCATTACCGGGTATTTTTGCAGGTCCAATTGGAGCAGCAGCTGTCGATTTAATTTCCAGGAGAAAAATATTAATGACAACCAATATTTTTCAAGCTTTGTCTATTTTAATTTTAGTGTTTTTTCATCAACAAAGTTTCTATCTACTTTTTGTTACAGTGTTTATGTATTCACTATTTAATCAGTTTTATATACCTGCTGAATCAGCAAGTTTGCCATCATTAGTTTCTAAGAAAAAACTTCCGTTGGCAAACTCACTATTTCTCATAACTCAACAGGGAGCAATAATATTAGGATATGGTATTGCCGGAATATTGCAGAAAATGCTAGGTTTTGAGACCTCACTTTATTTAACGGCATCGTTAATGGCATTGGCATTTATTTCAGTCAGTTTTCTTCCAGAAATTAAGTCTGATGTAAAGTTACCTCAATCGTTTGAAGAAAATGTTATTTTATTTTTTAAAAAAATTTATGAAGGTTATTTATTTATTAAAAGCCAAAACAAAATACTAATTCCGTTTCTGCTTCTTATTGCTCTTCAAATTATTGTTTCCGTCGTTGTGATAAATGTACCGGTGTTGGCAACTGAAATAATAAAAATAAGTGTCAATCTTGCCGGAGCCGTTATTATAGTTCCTGTTGGTATTGGAGCTATAATTGGAGCTTTAGTTATTCCTAAACTTCTTCAAAAAGGAATCAGGAAAAGAAAAACAATCGAGATATCATTATTTTTGATGTCTTTATCGGTTATCCTGATTATGTTTTTAGTACCAGAACTAAGTTATGCTTTAAGGATAACTTTTACCTTTATATTAACCAGCTTTGTGGGAATGTCATTTGTAGGTATAATGATACCTTCACAAACTTATTTACAGGAAGTAACACCTGGTGGAATGAGAGGAAGAGTTTTTGGAAATTTTTGGTTTTTGGTAACTATTGCTACAATACTACCAGTGATACTTTCAGGAACAATTGCAGAAATATTTGGGGTCAGACTTCTTTTTACCATTCTTGCTGGTATAGTATTTGCAGGATATATTTTTTTAAGGAGGTATAAAAATGGCTGATATACCATCAGTGTTTCCATATGACAATCCAGAAGTAGCTGTCTGGGCTGTCAAAAATGAACTTGAGATGGATTCCGTTACTGGATTACCGAATCGTCAGGCTGGTATAGAAAAATTGCGAAGGATGTTGGACAGAGCAAAAATAGGTGGAGATCTGTCTATTTTATTTTTAGATCTAGATAGGTTCAAACCGATAAACAATAAATATGGACACAAATACGGTGACCAAATCTTAAAAGATTGTGCTGAGGGAATAAGGAGGACATTTAGACCCACAGATTTAGTTTTTCGATATGGAGGTGACGAAATTGTAGTAGCAATGAGTGATTATTATAAAGACGATTCTGATCAGGAAGCAGACAGGAATAATAAAGAAGAGAGAATTCGAAATGCTATTCAGGATACACTTTCAATGCGAGATGATTATGAATCACATTCGGAGTTAGCCGATGTCGGAGTGACGCTTGGAATTGCATATTACGAGAATGAAGACACGCCGGAAAGTATAATTGATAGAGCAGACATAACTCAATATAATATAAAACACCGTAAGCACACTAATGGTTATTAATATGTCTAAGTTTGTTCACCTTCATGTCCACACAGAGTATTCACTTTTAGATGGTCTTTCTAACATAAAAAAGTTAATGAAGCATGTCAAGGAAAACGGTATGGATGCTGTTGCAGTTACTGACCACGGAGCCATGTACGGTGCAATTGAATTTTTTAAGGAAGGCAAGAAACAGGAAGTAAAACCAATTATAGGACTAGAAGGTTATGTAACCAAATCAATGGAGGAGAAAGTCAAAGATAATTACCACATAACTCTTCTTGCCAAATCATATGAAGGCTATAAAAACCTCATGAAACTTACTTCAATTGCCCACATGCAGGGATATTATTACAGACCCAGATTTACCAAAGGGATTCTTGAAAAACATTCATCGGGGATCGTTTGTTTTTCAGGTTGCCCCCAGGCTGAAATTCCGCAACATCTAATAAATGATAATTATAAAGAGGCTAAAAAATTAACCCAATGGTATTTGGATGTATTTAAAGATGATTTCTACATGGAAATTCAAAGACACAAAACTGAAAACATAATTTCGGAGATAAAAGACATGCAGCTTCGTGGAGATTTGGAAAAAGTTGCTCAAAACGGAAAAGTTGTTGAAGAAGGTGTTGTAAAATTGAGCCGAGATTTGGGTATCCCATTGGTTGCTACCAATGATGCCCATTATGTAAAAAAGGAAGATGCATTAGCTCAAGATGCTTTGGTTTGTATAGCAACCGGTAAAAATATGAGTGATATCAAGAGATTAAGATACATAGATAATCCCGACTTCTATATAAAAACACCCGAGGAAATGGAAGCTGTTTTTCCCGATTTACCTGACGCTTTGGAAAATTCCGTTAAGATTGCAGAAAAATGCAACCTTGAAATACCCATAGGATCATGGTCATTTCCACATTTTAAACTGCCCAAAGGAAAAACAGATGGACAGTATTTGGAAGAATTGGTCTGGAGTAAATTACCTGATAAAGTCAAAGATATAACCGATGAGGTAAAAAAAAGAGCAGAATACGAACTTAGTATTATAAATTCCAAAGGTTATGCCCCATATTTTTTAATTGTGATGGATATGGTTAATTGGTCAGCAAAAAACGGAATCATAACCAACACAAGAGGTTCTGCAGCAGGCTCTTTGGTTTCATATACTTTAGGAATAACAACAGTCAACCCACTAGAATATAACTTACCTTTTGAAAGATTTTTAAATCCCTTTAGACCTTCTCCTCCCGATATTGATTTTGATATTTCGGATAACAGAAGAGAAGATGTCATCCGTTATATATCAAACACTTATGGAAGTGAAAAGGTGGCACAAATATGCACATTTGGTAGGATGCTTGCCCGCGGTTCGGTTCGTGATGTAGCTCGGGTGCTGGGATATCCCTATGCAACAGGAGACCGTGTCAGTAAATTAATTCCCATGGGTTCTCAAGGATTTCCCATGACAATAAGCAGAGCATTAATGGAATCTTCAGAACTGAAAAGTTTATATGATTCAGATTCAGATACTGAAAAGATAATTGATTTGGCAAAACAGGTTGAAGGAAGTGCCAGACATATTTCTGTTCATGCAGCTGGAGTGGTTGTAGCCCCTACAGTTTTGACAGACTTTACTCCGATACAACTTGAACCGTCAGGAGATAAAACTATAACACAATACGAAATGCATGCCTGTGAAGATGTAGGTCTGATTAAGTTTGATGTTCTGGGAATCAGAAATTTATCCATATTGGGGAATGCTATCCATATTGTTAAAGAAAAAAGGGGAATTGAAATTAATCTTCTTAAAATTCCTACCAACGGAAGCAAAGATGTTAGTGCAAAAAAAACATACGAAATGCTCTCACGCGGTGAAACAATGGGTACATTTCAATTATCAGGTTCCGGTATTACCAAATTTCTAAAGGAATTGAAGCCTGAGCGAGTTGAAGACTTAATGGCGATGGTTGCTCTTTACCGCCCTGGTCCAATGGCTGTGATACCTGAATATATCCAAAGGAAAAATAATCCCAAATTAGTCAAATATCTTGACCCCAGGATGAAGGAATTTTTGGGTAAGTCATACGGTTTAATTGTTTATCAAGATGATTTATTGTTCTGTGCACTTAATTTGGCAGGTTATACCTGGGAAGAAGCAGATAAATTCAGAAAGGCGGTTGGTAAAAAGATTCCCGAAGAAATGGCCGCACAGAAGGACAAATTTGTTAAAGGAATTATAGACCATGGGCAAAATTCAGAATTTGCAGAAAAACTCTGGAAATTATTTGAACCATTTCAGGCCTACGGATTTAATAAAGCTCATGCCGCATCATACGGTATGGTTGCCTATTACACTTCGTATATGAAAGCCAATTACCCTGTAGAGTATATGACCGCTCTTCTGACTGCAGAAAGTAATGATAGTGAAAAAATAAGTGCTGCCGTCTATGAATGTAGACGAATGGGAATTTTGGTTCTTCCTCCGGATATTAATCAGTCTGATGTTGATTTTACAATTATTAATGATGATAAATCACTCGATGGTAAAGCCATCAGATTTGGACTTTCGGCCATTAAAAATGTGGGAAATGCTGCAATCGAAGCAATTTTAGAATCGCGTGAGCCTGGTGATTTTGTTAGTTTTGTAGATTTCTTAAATAGGGTTGATGGTAGACGTTGCAATAAAAAAGTACTTGAAAGTCTGATCAAAGTTGGAGCACTCTCCTCTTTTGGTAAAAGAGCTGGGCTATTAAACAGTCTGGATGACATTAAATCAAAACTGGGAAAAAATAAAAAAGAAGATAATGGTCAGGGAGGATTATTTACGATGGATGCCATGGAAACAACTTCCGCTTTGGTTTCGGATTATTCATTAATAGATATTACAACACCTGAATTCGCCAACGATGAATTAGAAGCACTGGAAAGACAACTTCTGGGGTTTAGTCTGTCGGCAAGACCTTTAATAGAACTTCTGGGAAGTTTGATGTTATCATCAACACATAAAATTGATGAACTGGAAACAGAGATTTCAACAGGTAGAATTGTTAAAATTGCAGCAGTTGTCAGAGAAGTTAGAGTTATAACCACAAAGAAAAGCGGAGCTGAGATGGCTTTTGTCAAAGCTGAAGATCCATCAGGTATAATAGATCTGGTTGTTTTCCCAAAAGTTTTTCAGATTACCCGCGATTTTTGGGTTGACGGAAAAGCGATGCTGATCCACGGAAAAGTAGATTCCAGAGATGATGAAGCAAATATTCTGGTGGAAGCCATTGAAACTTTAGACAGTTTGGACCCCAATAAACCAAAAGAGGCATTTATTAAAATTCCAAATACAGCCACAAAAGAACAACTTCAGATGTTGAAAGCTGTTTTATCAGAAAACCAAGGAGATGCTCAGGTCGTTCTCTTTTTTGAAAAAGACAAAAAAACTCTAAAACCTAACTTGAAAATTAATTGGAGCAATGATTTGTCACTGCAAATTAAGGATATTCTTAACCCTTCTTCTTTGTCTTAGTAAACCTTTTCTGAGATATAATTTTCGTCTGCTGATATATAAACCTCTCTTCCATTGAGTAGGCTGACTAATTTAAGGGTACCATCTGAACCTGGTCTGGGGGCTGTTTCAACTCTAAAAACTTCACGTAAATTAGCATCCTCTGGATGAAAAAAGGTGTTTAAACGTACTTCATTTCCAGCCATAACATCTAATTCTTTTGCTGTTGGACACATAGAGCTATTATTATAGGTTGTTATATATTTATATTCAAGTACCACTAGCTAAAAGATAGATAATTTTATATAATTGCGATAATTATGGCACTTAATCTAACACATAATGAAATTGAATTTGGAGTTGGAGATTTAATTCGTGTTTACCAAAAAATAAAAGAAGGAGATAAATCCAGAGTTGCTTATTTTGAAGGTATGGTTTTGGGCATAAAGGGTGATGGAGACAGAAAGATGTTTACTGTCAGAAGAATTGGAGAGGCAGGAGTTGGAATTGAAAAAATATTTCCCATCTCTCTTCCTACTATCACTGAAATAAAAATCATCAAGAAAGGACAAAAAGGAGTGAGACATGCAAAGCTTTTCTATACCAGAGATAAATCAACTAAAGAAATAGATAAAATATATTCTAGACACAATAGAAGGGTTTTATCCAAGGCTCAACCACAAAAAAAATCAAAGGTAAAAAAATCTGTAAAATCTTTAAAAAAAACAGTAATTAAAAAATAATTTAATGTCTGAATTACCACTTAAATAGGTAGTTAAGTCAGATGATGAGGCAGAATTGTCATTAAATTCAAATGATCCGGATTTAAAAACTATTTTTCAATCTTCAGCTAGCCAGTTAATTAATCGTGTTGATCCTGAAACAGGTGAAGTATTGTATTTAGAGGGTAATCCGGATGAAATATTGAAAGCTAGGAATGAATTCTTTAGAAGAGTAGCCAAACTTAACACCTTCTTGATAAGAAGAAGAAATAAATAACTTGTTAAAAAAATTGCTGCTATAATGATTTAATGTTAATTTTAGGTATTGACCCTGGTACTGCCACAACTGGTTACGGTTTAGTCAATGTGTTAGAGGACGGTCTTCATGTTGGAGAATGGGGGCTAATTGAAACGGATAAAGACGGGCTTAAAGAAAACAGACTTGAAAAAATCTATGAAGATACACTATCTCTTATAAGTCTTCATAAACCTGATTGTTTTGTTATTGAAAAGGTATTCTTTTCAAATAATGCCAAAACAGTTATAGCAGTTGGTCAGGCTCAGGGAGTATTGCTACTGGCGGCAGGTAAATCTAAAGTGGAAGTTTTTGAATATGCACCTGGTACTATTAAAAAATATATTACTGGATCTGGCCGTGCAAATAAAAAAGAAGTCCAAATGGCAATCAGAAAGATTTTGGGAAATAAAGTAAAAAGCAAAAAACATGAAAAAACTCATTTTGATAATGCAGCCGATGCATTAGCTATTGCCATGACTCATGCAATGAAAGTTGGTGATAATCATGAATCTGTTTAAAATCGGAACCGTTACACATTTCTACGACAAATTAGAGGTAGCAGTAGTCCAACTTACGGCTGACTTGGCAGTCGGGGAAAAAATCCGTTTTGTCAGAGGCAGTGAAGATATGTTTGAGCAGAAAGTTGTTTCCATTCAGGTTGAACATAAAAAAGTGGATTCTGCAAAATCAGGAGATGTGGTAGGATTAAAGACCGATGAAAAGGTTAGGGAGGGTACTGAGGTCTTCAGGCTCTCGTAAAAACAGCTCAGTCGAATGGGAGATAGCGCCAGATATCAAAAGTCGGGCATTAGAGCTTGTTACTGCACTGCAAATGGATTGGGTATTGTTTGAAAGAATCTTCTTTTACAGATCACATGACTCCAAAGCCAGGGCTTACGCCAGAACCTGGGGACTTCCAAAGCTGTGGCAAAGGTCACTTGAAGTTGAACCTGCCTACATAATTGAGGTTTTAACAGAACATTTTGACAAATTGGATGTTGAAAAACAGGATAAAGTAATTCTTCATGAACTAACCCATATACCAAGAAATTTTTCAGGGGCTTTAGTACCACATACCAGACATGCAAAAGGAAGCTTTCATGATAAACTGGATCAGCTTTATGAAAATTATCGTTCTTCACGGAGATGACACAATACGGTCATACGAAAGATTAATAAAATTCACAGACGAAGCCAAAAAAAGAGGCTGGGATGTTTTGGATTATGATTATGATTCAATATCCAACCAATCACTTTTTGATTCAGTACGATTTTATATTTTAAAAGATTATTCAAAACTTAATAAAAAAACTCTTGAGAAAATACAAAATTTATCGGGTAATTTAATCGTCTATCACAAAAATCTACTTACAGCTACAATTTTAAAATCGATAAACCCATCAAAGGTAGAAAAATATGAATTACCCAAACTTCTTTGGAATTTCTTAGACACTTTTTCACTAAAATCATTTCAGGAAGTTATTAAAACAGAACCAGTTGAAATGGTATTGTGGTGGATGACTCAAAGATTTAAAGAGCTGTATTGGGTTAAAGAAGGAAAACCGGATTACCCGTCATGGAGATTGGGGAAACTAAAATCTCAGGCTTCAAAATTTTCAATTAAAAAATTGGAAACTATTATATCAGAACTATCTGAACTAGATTTTAAATCAAAAACTGGAAACTCTAATCTTAAAGAATCTCTTGACTTACTAATAATAAAAAGTTTAGCATAATCTTCAGTTAAAAATGAAATTTACAAAGCCAACTTCTAAAAGTAAACTAGAAAAGACATTATTTGATCAAGTAGAAAAAGACACCCCATTAAAAGTTAAGAATGGAAAATTAATAGATTTAAATAATAAAAAGGAATTTACTTTTATATTAAAACGTGAACACCTTGAAAAATTTGATATAAACACAAAAGGTTTAGGAATTAGTGCTTGGTTTGAAAATTACAAAGAAGAGGCAAAAGTTTCCACTGCTGGAATAAGAGGTTTACAAAACCCGCTTTACCCGTGGGATACCAGATATCCACTTAACTTAGTTGGAATTATGTTAGCAACTACGGGTAAAGTATTAGTAGCAAAAGAAAGTAAATTTAAAAAAGAAAAAATAGTAGCTTGCGAAGTTAGATATAATTCGAAGCAATATGTAGAATTAATTGCAAGAATTCAGGCTGCAAATGGTATTCCAACACACATCATTGAAAATTACGAGACAATTCCCATATTTCTGATCTCATTTATTATATTTGTAAATGATTTTTATGGAGGTGAATATATTACTTCATCTCATGCGATGTGTAAAAAATTGGCAACTAAGGACTTAAACGCTCAAGGGAGTCAATACATACCGAGTGAATCATTGAGGTTTGTAGATAAGGTTGAAAATATCTTAAAAATAGTAAAAGAAAAGGGTGAATACCAAATAAAAATATCGGGAATTGATAACAAATACCTTAAAACAAAATACTTAAAAACGATTAAAAATGGAGTAGTTGACTATGTTAAATATCTCAAAAAAGGAATTGCTACGAAAGTTAATATATATCAGATTAAAAAGTATAAGAAAAAACTAATTATAGATACTGTAGGTGGAAGTTTAAAAAATACTTTTTTACCTATTATCGACTCGTTGGGAATAAAAGAGAAGTTTGATTTTATACATTCTGACGAAGATCCATTTAATCATGGGGTAGGAAAAATTATTGATGAAGATGGATCATATTTTGATTGGGGTTGTGATACCACAATAATGAAAGCTGATTTAAAAACTCTTGAAATTAAAATTCCTGTAGTTAACACTGTAAATTATAAAAATATACTTAAAGATTATCCTTTTGGAACTGTTGTCTTAATGACCGATCCAGATGCTGACAGACTTGTAACATCAACAATAGAATCCTCTTCAAAGATTGAGATACTAAAGAAAATGGGGATTGTTTATTCAAAACTAGATGGCGATAGAATATTAGTATTGTTTACCCCAAATCAATCATTTCTAATGAATATTGATTTCCAGTATAAAGCACTCAAAAAAGCTGGTTTATGGGATAAATATAACTGGTTTATCCTAAAAACTTCTGCTTCACAAAGAAGTTGGGATGAGTGGGCATATAAAAACAAAGTTCCTGTTGTAAACACACCTGTAGGCTTCAAAGAACTTGCCGATACGATGATAAATATTGAAAATAAGATGGCTACTTCTAGTGGGAAAGATATTCTTATAAATGATGTTTTTGGAAATAGTATTAATCTTGGAAAAAAACCAAGGTTGTTATTTGCAGGTGAAGAAAGTGGGGGAGAAATATTTGGTCCACCCGAACTTATTTTGAGTAAGAAAGAAAAAAAAGCAATCTCTATGAGAGAGAAAAGTGCAGGGGAAGCGATAATAATAACTTCAGCAATGATTAGTTGGCTTGATGATCAAAATATGACGCTTGTTGATTATTTAGATACAATTTTTAATTTTAATAAAATTACTTCTAGATTTGAGATTAGAATAGATCAAAAGTATTACAATGAAAGTGAACCGGATATTAATATTCTTATGGCTGAAAAAGAAAAGGGTATGAAGCATAAAACTTTAAATAATTCATATTTTTTAAGTTTGGCACTTAGTTTTAGAGATAATTTAATCACTCTTGATCGAATTAAAAAAATATTAAACGAAGCATTTAGTGGTTTAAATTTTTCAGATTTGATAGATGTTTTATTTTGTGGAGACGGTACGTTCTTCTTGTTTAAAGACAAATGCTTGGAAGTAAGACCATCTGGGACTGACGCTGTTAATAAAGCATATTGTTTTGGAAAAAATCAATGGGAAAATATTAAGTACGCGCAAGCCTTAGCTGGTTTTGACGGAAAAAGAAATAAACTGCATAAAAAATATATTCCAGAATCGTTTTATAATTCTGTCGAGAAATACAGCTTTGAAGTTTACACTCAATACAAAGAAAATCAGTAATTAAGAAGAATTTTCTTTTAATTCCAAAAGTTTATCTATTAAATACTCTCCACCTAAATGTTCACCATCAATGAAATAATCTGATTGTAAATGTACTTTGTCTGTAGTGATACCTATCTTAGCAATATCTGTCATATCTTTGTCATTTATTCCATTGCCGATTGACATTGCATTTTCTTCCGTAAACCCAAGTAATTCACAAAGTCTTTTAAGTCCAACTCCCTTGTTAAATCTTTTTGGACATATGTCATAAGCTTCGCCATTCCACCAACAATAAAACTCTCCCTTATTATCTTCTTCTTGTACAATTTTTGCGACCTCAGGTAGTTCTTTGTTACAATGCAAAACCAGAAGAAACATTTTATATTCAAATCCATCTGCTCTATCGTCTTCCTTTGCCAACTTCTGCAATCTTTTAGTTATATTACTTAAAACACTTAATTCATAATCTGTAAAAACGAAATTTTGATGTAATTTGCCATCATATAGCAAAAATATTCCATTCTCACTTATTAAACTTGCATTTTCCCACAGAATATCTTGGAATACTTTTACTAGGTAAAAACTACTTCTACCACTATTGATAGTAATGTGAAAGTACTTTTTTAACCTCAATAATTTTTTAAGTAAATGTTCTTCAAGCGGTATTGTTCTCATAATTTGCTCATTACCCTTGTCAATTATTTTGGTACCTCGCTTAATTGTTACTCCATCAACATCAAAACAAACAACTTTAATATCTTTAATATCATTTGCTGTAAGATCACTTAAAGGTTTCATGTTTTTTCATGTTATCAGTCAGAAAACTTCGTTGCAAGTGTATAAAATAAAGATTATTATTTTAAAGTATTTATGATAAAAAAATGGAAACTAGTAACAAGAGAAAGAGTATTTGAAACAAACTATCTAAACATTGAGAAGCATAGCTACGAATTACCAAATGGTAAAATAATTGAAGATTACTATCATGTTAACCGTCCAAATTATGTATTGATAATTGCCAGGAATAAAAAGGGTGAAATTCTTTTAGAAAAAAATTATAGAAGGGGTGTAGATGAAATTCTTTTTGAGCTGCCTGCAGGGTGGATAGAAAAAGATGAAGATCTTATATCTGCAGCTCTTCGAGAATTGAAGGAGGAAACTGGTTTTTCAGGGAATGCAAGGCTTTTAGGAGAAATATATCCTCAGCCGGCATATTCTAGTCAGTATGCATTTATAGTTTTGATTGAATTAGACAATACAATTTCTTTAAAAGTTCCTGATGAAGACGAAAATACGGAAATTTCATTTGTAAATTTAATCAAAATATCTGAAAAGATTAAAAAAGGAGAGATAAAAGACATGGGACTAATATCTGCAATATCTATCTTGAATGAGTCGGAAAGATAAATTACAATTAAACAATGAATTTAATTGAAGATTATACAAAATTAGACCCTTCAGGAGTAGAAATAGCTTTAACTCTTTTCCCTGAGCAAATTAAAACCACATTTGAACAGGCAATTAATACGGATATTCCTAAGATGGAATTTAATGCTGTATTAATATCTGGGATGGGAGGTTCTTCAAATGCTGCTAAAATGCTAGAAGGCATTTATGAGTCAGATTTTAAAGTACCTTTTGATATAGACATTCATAATGATTATGACCTGCCAATTTGGGTAAATAATAAAACATTAATGATTGCTAATTCCTATTCAGGGAACACCGAAGAAACCCTAACTGGATTAGCTGAAGCCAAACAAAGAGGTTGTCAAATATTGGCAATAACAACTGGAGGAAAATTAGCAGAATTGGTAAGAAGCGGAGAGATTTACGGTGTAATAGTTGATCCTCAAAAAACAAATCCAACAGGATTTCCAAAAACTGGTCTTGGTATTTCTTTTGGAGCCTTGTTTGGAACATTAACTAAAGTAGGTCTTCTCAATATTAAAAAGGAAGACATTTTTAATGACTTAGATGAATTAATAGAAATTAGAAAAAAATGGAACGTTAAGGAAAATGCACAATGGATTCATTATTCAATTCCAGTTTTGCTTGGAGGCAGACCTTTTCTTGGAGCATTAAATGCAGGAAGAAATGCAATGTGTGAAATTTCCAGAAACTTTACTATGTTTTTTGATTTTCCCGAGGTTAATCATGTTTTAGTCGAAGCTACACAAAAACCATTAGATGCAAAAAAAATTAAATATTTATTTTTTGAGAGTAAATTTAACCATGACAGAGTGAAGTTGAGATATAAAATAACTAAAAAGCTATTTGAAGAACAGGGTTTGGAAACTGCTACCTACGAATTAAAAACGTCTACCGTATTATCCCAATCGTTAGAACTTGCTCACTATTGTGCTTGGATTGGTTTTTATTTATCAATTTTAGATGACACGGATCCTGGTCCTGAGCCTTGGATCATTAAACTCAAAGAATCTCTTTCCCAACCACAATACTAATATGTTATATTGAAATATGCCCATGCTGCCACTTGTAGTTGACTTCAAAAAAATAGATAAACATGATATTTCATTAGTAGGTGGCAAGGGTGCAAATTTGGGAGAGATGGCCAATGCAGGATTTCCTGTTCCTCCGGGTTTTGCTGTAACTGTACCTGCATATGAACTTTTTTTAAAAGAAAATGCAATCGCAGAACATATTTATGACATTTTAAAACCCGTTGATGTTGAAGATCCAAATCAATTGGAAGGAGCATCCAAAAAAATACAGAAATTGATAGTAAATTCAAAGTTTCCAAAAGAGGTAGCAATTGATCTTTTTAGTTCATATAAAAAATTATCAGGTCTTTTCAAGAGTGCCTTGGTTGCAGTCAGATCTTCTGCTACTGCAGAGGACTTGCCCGGTATGAGCTTTGCCGGCCAGCAGGCAACATTTCTTAACATTAGGGGTGAGAATAACTTGCAATTAGCAGTCAGAGAATGTTGGGCATCCCTTTTTACTCCTCGCGCTATTTATTATCGCACTCAAAATAAAATTGCACACGAGAAAGTGGGGATTTCGGTTATTATTCAGAAGATGGTTCAAAGTGACGTATCTGGAATTATGTTTTCTATTGATCCTGTAACCAACATGAAAGATAGGATAGTTATTGATGCTGTTTGGGGACTTGGTGAAATGATTGTCCAGGGAGCTTACGTACCTGATCACTATGTGGTTCAGAAAGAAACTTTTTCTATTCTTTCCAAAGCTGTTAACTTTCAAGATAAACAATTAATTAAAAAGGGAGAGAAGACTATCGAAACCCATGTCCCCAAATCCTTACAAGACAGGATAAAACTAAATGAAGATGAAATAATAAAATTAGCCAAATTGGCTCAAAAGTTACAAGACCATTATTATTTTCCCCAAGATATTGAATGGGCAAAAGAAGGTAAAGAATTATTTATAGTTCAAACAAGACCAATAACTACCATCAAAAAAGCAGATAGTGAAAATATCAAAAATACAGAAATTAGTGACCAATCCACCCCCATTTTAATAGGAATTCCGGCATCTCCTGGTATAGGTACCGGAGAGGTAAGAATTCTAAAGTCTCCCTCAGAAATAGAAAAAGTTAAAAAAGGAGATGTTTTAGTTGCACCTATGACATCCCCCGATTATGTTCCGGCTATGAAAAAGGCTGCAGCCATTATCACAGATGAAGGAGGAATGACCTCACATGCAGCTATAGTCTCCAGGGAAATGGGTACACCTGCTATAGTGGGTACCAAAACAGCAACCAAAGATCTAAAGGACGGTCAATTAGTTACTGTAAATGGTAAAACAGGTCAAGTGTTTGCCGGTGGAAATTCTAATTTCAAAAAAACCGACATAGAAATAAATAAAAATGTTTCAAAATCAGAAACAGCATTAAAGACAGCTACAAAAGTATATGTGAACCTGGCAGAACCTGAACTGGCTGAAAAAGTATCAAAGTTAAATGTGGACGGAGTAGGACTTCTTCGTGCAGAGTTTATGATTGCTTCTATAGGCATACATCCGAAACAGGCTATCAAGGATAAAAAGCAGAATAAATTTGTAGATCAGTTGGCAGCCGACATTGCCAAGTTTTGTAAGGCTTTTGATGGAAAACCCATAATTTACAGAGCAACAGATTTTAAAACAAATGAATATAGAAGTCTTGAAGGGGGAAAACAATGGGAGCCACAGGAACCCAACCCGATGTTGGGTTATAGGGGAGCTTTCAGATATATATCTGACCCGGAAGTTTTTAATCTGGAGTTAAGAGCTCTTAAAAAGGTACGTGAAAAATACAACAATCTTCACATAATGATTCCGTTTGTTAGATCTCCTGATGAATTGCGAAAAGTAAGACGACTGGTAGAAGTAGAAGGATTTTTTGAAGATCCATCATTCAAATTTTGGATGATGGTTGAATTACCGGTTAATGTTATACTTCTGCCTGAATTTATAGAGGTCGGAATTGATGGAGTTTCCGTTGGTAGTAATGATTTGACAATGTTGCTTCAAGGTACTGACCGTGACAATTCAACTGTTGCATCAGCTTTCAACGAAAGAAATCCTGAAGTGACTTGGGCACTAAAAAAAATAATTAAAATTTGTCATAAATATAAAATTACAGCGTCAATTTGTGGACAATCTGTATCGACATATGATGAAATAGTTGATACCCTGGTTAGAGCTGGAATAACATCTATTTCGGTTAATCCTGATGCTGTAGATAGAGTAAGAAAATTGATTTCAGAAGTAGAGAAAAATATTTAAACATTTATGAGTACAATTAAAAAAGTTTGGGCGAGAGAAATACTTGATTCAAGGGGTATTCCTACTGTGGAAAGTTATTTATTAACAGACGACAACAGACTTTCTTCCGCATCTGTTCCCGCAGGTACATCAACCGGAAGCCATGAGGCATTGGAACTTCGAGATACGGATAACCCCAGATATATGGGTCAGGGTGTACTTAAAGCTGTGGAAAACATAAATAATGTCTTGGGACCTGCCGTTTCAGGTATTGATCCATTAAATCAAGAAGAAGTGGACAAAAAACTAATTTCTGTTGACGAAACGGAGAATAAAACAAAATACGGAGCCAATGCAATTTTAGCAGTCTCTCAGGCAGTTTGTAAAATGGGTTCAACTGTAAGCGGAAAATCTTTGTTCGCATGGGTAGATACACTTAAAGAGCAAGTTGGTTTAAAACTGGGTGTTAAAATACCTACTCCCCTTTTAAATATGATTAATGGGGGATTGCACGGTGCGGGGAATTTGGATTTTCAGGAATTTTGGGTGATACCTGCTACACACAAATCATTTTCGGAAGGACTTCAAATTGGAGCCGAAGTTTATCAAACAATCGGCCTAAATTTGGCTCGAAGAGGTGCTATTCATTCGGTTGGCCATGAAGGGGGTTATGCTCCAAATCTGTTCACAAATGCAGATGCTTTTGAAGTGTTCGTAGAATCAATCAGACAGACAAAGTATTCTCTAGGACGAGATTTATTTTTAGGTCTGGATGTGGCTGCTGACTCATTCTATAAAGACGGTGAATATATGATTAGAGACAGATCGTCTGCAATGAGTGACGATCAGTTATTGGAATATTATAAAGAATTGAATAACCAATATAAATTACAAATACTTGAAGATGCATACCATGAAGACGCTTGGGGAAGCTGGAAAAAATTATATAGCGAGATGGGTGAAAATGTAATAATAGCAGGTGACGATCTTCTGGTAACAAATCCAAGGCGTCTGGAAAAGGCAATTGCAGAAAAAGCTTGTAATGCAGCTATAATTAAACCAAATCAAATTGGAACCGTTTGGGAGACTTTAAAAGTTGTTAAACAGGCCAGGGATGCTGGCTGGAAAATTATAGTTTCCCATAGATCTGGTGAAACAAATGATAGTTTTATAGCGGATTTTGCGGTAGGAGTTGCTTCTGATTTTGCCAAATTTGGTGCTCCGGCCAGAGGCGAGCGAGTTGCCAAATACAACCGACTTTCCGCTATAGAAATGGAGATTGAGTATCTTACCAAAAAACAATGACTGAAGTGACCCCTCCTAAATTTGCAATTTTAGTAGTACTTGACGGTTGGGGTATATCAGCGCCATCCGCAGGGAATGCTATCTCTCAAGCCAATACAACCAACTTTAACAGACTTTCGGCCAGTTACCCCCATACTCAACTGGCTGCCTCCGGTGAGTCGGTAGGATTGCCTCACGGTGAAGCAGGTAACACAGAAACAGGTCATTTAAATCTGGGTGCAGGTAGAATCGTCTATCAGGATCTGGCCCGTATTAACATGAGTATTGCAGACGGAACTTTTTTTACTAACACAACTATTTTGGGGGCATTCGAACATGCCAAAAAAAATAAATCAAATTTACATTTAATGGGTTTAGTGGGTGCCGGAGGTGTTCATTCAAATCTTGAGCATCTATTTGCACTTTTACATCTGGCTAATATGCAGAAATTCACGAATGTCTATTTACATCTTTTTACGGACGGTAGAGATTCTCCCACGACTGCAGCCAAAATTTATATTGATTCCATAAGAAACGTAATAGAAAGAGAGAAAGTAGGAACGATAGCTTCAATTATGGGTAGATATTGGGCAATGGATAGAGACTTAAGGTGGGAAAGAACTGAAAAAGCTTATCTGGCTTTAACAAAAGGAGTGGGAAATCTGGTCAAGACTCCTGAAGAAGCAATCGAGGCTTCATATGAAGTCGGAAAAACAGACGAATTTTTAGATCCGGCTCTTATAAGCAATGATAAAGGAAGTCCTATAAAACTTATTTCAGATAACGATTCTTTACTTTTCTTTAATTTTAGAATTGACCGGCCTAGACAATTATCCGACGCCTTTGTATTTGAAGACATAGCAAAGTCGCTTTCCACTACGTCTTTTGATCCCTATGCTGTCAAATATCAAAAATCCCATTTACAAAAAAAGGGAAGCTTACTAGATATTAGCTTTAAAAGGGAATCGAAATTAAAAAATCTTAATTTTGTCATGATGACAGAATACAGTAAGACTTTGGTAACAGAAGGTGCTAAAGCTGCATATCCTCCTGAAAAAGTTGATATGCCTTTAGGAAGAGTGATTTCTGATAACGGATTCAAACAATTACGGGCGTCTGAAAGTGAAAAGGAAAGATTTGTAACATATTACTTTAACGGCCAGGAAGAATTGGCGTTTGATGGCGAAGAAAGGTTAATTGTCCAATCTACAAAAATAGCCACATATGATCTAAAACCTGAAATGTCTGCCCGTGAGTTAACTGCCGCGGTTATGAATAAACTTAAAATGGACATGGACATCAGATTTATACTAATCAATTATGCCAATGCTGATATGGTTGGACACACCGGATCTATAGGAGCTACTGTTAAAGCCTGTGAGGTATTGGATGAATGTATAGGGAAACTTGCCAATTGGGTCACTGCATATGATGGCGCTATGTTTATCACTGCCGACCATGGAAATGCAGAAGAAATGATTGATGCTCACACAGGGCAGATAGAAACAGAGCATAGCTCCAGTAACGTTCCTTTTATAGTAATTAAAAAAGATTTTCTTGGAAGAGCAGATATACTTCCGCAAGGAGTCTTGGCAGATGTAGCTCCAACAATTATAAAAACATTAGGGTTATCGGTTCCAACTCAAATGTCGGGGAGAAATTTATTGGACGGAATGGTTTAATTTTTATATTTTCTGACTAGCCCAACAACTTTTCCTTGAATCTTAACGTTTTTGACAAATATAGGTTGCATAGCTGCGTTAGCAGGTTCCAACCTAATCCTGGTTGCCTCTTTGAAAAATCTTTTAAGTGTAGCCATACCGTTTTCTAAAAGTGCTACAACAATTTCACCGTTGTTGGCTGATTCTGTTTGCTCGCAGATAACATAATCCCCGTCGTTAATATGATCTTCGATCATTGATTGTCCGCGAACCTGAAGAACATAAACTCTTTTTTTACCTGAGGCAAAATTAGGAGGAATTGACATGTGAGCATTGGGATCGGTAAACGGTTCAATAGGCATACCTGCTGCAATAAATCCAAGAATCGGTACCGTGACTCCCTCATAGTTTGAATTTATGGGGACAGTCACTTCCATCTTTCGAAGGCGTCCGGATGTTCTTTTTAATAAACCTTTTCTTACCAAACCTTGCATATGTTCATGAACTGTAGCTAAGGATCTGACACCAATTGAGTTGGCAATCTGACGAAGAGTGGGTGCAAATCCTGTAGATTCTATATGTTGTTTGATAAAATCCAGTATCTGAGCTTGTCTGTGATAGATGACAGGTGCTGATGTTCCCATGAATTACATAATACGAATACATACCGAACTTGTCAACTATATCTTAGTGGAACAATACCCGAAAAATTAACGTTCCACATTAATTTTTTGATATCTTTTGTCACAAATATAACAATCTATATCTTTTGTTGCTCTTCCTTTCTGTCCTTCATCTTTAATTTCAGCTTCAATAAATATCCGACCTCTATTACCTATGATATTTCCTTCTTCTTTTGCAAGTTTCAAAGCATCTCCATCAGATGGTACCAAAACATAAACGTGCAAATCATCAGATGAAAGTACAACAACATTACCTGACATATTTTAATTGTATAATACATCTTGATTCTATGAAATTCAATATTAATTCAAGCTATAAATTGATAGAAGAGCAGGAAAATGCTGTCAAGAAATTGGTTAAAAATGTTAAAAAAGGTGTTAAATACCAAACACTTTTGGGAGTAACCGGATCCGGAAAGACTTTTTCAATAGCCAAAGTTATTGAAAAATTAAATAGACCTACTCTTATTATTTCTCACAATAAAACGCTGGCAGCTCAACTTTATCAAGAATTCAAAAGTTTGTTTCCGGAAAACGCAGTTTCATATTTTGTTTCATACTATGATTACTACCAGCCTGAAGCCTATATTCCTTCAACTGATACATATATTGAAAAAGACTCTGATATAAATGATTTAATTGATAAATTAAGACTTGCAGCCACCGCCAATCTTTTGACAAGACGTGATTCCATTGTAGTTGCCTCGGTTTCATGTATTTATAATATCGGTTCACCTATCGAATATGGAAAATTTGTTTTTGAGTTAACTTCAGGTATGCCAATTCAAAGAAAGCAAGTAATGGATAGACTTTTGGATCTGCAATATGAAAGATCTGAATTTGGATTTAATCGAGGCACATTTAGGGTTAGGGGTGACAACATAGATGTTTATCCTGCATACACTGATGATGCAATCAGAATTGAAATGGATTTGGATAGAATAAAAAAGGTCAAATCTATTAATTCAGTTACGGGTGAAATAAACAAAAAAGACGAAGAAAACCCAGGAAATTTTACACTTTATCCCGCAAAGCATTTTATGACTGATGTTAAAACTCATCAGAATGCATTTACAGAAATAAAAAATGATATGGAGCGAAGAGTAGTAGAACTTAAAGATGAGGGAAAACTTCTGGAAGCTCAAAGACTTAAGCAAAGAGTTACTTATGACATAGAAATGATACAGGAGTTGGGATATGTAAAAGGAATTGAAAACTATTCCAGGTATTTTGACGGCAGGAAGCCTGGAGATGCTCCGTATTCTCTCCTGGATTATTTTAATGTTCCATATAAAAATGATTGGCTGGTAATAGTTGATGAAAGCCATATGACCTTTCCTCAGGTGAGGGGAATGTATGCAGGTGATATGGCCAGAAAAAAAACATTGATAGATTACGGATTCAGGTTGCCTGCAGCTTTGGATAATAGACCACTGCAATTTAATGAATTTATGAGAAGAATACCTAACTTTATAGCTCTTTCAGCAACACCTAATGAATGGGAGTTATCATTATCTGAAGGAAATGTAGTAGAACAGCTTGTCAGACCAACAGGCATACCGGACCCAATAGTTGTAATTAAACCCACAACCCATCAGATTAAAGATGTTATCGAAGAAATAAAAAAGGAGATAAAGGAAAAGAGAAGAGTTTTGGTCACGACGCTTACAAAGAAAACTGCAGAAGATTTAGCCTCCTATTTAAATGAACAAGGTTTACTGGTTGCCTATCTTCATTCTGATGTGGAAACTTTGGATAGAACAGATATTTTGGATAAATTAAGAAG
>CAZIPM010000009.1:0-11290 GCA_964541395.1 uncultured Gammaproteobacteria bacterium | reverse complement strand
TAAGAAGAGGTAATTATGACGTTTTAGTTGGTATAAATCTCCTCAGAGAAGGATTGGATTTACCTGAGGTAGGACTTGTGGCCATCTTGGATGCTGATAAAGAAGGATTTTTAAGAAGCAAGACTAGTTTAATTCAGACGATGGGAAGGGCAGCCAGACATGTAAAAGGGAGGGTTATACTGTATGCAGACAAAAGAACAAAAAGTATAGAAGCAGCATTATCTGAAGTAAAAAGAAGACGTGAATATCAGCTGGAGATGAATAAAAAGTATGGAATCACACCAACTTCTATTGATAAGCCATTTAGAGATAGACTGATTGAAGCTGATTATGAAACTAAAACAGATAAAGCACTTGGTTTTGGCGCTTCAACATTTGCCCACCTACCTGATATTGAAGTTGAAAGTCTGACTCCTATGGATAAAAAAAGACTAATTAAAAATCTCAAAAAGGAAATGGTACTAGCTGCTCATGATCTGAATTTTGAAATGGCTGCTGAAATAAGAGATAAAGTGAAAGAAATTGAAAAATAAAAACATTTGAAATTATATAAATTTCTTATATAATATAGGACATGAAGAGAGTTAATCCAACAGTAAATCAGCATATCGGTGATAATTCTCGAGAATATAGCAGCAACGATAGTGCTGAATCTTTGGTAAAGATATACAAAAATGAAAGACCAGTTACTGTTCTTGTTTCTATTGCGCTGAATACACATGGAAATGAAAATTGCGGAATAATATCAAGTCTTGCTGGTGAACAAGCTGTTGTTTTAACAGAGATGCTTGTTGAAAAGTTAGAGACTAACAGTAGAAATATGAGAGATAAAGAAAAATAATTTTTATATTATTAAATAATATATTATAGAAATTATAACTCTATAAACTCCAAAGACAATAAAATTGTTAGATTGAACAAACTTCACTAAGAATTTAATTGCAATTATTGATGTAATAAAACTACCTATAAAACCAATTATTAATAAATTCAATTCAGAGTTAGTCCAGACTGATACATCAGTTTTATACAGATCTAAAACTGTAGCCCCAAGCATAGTAGGAATTGCCAATAAAAAAGAAAACTCTGTAGCTTGTTTTCTGTTTAGACCTACCATCATACCACCGAAAATTGTAGCCATGGCTCGGGATACGCCAGGAATCATAGATAAAACCTGAAACAAACCAATTTTTAGATAATCAAAATAACCCAAATGAGCCTTTTGTTTATTTGCATGATATTTCTCAAATATAATTATAAAAATACCACCGATTAAGAGACTTAAAATAACTACAAAAGTATTTTCAAAAAGATTACTTTTTATAAATCCGTAAAACATAACTCCGAAAAAAGCAGATGGGAGAAACGCTAAAATAATTTTCTTCCAGAGATCAATATCAGTGATTAATTTTTTAAAGTATAAAAATACTACTGCCAAAATAGCTCCAAGTTGAATGAATATTTCGAAGGATTTTAAAAATTCAGTTTGGGGTATTTTAAGTAAATTACTGGCTAAGATTAAATGACCTGTTGACGATATGGGTAAAAATTCAGTTACACCCTCAAGAAATGATAAAAATAAAGTATTTATTAAGTCCACAAATTAATTATAAACCAATTTGACGATCTTCATAATGAAATTGATATGGTAATAATCTAGTCATGTGTTCTGTACTATCTGCTAATACTGCAACTAAAATTTGTTTTTGTGTTGGGTTTAGCCACTCTGTATTCAGTTCAGTTTCACAAATTCCCACTAAATCAGATATTGTGAGTTCGTGATCAAGTGAGGCTATTATGTAATAAGTCAAATTATATAATCGAGAAAAAGTTTCACTTATTATAATCCTGGCTTTATCACTAATTTCAAACCCAAGATTTGCAAAATTTAATAAATCAAATTCTGTTAGAGTTATTATAGGTGTGTCCCTTTTTAAATTAATTAACAAAGGAACACCCACATCAAAAAGCTCTTGTAAAACTTCGAGTTCATCTATGGTTCGTTTTTCATCTGCTAATGTAATTAATTTTCTGAAATCTGTGATCTCTTGTGTCATACCGCAATACTATAGCATATAAGTGATATTATAGGAAGTGGGTTTAAATGTTTTTTGTTTCGATGATATAATCATAATTACCACTGGTAATCCAGCGGGTTTTTTGTATGGATAATTATATAAAAGTAAGGGGTGCCAGACAACATAATTTAAAAAATGTTGATTTGGATATTCCAAAAAATAAACTTTCGGTTTTCACCGGTGTATCAGGTTCCGGAAAAAGTTCTTTTGCCTTTGATACTATCTATGCAGAAGGTCAAAGAAGATATGTTGAAAGTTTATCTACTTATGCCAGACAATTTTTGGGGATAATGGATAAACCTGATGTTGATTCTATAGAAGGATTATCTCCTGCTATTTCAATTGATCAAAAAACAACTTCCAGAAATCCCAGATCAACCGTAGGAACTGTTACTGAAGTATATGATTATTTGAGACTTTTGTATGCAAGAGTTGGTCATCCTCATTGTCCAATTTGCGGATCTGAAATAAGCAGACAATCACTGGAAGAAATAGTTAATAAATCAATAGATTTAATTAAACAAAAAACTAAATCTCAAAAAAAAGGATGGTTTTATATTCTGGCACCGGTTGTTAAAGATAAAAAAGGAGAATTTTCTTCTCTTTTTGACAATCTTAAATCCAAAGGTTATACCAAGGTCAGAGTAGATGGTCATGTAAAGGATCTCCATGATGATTTTGTTCTTTTAAAAGCAAACAAACATACAATAGATTTGGTTGTGGATACAATTAGTTTGGGAAACAGTAACCTTGAAGATAAAATATATAATGATAATTTGAGATCTAGATTTTTCGACTCTATAAGACAAGCCATAGATTTGGCTGATGGATTTCTAATTATTTCTCAAATTAAGGATACTGGGTTCACCATTCCTGAATTTCCTAGGAATTTTGAAGATTATCTTTTTTCAGAAAAATTTTCTTGCCCGATTGATAATTTGTCTTTTCCTGAAATTGAACCAAGAAGTTTTTCTTTTAATTCTCCTCATGGTGCCTGCCCTAAATGTACAGGCTTGGGCAAAATATTGAAGGTTGAACCCAAATTGATCATCTCCCCAGAAATAAGCATTTTGGAAGGAGGTCTCTTACCATTTTCTACAATGTTTGAGGCAGATACATGGTATTCCAGATTGATAAAAACAGTTTGTGAAAATAAGAAAATAAGCGTTAACAAAAACTTAAACCTATTATCTACTGAGGAAATAGACATTTTGTTACATGGAACAGGGGAAAAAGTATATCAAGTTCATGGAACAAATAAGCAGGGTCATCAAACATCAATCTGGTGGAAATTTTCAGGAATAGTTAACGAGCTCGAAAGAAGGTACAAAGAAAGTCAATCTGATTATGTTAAAGGTGAAATAGAGAAATATATGAAAGAGCAACTTTGTGAGTCTTGCCAAGGTGCAAGGTTAAAACCTGAAGTATTATCTGTAACTATTGATGGAATAAACATCTCACAATCTACAGGGGAATCGATTACCCAAATGTTAGATTGGATTACTAATTATAAAAATTATTTAAATTCAAAAGAACAGGAAATTGGAAAAATAATAGTTTCGGAAATTTTGGGCAGACTTAAGTTCCTTCAGTCTGTGGGCTTGGAGTATTTAACTTTAGATAGAGTTGCAGGGACTTTGTCGGGAGGAGAAGCCCAAAGAATTAGACTAGCCAGTCAAATTGGTTCCGGTTTAACAGGAGTACTTTATGTTTTGGATGAGCCTACAATTGGACTACACCAAAAAGATAACCAAAAACTAATAGATACATTAAAAACATTAAGAAATTTGGGAAATACGGTTATAGTTGTGGAACACGACGAAGAAATGATGCGGAATGCTGATTATTTGGCCGACTTTGGTCCTGGAGCAGGTAAATTGGGTGGTGAAGTAGTAGCTTTTGGAACAATTGACGAAGTATCCAAAAATAAAAAGTCTTTAACAGGTGCATATTTGTCTGGGAAAAAAAGAATTGAAATACATACACCAAAACAAAGTCTTTTAATTAAGGATGAACCTTTTGAAAAGATAAAAATTTTGAAAATCTATGGAGCAGGTCAATTTAATTTGAAAAATATTAATGTTGAATTTCCTCTCGGAAAATTTATTTGTATTACCGGAGTTTCAGGATCGGGAAAATCAACTTTACTGGTTGAAACTTTGTGTCCAGCTTTACAACAAAAACTAAGCAGTCTGTTTAGGGGAGATGTAGGATTATTTAAAACTCTGGAAGGAATTGAAAGAATAGATAAGGTAATTCTTATTGATCAGTCTCCTATAGGTAGGACACCCAGAAGCAATCCTGCAACTTATACAAAAGTGTTTGATATCATTCGAGATGTTTTTGCCGATACCAGAGATGCCAGACTAAATGGATTTAAAAAAGGTCAATTTTCGTTTAATTTAAAGGGTGGAAGGTGTGAAGCATGTGAGGGTCAAGGACAGACTAAAATTGAAATGCAGTTTATGAGTGATATTTGGATTACTTGTGAGGTATGCCATGGAAAACGTTACAACTCACATATCTTGGAAGTTGCCTTTAGGGGTAAAAATATAGCAGAAGTATTGGATTTAACTATATCTGAAGCTGTAGAATTTTTCCATTCACATAGAAACATTCTTGAAAAATTGGAAACTCTGCAGGATGTAGGACTTGGATATATGCAGTTGGGGCAGGCTGCAACTACTCTTTCGGGGGGAGAGGCACAAAGAGTTAAACTTTCAACAGAATTATCAAGAAGACAGACAGGAAAAAGTTTTTATATTTTGGATGAACCCACAACAGGTCTTCATTTTGCAGACATTGACAGGCTTCTACGAGTTTTGAAGCTCTTGGTTTCAAAAGGAAATACTGTTTGTGTTATAGAACACAACTTGGATGTGATTAAGAATTCGGATTGGGTTATAGATCTGGGACCCGGTGGAGGAGACTATGGAGGTGAAATAATTGCGGTAGGAACTCCAAAAGATATTAAGAAAAATATAAATTCAGTTACTGGTAAATATCTTTAGATATAATTATCACAATAAAAACAACTCAACTTTTGTTACAATAAATTCAATGAAGAAAATTTATATTGCACTAATATTATTTGTTTTGATGTTTTTTTCTAACTCGGTAGTAATTAAAGCAGAAGGTGAATTTAATACAGATTTTAATGTTAACTATAAAGTAATAGATAATGGAATTACTTCAGTTTCAAATCAAATCACTTTAACAAATAGTTTTTCTAATATCTATGCAACTTCTTACAGTCTTGTTTTAGAAGGAATAGATCCAATAAGTGTTAAAGCATATGCGGATGGAGGAACTGTCTATAACGCAAATATTTCAACAGAAGGTAAATCTACAACCATAAAAATAGACTTCCCGGATGCAGTTGTGGGAAAAGATAAGTCAAGAAAATTCTGGGTTCTTTATGATACAGGAGGATTTGCTAAAAAAACAGGAGAAGTCTGGGAAATTTCTATACCCAGATTAGCTATAGAAAATAAATTTGACAGTTACTATATAAACCTTGCAGTACCTGAAACATTGGGAGATTTAGCATATATCTCACCCGGTCCAAGAACAAGTCTAAAAGTTGATGGATATAATAATTACAAATTTAATAAAGAAGACGTTACCCAAAGTGGAATAGTTGCAGGTTTTGGTCAGTTTCAGGTGTTTTCGTTTAATCTAATTTATCATTTGGAAAACCCGTTGGCGGTTGGAGCAGATACTGAAATAGCCATCCCTCCCGATACTTCTTTTCAAAAAATGTACTACCAGGATATAAATCCCAAACCAAAAGAGTTTTACATAGATGAAGACGGAAATTGGATAGCCAGATATAGTTTGAAGACAAGAGAAAGATTAGATGTAATTGCTTCTGGATCAGTGCAGATATTTGCCACTCAACGGCCATACCTTGCACCTAGTAGTCAGTCAATTAATAATAACCTTTTATCTCAGGAGTTTTGGCAGTCTGATAGCGAAAAAATTAAAAATCTTGCTCAAGAACTTATTACACCTCAAGCTATTTATAATTATGTTTCTACAAATTTAAGTTATGACTACGAAAGAGTAAAACCCAATGTCGAAAGACTGGGTGCGTTGGGTGCTCTCTCATCACCTAAAAACGCTATCTGTATGGAATTTACAGATTTGTTTATTGCTCTTTCTAGAGCAGCAGGTATTCCTGCCAGAGAAGTAAATGGCTATGCATATACCGAAAATCCCGATATCCAACCACTTTCACTGGTTAATGACGTCCTTCATGCATGGCCTGAATATTATGATGAAGGTAAACAATCTTGGATACCTGTAGATCCTACTTGGGGCTCAACAACAGGTGGGGTTGATTTTTTTAACAAATTAGATCTGAGACATTTTACTTTTGTCATCCATGGAAAAGATTCCAGCAAACCTTATGCTGCAGGATCCTATAAACTTGGATCCAATCCGCAAAAAGACGTTTTTGTGTCATTTGGAAAATTACCTGATACACGTAACAATCTGCCACGTATTTCGGCTTCATTCGGAAAATGGATACCTTTTTTTGAAAACAAGCTAAAAGTGGAAATTGTAAATCCGGGCCCAATAGCCATATATAACCTCAAGCCCTCAATTTATCATGACAATAAACTAGCAGAAGCCGTAAATGAAGGATTTGAAGCTCTTCTTCCGTTTCAAACTCTAAAAACCGAATACAATATTCCATTTTCATTTCTGGGTGCAAAAACTCCTGAAATAGTCACTGTTGTCCTTGAAGGCCAGAGAGTTAATGTATTAACTAACAAGAATCAAGTTATAATTTACAATCTTCTGATTATTTTTATTATAGTTATATTTATCACTGTTTTTGCCTTTATTAAACTAAAAAGGCTGACTTTTGTTAAAATACTTACAAAATGGAAAGTAAAATTACCAGCCTCAAAAGATATGGTATAGATAAAAAGGTATACCTTAAATTTCCCCAATCACCAGGAATATACATTTATTGGCAAAAAACAACCCCAATCTATATTGGTAAATCAGTAAATTTGAAATCCAGGCTTCTTAGTTATTTAGCATTACATTTAGGTCCTAAAACTAATCAAATGGTTAATGAAGCAGATTCAGTATCGTTTATCGTTGTAACCACTGAACTTGAATCTCTTCTTCTGGAGGCTAAATTAATAAGAACATATAAACCTAAATACAATGTAGCTTTAAAGGATGATAAAAATCCATTATATATAGGAATAACCAGAGATTATTTACCAAGGATTATTCCTTCAAGAAAAGAGGAAACTAAAACTTATAAACATTTTTATGGTCCTTTTCCCAATTCCTATAACGTTATTACAATTCTTAAAATAATAAGAAGAATATTTCCCTATGCAGATCATAAAATAGGAAAAAGGGTTTGTTTTTATAATCATCTCGGACTTTGTATACCATGCCCTAACGAAATTAAAAAAATTGAAGATATTGATAAAAGAAAAGAGCAGGAAATAATTTACAGACAGAATATAAAAAACATTAAAAAACTTTTGGATGGTAAATTTACGGTTCTACAAAATGATTTAATTAGAAAAATGAAAATTGAATCCGATAACCAAAATTATGAAATGGCATTATTAACCAGAAATCAATTAAAAATTCTGGATTATATTACTCAGCCAAGGATCGCTCCAATTGAATTTATTAAAAACCCAAATTTGGAAGAAGACGTTAGAAGCAGTGAACTTAATAAACTAAAGTTAATTTTGAATAATGGTATCTATGGAAATATTAAGATTCTAAAAAGAATCGAATGTTTTGACGTGGCTCATTTGGCAGGTTCTGCTGCAACTGCCTCTATGGTGGTTTTTGTAGACGGAGGCATGGAGAAAAAAGAATACAGGCATTTCAGAATTAGGCAAATAAAAACTCAAAGTGATTATGATTCACTTAAAGAGATTGCCCAAAGAAGATTAAAAAATTTGCCAGAATATGGAGGAAAATGGACGAGACCCGATTTGATAGTTGTTGATGGGGGATTGGGTCAGATTAAGAAATTCTACGAAATTTTTAATAACATTAATATTCCCATAATTGGTATTGCCAAAAATCCGGATAGGATCATTTTTCCTGACGGTAAAAAAGTTCCAGCCACAAAATTGATTCAATGGTTAAGAGATGAAGCTCATAGGTTTTCCAGAAGATATCACCATAAACTTATATCTAAATCGTTATTAAATTAATTAGGATATTTTTTAAAAAGGTAAACGGATATTTTATAAAAAATTCATTTACCGTTTTTATAGCAAAACACTTGACAGTAGAACTAGTTTATTTGATACTCTAAATATGAAGAGGATCATTCGTCATTTTACTGTGGATACCGTATCTCTTTATTTAGCTTCAAATATTGCATCTGGTATGGTATTTTCAAAAGGAATAGAGACACTTCTTTTGACCGGTCTTGGGCTTACAATAGCCTCTCTTATTGCCAAACCGATTATTAATATTTTGATGCTGCCTATAAACTTGATAACGTTTGGGATATTTAGGTGGGTAGCATCTGCAATTACTATTTATTTGGTAACCTTAATCGTACCTGGATTTAGAATTGTTAATTTCTTCTTTGGAGGTTTTGCCAGTGTTTGGATTGATCTTCCCTCGATAGCTTTATCTGGAATTTTGGCTTTAATTGCCTTCTCATTTCTTCATTCAATAATATCCTCGTTTATATACTGGTTGATGAAGTAAGCATTTTTTCCCTATTAAAACAATTTAATTTTTCTTGTTGGTATAAATAGCTTTCTTTGTTGTATAATACAGTTCAGATATTATGAAGGAAGTTTTACAGGTGATTCAGGGAATATTGGCAATTCTTATTACCGTATTTATTCTAATGCAAGTTAGAGGTACATCCTTTGGCAGATCAAGCAACTCCTCTTCTTTTACCAGACGTGGTGCTGAAAAATTTATATTCAGAGCCACTTTCGTAGTTACCTTTATCTTTTTAACTCTTTCTATTGTCATTTTAGTTATTTAAATTATAGTGTCATTAAGATATATCATCAGGTTTTTGGTTGAATTTTTTAAACGCTTCAAAATTCTGGTATTTGTGGGGTTAATACTTGGTATTTTAGTATTTCTGATAGCTAAAATATTACTACCTAAAATACTCATTAATACTGAAAAAATAGGTGTAGCAGGTAAATATACTCCTGAAAAATTACCCGAAGACATTCTCTCTCTGATCTCCTCCGGATTAACTTATATTGATAATAACGGCGAAGTAAATCCCAGTATAGCAGAATCATGGGAAACAACCGATGGTGGTAAAACATGGACTTTTAAAATCAAAAAAGATCTTCTATGGCAAGACGGGCAGGTAGTGGACACAAACTCAATAAATTATCAATTTAACGATGCCAAGACAGAGAAACCTGATCCGTCGACAATAATATTTAAATTAGATACCCCTTTTTCAGCATTTCCAACAATAGTCTCAAAACCAATTTTTAAAAAAGGATTGCTGGGCACAGCTGCGTGGAAAGTAAAGAAAATCTCCTTGGTAGGAGGTTATGTTAATAAATTAACTCTGGAAGATACGGAAAAAAATAAAAAAATATTCAATTTTTACCCTTCTGAAGAAAGATTAAAACTTGGCTATAAATTAGGAGAGATTGACAGAATTAAAGACATTACTTCAACTGAACCCTTTGAAAACTGGAAACAAACGGAGATAAATAAGGTTATAAATAATAACTTTTTCGTAGCCATATTCTTTAACGTAGAAAATCAAAATTTATCTGAAAAAAATTATCGACAGGCTTTGGCATATTCAATAAATAAAGATGATTTTAAAGAAAATAGAGCTATTAGTTCTATATCTCCTGGTTCTTGGGCATTTAATTCACAGGTAAAACCTTATTACAAAGATTTAGATAGAGCTAAAGAACTACTTTCGGATGCAAAGGATTTAAAAATAGTTTTGAGTACTGCCTCAAATCTCTTAAATGTTGCTGAAAATATAAAAAAGGATTGGGAAGAAGTTGGAATACAAACCGAAATACAGTCTGTTGCCGGAATTCCAGAAAATTATGAAGCACTTCTGATAACAGTGGATATTCCAGCAGACCCCGATCAATATGTGCTGTGGCACTCTACTCAAACCCTAACAAACATCAGCAAATTTAAAAATGACAGAATAGATAAGCTTCTTGAAGACGGAAGGGTACAACTGATCAAGGAGGAAAGAAAGAAAAGTTATTTAGATTTTCAAAGATATCTAGTGGAAGAAGTTCCTGCCATATTTTTATATCACCCCACTTTTTATACAATTATCAGAAAATAATATTTCATTAATATTTCAATAACAGAGATTTTAATTTTTCAATACTGTCGTAATCGTGAATTGATATAGAAAATGATTTCTTAAATGTATTTTTCACATTTATTAAATCTGATTTGGTTAATAGAATAATTTCTTTCTTCTTCAAAAGTTCACGATTATAGCTACCCAGTTCATTTCTTACGGTATCATAGTTTCTTTGATAATCCAAAGAGGTAACATCTAGACAATGAATAATTACTTTAACTTTCTCTATATGTTTTAAGAAACCTATTCCCAAACCACGGCCGGTTGAAGCGCCTTCTATAAGACCTGGAATGTCCGCAATTACTTTTCCGTTAAACATTCCCAAATTAGGGGAGAGAGTAGTGAAAGAATAGTTGGCTATTTTTGCATTAGCCCCCGTTAATTCATTGAGTAAGCTGCTTTTACCTGCATTGGGAAGACCCACAAGTCCAAAGTCTGCAATCAGTTTTAAGTTGAGAACAGCTTTGACTTGCTCTCCTTCAAATCCTTTTTGTGCGTGCATCGGAGTGGTATTTCTTGAATTGGCAAATTCATGGTTGCCTAATCCACCGTCCCCGCCTTTACAAAATAAAAATTTCTGTCCAACTTCTGATAAATTTAGAACTTCTATACCACTTTCCGAATCCACTATTGATGTTCCAATGGGTAAAACTACTTCTACATCATGACCTTTTCTACCGCTTCTATCCCCAAATGAACCTGGGATTCCGTCTTCTGCTGAGATATAAGAAGATCTACTGAATTGGTTTAGAAGTGTTAAATCACTTGAAGAAACAATATATAAATCTCCGCCTCTTCCACCATTACCCCCATCAGGGCCACGACCGATTTTTTTGAATGATACTTTTCCGTCTCCTCCCTTTCCACCTTTAAA
>CAZIPM010000008.1:12564-50748 GCA_964541395.1 uncultured Gammaproteobacteria bacterium | reverse complement strand
TAGGTTGATTTTATAATAAATATGGATTTATCGAAAAAAAGTATTGATATTATTGGCGAGAGACTGGCAAAACTTGACGAAGCAATATTTGAACTGGAAAAGACGTTAAAAGAATATTCTTTAGATAAGTTTATAAAAGAGACAAAAATTCAGCACGCAACAATTTATGAATTGATCTTAGGAATTGAAGCGATTTGCGACATCGGTGGACATATACTTTCCTATTATTTTGGAAGGAAATCTGACACTTACAAGGACATTATGAAACAGTTGGCTGAAACAGAAGTTATACCGACAAGTTTATACATTAAATCAGAAAAGATGCCAGATTTCAGAAATTTAGCTATCCATGTTTATCTTAAAATAGACGAAGAAATAGTTTATAGGGATCTACCTGTTTCAATAAAACACTTCCGTGAATATGCAAAACACTTCTTTAAATTTATTGATGAAAAAAGTTCCTAATTCCTAATATACTAGGAAATTTAACATATGCTACACTAAAATGATAATGAAAAAATTCTCACAAAAACTGATTTTAAGTTTCCTTGCGTTGGTTATTGTTTTTTATTCAATTGCTGTCCCTGTTGCTAAGGCACAAGATTTTAGCTGGTATAACCAACCATTTTCTGACTGGTATGCAAAAGTCTATGATGATACAAACCAATCAGAAATATTCGGAGAACGATATACTGCGGCACAAGTCCAGTGGATTTTATATGGACTTTTTGCCTTCCCTATTAATTTTCTGGGGGCTAATGTACAAGGTATAACAGCTTGTGTTTTAGCCGCAGGATCTGCAGGAATAAATGTGATTGCAGATGTAGTATGTGCCACTAAAATTTATGATTTTATAAATCCGATAATAAATTCGGGTCCATGGGTTACATTACTAGGAAACGCTCCAGTCAGCACAAATTTAGCTCTTTCGGGTTCATTAACACATGATTATAAAAACAGACCGCTTTCGGGTATTAAATATGTTACTAATATTGTGTCTAAATTTACGTCAATACCTGAAGCAAACGCACAAAATAAAGGATTTGGTTACGGCGCTGTAGATGGACTTCAAAAATATTGGCAGGGATTTAGAAATATGGCATATGCTCTTTCAGTTTTGGTAATTATAGTTTTTGCTTTCATGATAATGTTCAGGGTTAAAATTTCCCCACAGGTTGTGATTTCCGTCCAGTCATCCTTACCTAAGGTTTTTGGTGCTTTAATTTTAGCAACTTTCTCATACGCAATCGCTGGATTCGTAATTGATTTGTCTTATGTAGTTGGAGGTTTATTTGCATCTTTAATGACCTTGGCTGGTTTTTCTGTGGGAACACCAGTTACAACACCATTCCAAGATGCCTGGAATTTTATTGTTCCAACAGGGGGAACTTATGCACTAGGAGGTTTTTATATTCTTGCATATATGTTTGGCTACACTTTTCTCTTTTTCATAGCTGCATTTGTTTCACTTTCTGGCACTATAAGTGGTTTATCTGTATATGGCGTAATTGCATCATTATTCATGATGCTTGTATCCATTTGGGTATTAATTCTAATGTTTGTGTATACAATAAAAGTTCCTTTGATGTTATTGAAAAATTTAATTAGTTTATTTATTTCAATTGTTGTAGCACCAGTCCAAATTGTAATCGGTGCCCTAATTCCCTCAATAGGATTTTCAACTTGGTTAAAGAAAATTATTGCTGAATCTCTGGTATTTCCGTTAACTGGATTATTCATGTTTCTTGCATGGAAAACGCTTTTTGCATCGATGGCAGCCAGTCTTGGTCAATCTATTTTTGCACCTTTGGCACAATTGTTTGGTTTATCAAAACAACAAAATTTGTGGGCACCCCCAATTCTTGGATCATCTACTGATATGGCAGGAATTTTATGGCTTGCAGTTAGTTTCTCTTTCATGGTGATGATTCCTAAAGCAGTTGATATAATGAAGATGCTAATCATGGGAGAAAAATTTGCATTTGGAACAGCTATAGGTGAGGCGCGAGGCGCGCTTGATTTTGCATATAAGAGGTCTGGTGCTCAGTATGGTGCTGACATGGTAAGTCAAATGGGTACTGCTGGTATGCTCTGGAGGCTAGCTGGAGCTCGAAATGCACCACTTAAGCCTCTTATGAGAAAAATTAACCCCAATTGGGACAAAGCTGTAGAAAGACTTCAATCAACAGGAGGAATGGGTCAGAAAGAATAGCAAATCTAGAAGCCTCTTTAATGTATACTTATATTACCACTACAAATTAGTATTTTCTATATATGCGCTTTAGCAATATTAATTGCTTTTCTTACTAATCTATCGTCATATGTTTTATCGGCTACCACTCCAATACCTTTTGAAAACTCATTTAATCCTAATGATAATGCTATAAAGCTGTCTCGATAATTGGGAAATCCTTGTTTAGTTTCTAACAGATAAGATGCCTGTTCTATTACGTCAGAAAATCCGGGAATATGCTGTGATAGATCTCCTTCTACCATTGGATCTACATTAATTTTAAACTTCTCGTTACCATCCCAAAGACCATATTTATAAAAGGATAGATAAGCATTATATAAATATGACGCAAAAGTAATTTCATATATCTTTTTATTGATTGGTTTAGTTGAAGTATTACCTTTACTATCAGTGAATTTGAACAATTTAACTTCTGCTCTGCCTCCAATATCCATCGCCTTAATAATTTTTTTAATTGCTTCAGCGGGACTCGCAAAAAATGCATCCACAGCTTTTCCATCCGCTGCGCCATACATCATACGTGTTATGTCTGTTGTAAATCTACCTACAACTGCTCTTCCGTCCTCAGCAAAAGGATGATATTGCTCCCAATTTACCTCTGTTAGTAAAACTCTATCATTCAAGATATCTTGAAGGGTTCTGTCTTTACTTACATGCATAGAATCAAACAAACTCTGACTTCTGAAGAACGACACAATAGGCATTGGGTATACCGCCCCATCAAACACTGTGGGTACACCAAACATCGTCTGTTCCAAAACTTGTATTACTTCAGAGTTACATTTTATTCCTAATTCATCACGTTGTTTTTTACCTTCCCTCCAATGTGGGTTACTACTTAGCTGCGCTTCGAACATGCCAATCATTCCAAATCCTCGAGCAATATATTCACTCTTTTCGGCATAAGCTAATAGTTCAGGATCGCGGCCTCCATGGGCAGCCATGTTTACAACTTTTTCCACAAATTTAGGGTGCACCGGAGGCAGTAAAGGAGTTGATATCCTGTCCTTAATTTTTGCATATGTCCACTCATGTTGCATGGTTAACATAGCAGAAACTGCATCAAGTGCCATGTCGGGGTCTCCAACCTCGTCAACAAATTTGTACATTAAATTACCACTAGTATCTTTGACCCGATCCCAATGGGAAATGTGTCCTAAATTTGCAATATTTACAGTAGCGATTTGAATCATGTGATTTAGTTCAACGGCATCAGACGCCGCTTGCCTCTCCATACTTATGAAAGGAGAATCCCAGTCTTCCAATAAGTCATTTGCCATATTGTTTACTTCCAAAATCAAATCTTTAAATTCTTTTAAATAGGTGTCATTAGCGTCTCTAACTGACAAAATATCTGGTCGATTCCTGCAAATTTCCTGGAGTCTTACCCTGGCATCAGTCATTGTATATGCCATCAAAAGCGACATCCATCTTTTATGTTCTAATTCTGACCTAACGGTATTCTCATATTGCAAAATGTGAGTGTAAACTTCTTTATGGTGATCAGGCTTTCGTATTGGTCTGTTGTTTTCGTCAACTGGAATCTGGTTATTTTCTCTATCAAAGTAAATAATTATCTTTGCCGTCTGATCCTCAGGTTTTATTACCTTTGTTCCATCTTCTCTCGTCCATTCGAGATGCCCGTGTTCGTCAGTTCTCTCAACTCTTTTAAATAAGGATCCAATAAATTCCTGTTCTGTTAAAGTCACCTTGATTCTCATATCTTGACTTCCTTCTGCAAAAGGATCTCTATGGTTCATTTCGCCAATAACATTATGGAGATCTACCATTTCAGCCGTTTTTTGCTTAACTAAATCTGTATAACCTTCTTCAAAAAAATGGGGGGCGTTTTCGATTTTTTTATTTGGGTCCGAACCAGCTTCGTCCTTTTGAGCGGCCAAAAACACTCTCAAAACTTTGTCTCTTTTAACACTAAAGCCTTGACGAAAATCTTCAGTGGATGCGACTGTTAGTCTTCTAGTATTTATTGCTATTTGATCAAACCCACTAAAGTAAACGCTCATTTTACCGAAACCGTCTTCAAATATTTTTTCATGAGCTTCTGCTGTGGTTAAGTCAGCATAAACCCTAGATTGAAATACTTGTTGTTCATATTCACTCCTAGTTAGTTTCTCCTTCATTTTGACCGCAACTTGGTCAAGACCTTTTACCCTTTCAGGTTTAAATGGTCTGTGCACACTAATCTTTACTTTTGCAGTGTTGGCAATCCTTTTTACGGAACCTCCTTCGTGTTGCATGGTCCAGTTTTGAGGAACAAATCTTGTTCTAGCATCCCGTGCCAAACTAACAAACGGGTCATAGAGGGACCTCATTACTTCCTCATGTAATTCTTCAAGCGACTCTTTTTTTTCCGGATCGCGAATAATATCTGGGATATTACCTTGTTCAAGATTCAGTAACATTTTTCCTATAGGTGATTCTCTGTCATATAACATGTCCGCCATGTTTTGTGCTTTGTTTGCTCTCTCTTCCTGTTCTCTTGCTATATCTTGCCAAGATTGTGTGTTCGGATCCCCAGGAGGAGATATGTCCACAGTACTTGTACCTCCAGCAACTTCATCAGAAATCAGTCCTTGATCTCTTAACTTTTGCCATCTTTCTTGTGCCGATCCATATACAGTCCCTGGAATGGGAGGTGGCATTTTGGTAGTTTTATATGGTAAATCTGGTGACATGTTTTTTCCGTCGGGCATAACATTATTTTAACATCTTTAGAATAGAATTACTAAAGTTAATTGATTTTGTGAAAAAGCTCTCTCCTTGCACCAATTGCTTCATATACTATGATTGATGGTGTATGGAACAACATCCAATCCCACAACAGATTAACACGTTTAGTTATTTAAGTTGAAATAACTAATTTATTCAATGGTTATCATACTGAAGTTTTCTTTAATGCAATTATAAACCGTGTGCTTCCCTTTTTAATTACTATTAAACTTTTCAAGTGTTGTCGTAATTTTTCTATATCTTTGGATAAAAACTGCTTAAGAACAGAGTTAACATTTTCCGGAGTTTGATTTTCAAGTCTTAACACAATAATACCTACCTTATTTAATTCTTTGTGATGGTATATTTCTCCAAAATCCAAATCAAATGTAATTATTATTCTGTCTTCTTTCTTGGCAATTTTTACTATTTCTATATCTTTTAAATAACCAAGTTTTTCTTCAGTTATACTTTTTGAATTAAATCCTAATTTAGTTAAATATTTTGAGGTTATGGGAGACAAATTAGCATCAAGAAGAAATTTAATCATGCAAAATTTAACTTAATATTATTAGGTGTTGTTTCTTCTCTCTCGACTCTTCCTAGTGCAAATTCAAGTGCAGCCTTTATATCTTCATCTTTAAGAACAGGGTACGCCTTAATTATTTTTTCTGTTGTATACCCATTCTTTATTAAATTAAGAACTGTAGCCACAGTAATCCTAGTCCCTTTAATCGTGGGCTTACCTACATTAATATTTACATCCACCGTAATCTTTTTCATTTTTTCATTATATCACTTTACTTCAAATGTAAATCTTTCAGCGGTTACCCTTGTGAAAAGGGTATGTTGTTGCAGAAGATCCTTCATATTATATGCTTAATGTGAACCATGGAACAACATCCAATCCCACAACAGATTAGCTCGTACCAATTCAAGCTAGTGGGAGACATGACTTTAAAACAGTTTTTCCAAGTTGCAGGTGGAGCATTGGTTGGACTATTGTTTTACTCCACCCCCCTTCATCCCCTAATTAAATGGCCAATTATTTTAATATCAACACTTTTGGGTGTTGCCTTAGCATTCTTACCTTTTGAAGAAAGACCGTTGGAAAAATGGTTGATTGCATTTTTTCGTTCCATTTATTCTCCTACCGTATACAAATGGAAAAAATCAGATAAAATACCTAACTTTTTTACTGAAGACGCCAAACAACAAGTACCTATCACTCAAAGTGTTACAGCTGATTATCTTGCTTCAACTCCCCAAACATCAGGGGCTGTCCAAACCAAACTGGAAACTGCCGAAAAATCATTCCTTAGTAAAATAACCTCCATGTGGTCTGTTGCAAACCAACCAACACCTACCACCACACCGTCTCCGGTAACTACAATCCCGATAGTAGCCATTGATAGCACACTTCCTGGTTCTTTTAATCCAAATCTTCCAACCTCCTCACCAGTTGCTGCTCAACCGAAACCAGAAGTTGTTGCCATTCCCCAACAAATTCCTGTTTTAATTCCAAGAACTGCACCTAAACTGATTGTTGAAGAAAAACCAAATGCTCCTACAACTTCTACAAACATAACTGCTCAGGACATAACCGCAATGGACCAAAAATCAGTTAATATTGCTTCCAAAGAAGCAGAATTTTCAATAGATGCAGCACCCCCTAACCCTCCAACTGTAGCCAATACTGTCGTTGGTCAGGTTATAGACCAAGATAGAAAAATAATTCCGGGAGCTATTCTGGAAATTAGAGATTCGGCAGGCAGACCTGTAAGGGCACTTAAAAGTAATTTGGTAGGCCATTTTATAATTGTTACTCCCCTTTTAAACGGTAAATATGAAATTAATACTGAAAAAGACGGTTTCACTTTTGAACCAATCAGCTTTACTACAGAAGGAGTTATTATCCCACCTATTGCCATTAAGGGTGTTAAATTGGAGGAAGGAGTTAATTCAACAACATGAAAAAACCAAATTTAGGACAAAATGCAAATATACAAAAGTTTGGAGGGTTCATTAAAAGAATTCCTTTTATAGGAACACCTGATGAAGTTTTGACAACTACTTCTCAGGAACATGTACCAATTGCGGATATTGTTGACGACATAGTCCTTTATAAAGACGGTGGGGCTGCTGTAGTTATGGAAACTTCATCCTTGAACTTCGGCCTTCTATCTGAAAAGGAACAACAAGCAGTTGTTGCTGCTTATGCTGCTTTAATTAATTCATTGTCGTTCTCTTTGCAAATTACGGTTAGAACTCAAAGAAAGGATATCTCAGGCTATATCAATTTTTTTGATACAGAATCCAAAAAAATTACCAATCCCAAACTAACTGCTCTTGTACAAAACTATAGAAGTTTTATTACGGAATCCATTAAGAAAAAGACGGTCCTCGGCAAAAGATTTTTTATTTCGATTCCGTTTAGTCCTTTGGAATTGGGTGTGACCAAATCGGCACAATCGGTTTTTAAACGGGGAGCTCTACCTTTTTCTAAAGATTATGTCGTAAAAAAAGCTAAGATTACTCTGTATCCCAAAAGAGATCATATTATAAGACAGGCGGGAAGATTGGGGTTAAAATTAAGACAATTAACAACACCTGATTTGATTGAACTATTCTGGGCAATGAACAACCCCCTGCCACCTGCAACCAAAAAGGATATACAACTATGAACGATACAACAGATAACAATAATCAAAATAACCAGAATGGTGGTAACCAACCACTTCCTGTAAGTTTAGATCCCACAACACCTCCAGTTAAGGAAGTAAACATAAGTGGGATAGAAAAAGTTCAACCTATCCAAAATATAGTGACAGAACAGGTTACTTCTGAGTCCAACATCAATGTTCCCGTGGTTGTAAGCCAAGTAGAAGAACAAGAAAAAAGTAAAACAACAAAACCAAAGATTATTAATCCCAATCTAACCATCAAGAATGGGGAATTAAATCTTCACGATACTATTGCTCCCACCGAAGTAGAAATCGATTTTGATTATGTCAAAGTGAACAATGTATATTACAGGACATTGTTTGTTGCAGGTTACCCAAGATTTGTCGCACCTGGTTGGTTGGAACCTGTGGTCAATTTCAATTCTTCATTAGACATAAGTTTCTTTGTCTATCCTGTTGAAGGTAAATCCGTTCTTGATGACTTAAGACGAAAAATTGCAGAAATGGAGGCAGAGCTATCAACAGATATTGAACGAGGAAGAATTGTTGATCCCAGCACACAAGCAAAACTTGAAGACGCCAGATCCCTGCAGGAACAATTAGTTAAAGGAATAGAAAGATATTTTGAATTTTCTTTCTACATCACAATTCCCGCCAATTCTGTCGAGGAGCTTAACCATATTTCGCGCCAAATCGAATCAACTCTTGGATCTCTTTTAATTGTAGCCAAACATGCAATGCTTGATCAGCGTTTAGGATTCTTATCGACCATCCCCTACGGTTTTGACAGGTTAGCCATTACCAGAAACATGGACACAACATCAGTGGCTACCACTTTTCCTTTTACCTCTGCAGAACTTTCTTCTGATCGTGGTGTTTTATACGGCATAAACTCCCAAAACGAATCTTTTATTATCTTTGATAGGTTCTCTTTAGAGAATGGAAACATGACAATATTCGCGACTAGCGGCGCGGGTAAGTGCACCCATAGTAATACAGAGGTCTTAATTAAGGATGAATTTGGAAATATTAAACTGGAAAAAATCAAAATAGTAGCAAACCGTATATTTAAAAGGGTGGGTATTCAGACACTTGATAGAGAAAGTGAAGGTGTATTGTCCCCAAACTTACAAATATATTCATATGATAAAAACCTGAAATCAAAATGGTCAAATGTTGAAGTAATTTCTCGTAAGAAATCCCCCCATGTTCTATTTGAAATAATTACTAAAAGTGGTAGGGAAATTAAGGTGACTGGAGATCACAGTATCGTAGTTTTCAAAAATGGAAAATTATGTAATGTTAGTGGTAAAAATATTCAACCTGGAGATTATTTACCTATTGCCAGAAAAATTAACTTTTCAATTAAGAAAAACAATGACCTTAAATTTAATGAAGAATATCTAACTCTTTTGGGTTTAATTACAAGTGAAGGATGTATTAGCAAAGATTATCTAACTATTTCAAACACAGACGTTGAAATCTTAGAGATAATTCAAAAATGTACCAACAAAATTGGAATTAAAGTCACCCCAATATTCAACTATCCTCTAAGGTCAATTATTAGAGGATTTTATATTTTTTCAAGTTTATTCACAAAGGAAATTAAAAAGATAGGCGCCGCGGGCAAATCAGGTGATAAAAGAGTACCAAAACCTATATTTAACCTTTCTGATCAACAAATTGCCCAATACCTTAGAGCATATTACGAAGGTGATGGCGGAGTTGAGAGTCATGAAATAACAGCTACTACTAAATCGAAAAAATTAGCATCCGATTTATTGTATTTACTCCTCAGGTTTGGGATAGTTGCAAGGGTAAACAGAAGACAAAAAGCTGCAACGAATACTATAGCTAAAATCAAAAGAACATATTATAGAATTTCTATTTCAGGACAGGATAATATCAGAAAATATATAGACCAAATTGGATTTATCTCAGAACGAAAAAACAATTTAGCACAAAAACTTTTGAAAACAGCCAACACAAACATTGATATTGTCCCCGAATTGCAAAGTATTTTTAAAGAGGTTAGAAAAGAACTTTATTTATCGAGTGAAATACCAGCACCTAAAAAGTTCTCAGAAATAATGTTGGGAATATTCCATCCGTCTCGGGAAGAATTACTGGAAATGATTAACCATATAAAAGAAAGAATTTATGAAATAGAAAGTTTAGAAAAAGACGGTATTTCAAAACTACAAGCACTTCCAACCATACAACAAATTGTTGATGTTGGAAAAGATAAAAATATAAATACACTTCTTTGGCAAAGTCTAAACCATTCATGGAGAACCATGAGAGCAGGTATCCCACCAAATACCAAAAATGCTTTAAAGGCTGCACAAATTACTCACGGTTATGACGTAGAAATTGATGAAGTTGGTAGGGCTCTATACAGATCTTTTAAATTTACCGGAACTTCACTACAGAAATTTAATTCGCCACTATGGGAGTCAACTTTGTATCATAAAATGAATGCACGGTATGAAAAACTACTTAAAGCGAGAGATTATATCAGTGAAATTTTTAATAAAAAATTAGCTGGACTCCAAAAGATCAAAGAAAAAGTGGGGTGGTTGGAAACTCTTGCGAATTCAGATCTTTTCTGGGATCCGATTGTAAAAATAACTAAAATTAAATCCAAGCACCCTTATGTTTATGATCTACAAGTAGAAAATGCAGTCTTTTTGGCGGGATACGGAGGAATGTTTGTACATAACTCATTCTTTGTTAAAACTGAAGCAGTTAGGTCTTTAATGATAGGAACAGAAGCAATAATCCTTGATCCCGAATCGGAGTACAAAGCACTCGCCCAAGCAGTCGGTGGAGAATTTATAGAATTCTCTTTCAACTCCCCTGCTAAAATTAATCCTTTTGACTTGGCACAAATTAGAGAAGAAGGAGAAAACCAGTTGGGGTTAAAAATACTTTCTCTTCACTCGCTAATGCGTGTCATTATGGGACAAATCACTCCCACTCAAGATGCCATGTTGGACAGGGCTCTTATTATGACTTACAAAGCAAAGGGTATTACTAACGACCCAATTACTCAGACCAAAGAACCTCCACTTATTGAAGACCTTTATAAAACGCTCATTGGAATGGAAGTCCCAGATGCTTTGGATCTGGCAGCGAGGCTTGAAAAATTTGTCAGAGGATCGTTTGTGGGAATATTTGATAAACAGACCAATATTAACCTTGATAATCCTTTCACTGTTTTTTCAGTTAAAGATCTACAGGATATCCTTCGACCAATTGCAATGTTCATGATTCTTGACTATATCTGGACCAGAGTTAAAAAGGATATTAAAAGAAGAATACTGATAGTTGATGAAGCCTGGCACATGATGAGATATCCAGACACTGCTCAATTTCTTTGGTCTGTTGTTAAACGCGCCAGAAAATACTATCTGGGACTCACCACAATCACTCAGGACGTCGAAGACTTCCTAAACCAAGACATTGGGAAGGCAATCGTCACTAACAGTGCCTTAAGACTTTTAATGAAGCAGTCACCTGCGGCCATAGATAAAGTTGGAGAAACATTCTATTTATCTCAAGGTGAAAAACAACTTCTTCTGGCTGCAAATGTAGGAGAAGGGATATTTTTTGCTGGTCCTCACCATGCTCCGATCAGGGTTGTTGCTTCACAAGAAGAGTACAAATTAATTTCAACAAAACCACAGGAAGCTCCGCAACCTACTATGCCAAACTTAAAAGCATGGGCAAAAGAAGCGTAGCCATTATTAAAAAATGATTTATGGCAAATAATACATTATCTCAAGTTTTAGATACTAAGGTTCCTAAAGGTTTTACTAAAGAGAGATTAGATTTTTTTAGGCAACTTTTTGGTGAATTTGAAAAAAATGACTTCAAAACGGTATTTGATTCTACTCTAACTTTTACAGATCCTGTAAGCAAAACTGTTTTCCAAAATATTACGGATTTAAGACAATTTTTAACTAGTTATGGAGTACCTTCCACAATTCCGGATAAGTATTATGGCATATTGATTGAACACTGGTATGAAACATTAACTCTAAGACCTGAGTATAGTGAACCGACAACAACCGATGCTCCTCAATACAAAGCCCAATCTGCCACAACTATTACCGAAAAAGAAAAGCCTGAATTATTTGAAGAAGCCAAAAGAAGAGCAGAAGGAATAGTAAAAGATAAGCAGGCACAGAAAGAAGCAATACAAACAGGTTTAGACAGGCAACGTGAAATTTATGAACAAACACAGCAAAAGATACGACAAAATATTATTGATGCTCAAAAAATCGCACCTGAATTAAAAGATAAAGTATTATACGCAAAAATAGTCGTTCCCGAGATTCCCCCTGTTGATAACGAGCAAAAGAAATATTTTGAAATTATTAAGGAACACATACAACAAAACCCTAGACAAGCTGAACAAGATCTTGAAAAAATTATTGAGGAAAAGATAACTCCTGGATTAAGAGGTTCTATGTCTAGAGAAGATATCCAGCTTTTGGCAATGCGTACATCTGCAATGATGGTTGAACAAATAAACCCACCGGAGGTTATATATCCTCCAATATATGTACAAAATGCCATTTTACACAAACTAAATGAAGACACGGGAACATTATCAGCGGTAATTACTGACAAAACAGCCTTGGAAAAATTGCACAATTCTACAGTACTTTTGGAATTGGAAAAAAATCAAGCTTTATTCAGATATACTGCTAAACATGTTTTTGGAGAATATATTACAGCTAATAGTTTCGGACCAGATCCTAAAGACATCCAAATTGCTCTTTATCAAACCCAAACAGAAGGATCTGACGTAATTTATCTTGACGCACTTCAACAGGCAGCAATTCAAAACCAGCAAAGACAATTTGACGAATTACAAACTCTAAGAGATTACACCCCCGATGCAGCAAGAAGTTATTTTCAGTCATCAATTAGAACATTCGTAGATAAAAAAATAGCAGCTTTACCTGTCAACTCAAAGATTAAATCTGTTTACAACAGTGAAGTTTTTCAATTAGTAGCATCAAGATATGGATTAACTGAGCCTTTTAAATTAACAGCAACAAATATGTTTGGTGAAAGTGTTATGTATTTTGCACCAGAATATGCGCCTTATTTGGGGGTAATAAATAGATATACAGGATGGAATATAGGAGTTGGAATAGTTGGAAGCAGAGCTGTTACAACCGCTGCAGCTGATTATGCAGCAGCTGCAACTACGATTAGCTACACAGGTGGATTAATGGCAAATGAGGCTTTCTTGGGAGGAGCAGGAGGTGCTATGCAACCTGCAGCAGTAAGTACCGGTTTGAAAACAGGATTAAAAGGTTTAATTGGAAAAGTAGCAATAAAATTAGGATTAAGTACGGCCACTAGCGCTAGTGGTGCAGCAGCAGGTGGAGCTGCAGCAGGAGCCGTAATAGGTAATATACCAGGAGCAATAATCGGCTTTCTAGGAGGTTTAATAGGTGGTGAGGCAATTTCAAAATTATTTTCAAAGCTTAAAGTTTGGTGGACTAAAAATAAAGATAATATTGCTCCGACTGTTGCTTTTTTAGGATTAGTTGGAATGGTTTTTGGTGGCGGACCGCTTCGTATAATTTCTACAGGTATTGCTTTAACATTTGGAGGTATAGCTTTAGCATCTGGCGGAATGAGAGCTATAGGTGCAGGAATTGCAGGAACTTGGTTTATTTTAAGAAAACTATTAGGATCAATTGTTGTTGAAATAGGACTGGCTACTATTATTATTCTTGTATCAATACCACCCTTGGTTGCCCTAATCATGTTTATCATAAATTCAGGAGCATATATGGTTCCGCCAGCCCCTGTAGGGAGCGCTATAATTCATATTCCATCTGGAGGCAACCTGACAAAATGCAACCCTTCTGAGACAGGCGAGGATATAACTCACAAATTAGCAAGTTCAATTAGGAGTGGGTCTGTGAAGTATCTTCCAAATTCATTAGGATCAAGACAGGACGGAATATGTATGACTCCGACCATGATTATCCTTCACACATCTGGGGGTTATGACAATGATGATGGAAACGTTAGAACATTTGAAACTCTAGTTCAACGAAATGTCTCCTGTCAATTAGCTACAGATACAGATGACACAATATTTATGTTAAGTTTTTTTGAAAAACAGGTGGAATTTGCTTGGTGTGCAGATAATTTAAACGCAGGAGGAATTAGCACGGAAATGGCAGGAGAATGTCAAAAATCATGCGCTCCCATTTCAAAATGCTCACCGAATATGTCATTAACCTATACACCAAACGGACCACACCCTTGTACTCCATTGGAAGATTTATCATTTGACGCTGTATGTAAAATAATGAAACAGTATAAAATACCTTGGAGTCAAGTATTTCAACATGAAGCATCAAGTGGTACACATACAGATCCAATCGGCAACGAATGGGTAGATAAATTTATTTTAAGGTTAAAGAGTAATTGTTCAATTTAATGACAAATCTAAAACAAAAATTAAAAGATTATTACCTTAAACATAAAAAAGTATTTATTATATTTTTTGTATTTATTATATTTTTTTTAGGAATAGTAATCCAAAAAAACAAAAATATTGTTACAACCCAACCAAATCAAATTCCAAGCAACTTTGCAACTGAAGTTCCAAATACGTTTAGTGATATTCCTGTTTCTAAAAAGGAAAATGAAATTTTTTATTTTAATCAAATTATCACAAATTACGCTCCTGTAACTGGTTATTCATGGAATAATGATAAATTGACATATTCAACTTTAAATGGAATTTACGAATCTGGAACAAATAATGTTGTAATTGAAAAACCAATACAGGAAATATATTGGAGTAATTCTTTTAATGCTGTTTTTAAGAGTGAAAATAAATGGTATTTATTGAATTCTTCAAAGCAAATTACAGAATTTCCAAATCAGTTAACTAATCCTATTATTATTAATAATGGTACAACCGTAGCTGATTTTTCATTAAATAATTTACATTTAATAGACACAAAAAGTTTAATTAAAATAGATGTTAATTTTAATGAACCAGTCGACAAAATTATATTTTCTGGTAATTCTGAATTTCTTATTGTTGCTACTAAATACGGTAAACAAGTTAAAATATATCAAGTAAGTAAGGCTGGTATTATTACAAAAAGTATAACATATGAGGAACCTTACAATTTATCTTCAGTCTCAAACAACGGAGATTCATTTATCTTAACTTTGAAAAATAAAATATTCGTATCAAATTTTATAAATTTTATTATTGAGGACAAATTCTTAGAAAATTCAACAGTCTATTCATTATATATTGATGATGTAAATCTGCTTTTCATTGAACAATACACTGATTCATTAGGTAGAACTCTCGAAAATATTTATAAGTCAAATATTTCAGGGCTTAGATATAAAATTTCTGATAGTAAACCTATATCAAACAGAATAAATACAAAAATTCCAATGATGTTGGGTGTATCAAATAGAATTTTAACCATAGCCGAAAATAAAGGAAAAATATGGATATTGTCTTTATTTCCAAATTTAATTCCTACTTATTCAACTGACGGAGAAATTGTTTTTAGTGATCTAAAACCAAAAAGTCATTAGTTTGAGTTCTTAAACATTACTTCTTATAGGCATAATCAAATGCAAATAATTTAAAGATTTAGGATCCAAAAACTTTCCTGCAGAATTTGAATTAGTCACTTCCAGAACAACATCATCCCCTTCTACTGATTTTAAATAATCTTCAATAAACCTGTAGTTGTAAGCTATAACAATTCCTTCCTCTGATATTTTTTCATCAGTTTCAATTTTTACTTCAACTTCAGTTTCTTGACTGCCTGAATTTGAGCTTTCTGCCAAAACAATAAGAGTATCCTTTTTAATATTCAATTTGACCACATTCCCCGCTTCCCTGGCAAATACACCTGATAGTTTTGTAGCCTGATCCAAATCTGATTTATCCATAGTCAGTCTGAAACTGCTTGATTTGGGAATAATCTTTTCAAAATCAGGGAAAGTTCCTTCAATTACTCTTGAAGACAAAACAACATCCTCTATCCCAAAAATAACGAGGTTATCATCCTTCGAATAAGAAAGAAGTATTTCATCACCTTGTGTAAGTTTGGTTAGCTCAAGGATCGCATTCCTGGGAACTATAAAATTTTCAAAATCCACTTTTTGATTAAATGACAGATCCACTTTTGACAACCTGAATCCGTCTGTTGCTACAAGTTCCAATTGTTTTTCTGAGAATTTGAACAAAATTCCAGTTAAGACAGGTCTTGTATCGTCATTTGACACAGCAAAAACAGTTTTATTTAAAGCACCTATGATTTCTTTTTTGTTTAATTTAATTTGATTGCCTGCGGGTACTTTATCAGGAACTTGTGGATAATCGGTTGCCAAAATACCCATTATATTTGATTTAAAATTATTACTTTTTATATTCACTTCCTCGCCAGAAACTAATATCTCTATATTTCCGCTTCTTAAATTGGAGACAATATCAAATAATACTTTGCCGTTAACTGTTATCTCCCCTTCCTCCTCTATTTTTGCTCCAATTGATGTTGAAACAGAAGTTTCCAGATTAGTAGCTGCTAAAGTAAGTCTTGATTTATATGCTTTAAGAAAAACATTACCAAGTATGGGAAGTTGTACCTTATTTGTTATGAAGTGTGAAGTCAGGCTTAGTGATTCTTTTAAATCAGTTTGTAATACCGTGAATTTCATATGATAAATCGCTTTTGCGATAAGTTATGTTTTATCATATATAAACTAGTAGTTCTAGTAGTAGGTAAGGTGGATAAGTAGATAAGTGTAACGGCTTGAGATTGGAATTCATTTTTTATTCGTGTATATAAGGCGGTGGATAGAATTGTGGATAAGTAACTTTTCACTGTGTATAAGTTGATAATTTTAAAAGATATCCTCAAAGTGTCTTTTTTATCCCCTCGATATCCCCCCTCATATCCCCACTCTGTGAAGCCAGTTCCTGAATCTTTTCCACCGCGTGCATAACCGTGGTATGATCTCTTCCTCCAACTATTCTGCCAACTTCTTCGTAGGGAAGGTTAAGTTGGGTTTTTAAAATATACATCAATACCTGTCTGGGTCTGGCAATCGGCCTGGAACGCCTAGATCCAAGCAAATCCCTCTTTTTTATAGAATAATACTTAGAGATAATCCCTATTACATCCAAAGGGTTTGATTTAATTACTCTATCTGTTAGGTCTTCTGATTTCCCGAGAAGAGACTGTATGAGATCATTATTAACCTCTGCATTCTTAAAATTAATCTGTGTAAAGAGCCTAACTATAAAACCTTGAATTTCTCGTGCTGAATTAATATTTCCGGCAATTAGTGCAGCCGTGTCCGTATCCAGTTTGATTCCCCTCTCCTCTGCTTTAATTTGGACAATAGCACACCTTAGTTCAAAATCAGGCTCTGAGATATCTACAATCAATCCTGCTTCAAACCTGCTTCTAAGTCTTGCTTCAAGTTTAGGGATTTCTGTCGGTGGTCTGTCCGAAGTTAGGATTACCTGTCCTCCTGCTGAGGTTACTGCATTAAAAGTATGAAAAAACTCTTCCTGAGCAGTGTCTTTACCGGCGATAAACTGGATATCGTCAATTAATAACGCATTTAACCTTCTGTATTTTTTTCTGACCTCAGGAGTTGTCTTGTTTCTTATCCCTTCAACTATGTCATTGGTAAAATCTTCAGCAGTACAAGCTAAAATATTAGAATCAGTATTTTTATAAATAGCTGAGATGCCTACTGAGTGCATTAAATGGGTTTTTCCTACCCCAACCCCTCCCCAGATAAACAAAGGGTTATATGCTTCTCCTAAAGTAGTTGCTACTGCTTCTGCTGCTGCATGTGCCAATTGGTTAGAACCTGATACTGCAAACTTTTCAAAAGTATAACTTGTTCTTAAATTTGCACGCTTTATGGCAATATCAATTTGCAGTTGATCTATTTTAGGTTGGTCAAAAAGTGGAGATATTGAAGTAGATGTTGTTTCATGGAGACTTGCCTCTTGTTTAATGGAATATATAACATCTGTAGATTTTTCAAGAATTTGGGTTAAAGTATCCTGAATCAACCCTGAGTACCTGTTTTCTACCTGAGCTTTAATATAAATTGAATTGCAACCGATTTCAGCAATTACCCTGTCCCCAACCTCTTTAATCTCTGCCAAATGTGTATGTGCAAGATATGTATTAAAAGTGGCTGAAGAGACAGACACCTTAAGGGATTCTAAAGTATCCTTCCAAACTTTTGATTTATCAATGATTGTTTTTAAATTAGTAGTATTATCAACATTATCCATAATATAAGTAGTGGAAAAACTCTATTGGTACAGTGTACTTTTACAAAAGTTATCCACAATAAGCAAGGGGCATTTAGTGGGCAATAATTGATATTTCTGTTAGTACAGAGGTAATCAGTATTTGAGGATCATTTTTTGCAATTGCTTCTCTAACGCTTTGATCAATACGCTTCATTACTTCGTAATCTAACGCTTTTTCTTCAATTATAGTTATACCTTCGGGAACTAATATCTTTTCCAAAGCCATAATAAACAATATATACCTTTAAAGTTTATACAACAACTGATATAATCCTTCTATGTCAACAAAAAGAACATATAGTCCCCATAAAGTAAAAAGAGCCAGAAAACTTGGATTTAGAGCCAGAATGGAAACTGCAAAAGGTAGACAGGTGTTGGCCAGAAGAAGACTTAAAGGTAGAAAGAAATTAGTTCAAGCTTAAATGTTAGCATCCCGCTTTCGACTTAAAAATAAGTCATCCTTTTTTGAAGTAGAGGAGAAGGGTGTGGTTTACCAATCCGAATCGTTCGGAGTTGCTTCTTTAAAAAAAGATGAAAAGGATGATACATTATTTGGATTTGTTGTTTCTTCAAAAATCTCCAAAGATGCAGTTGTTCGAAATAAAATAAAAAGATCTCTTCACGAAGCCTGCAGAATGAATTATAGTTACATAAAACCAGGTCACTATATAGTCTTTTTAGTTAAACCTCAAGCAGTAGGCAAATCAACTTCTCTTTTGATGGCAGAAACAAAGGAAGCTTTGGAGAAGGCAAAACTTTTCAAGTAAGACATTTGCACCCATGAGACTTCTTCTTAAAATTTACAAATTAACTCTTTCACCAATGGTTAAATTTTTATTTGGAGGGGGAGGTTGTAGGTTTAAGCCAACCTGTTCGGAATATGCAGCTGAAGTAATTGAAAAAGAAGGTTTTATCCGTGGTGGTTTAAAAGCAATTAAAAGGGTGTTAAAATGTAACGCTTGGAGTAGTTAGAAACAACCATATGAATATCTTTCAAATTATATTAATACAACCGTTAACCAACGGTTTAATTCTTTTTTATAAACTTCTTTTTTCAAATATGGGATTAGCTATTATCGGTTTTTCATTCTTTTTAAGATTTGTCTTAAATCCTCTTACTCAGCCATATATGAAATCAATGAAAAAAATGAAAGATGTTCAACCTGATTTGGATAAACTTAAAAAGAAATATAAAAACGACTCTAAAGGACTTATGGCAGCCCAAACGGAACTTTATAAACAAAGAGGGATTAACCCGGCATCAGGGTGTCTTCCTTATATACTTCAGATTGTTGTGCTTATTGCTTTATTTAACGTATTTACTCAAGTGCTTTCAGCAAACGGGGATACGATGTCAAAATTAAACAATCTTTTGTATCAGCCTCTTAAATTTACTGATAATGCCAGTCTGAATACGGGGTTTTTATATATGGATGTAAGGAAACCCGACACTTTTAAAATTCCCGGAGTACCGTTCCCGATTCCAGGACCAATCTTGCTTTTGGCGGGTATAATACAGTTTTTGTCAGCAAAGATGAATACACCGATGATTAGTGCCGAAAAGAAAATAGCAAAAAAAACAGAAGGGGGAACAGATGATATGGCAGTGGCTATGCAATCGTCAATGATTTATACATTTCCGGCAATGACTATCTTGTTTGGTATAAATTTTCCTTCGGGACTAGCGATTTATTGGTGTCTTTTCTCAATTTTCCAAATGTGGCAGCAATACTATAGTTCAGGATGGGGAGGTCTTACCCCTTGGCTTCTGAAGTCAGGTTTGCTAAAATCGTAAACGATCAAAATTAATAACCATCTTATAAAAATATATGAATAACACAGACGAATTAAAACAAATTACTTTGGAACTTTTGGAAAAGTGTGGTGTTGTTGCTGAGGTTGAAGTAACTGAAAGAGAAGAAAACTCCTTTGAAGTGGACATAAAAACCGAAACAGAAACAGGGCTTCTGATTGGTTTTAGAGGAGAGAATATAAATGCACTTCAAACAGTGCTTTCATTAATGTTCAAAAACAAAAAAGGGGAATGGGCAAGAATAATAGTTAATGTGGGAGATTACAGACAAAAACAGGAAGACAAACTTAAGGTTTTGGCAGACCAAACAATTGCTCGAGCCGTTGAAACAGGTGAACCGCAGCCTATCTATAATTTAACACCATCACAAAGAAGAGTTATACATATGTATGTCACTGAAAGAACTGATGTTGAGTCATATTCTGAAGGTGAAGGTGACGATAGATATATTGTGGTAAAATCAAAATAACCGGGTGTGACACATAGTCTTCTTAAAAGTTATTAAATTTAACTCACGATGAAGCATTTGGACAATAGAAAACAATTTTAATTGATTTGTTTTAAAATATAGTTTATGTCTGAATTATTGATAGTACTATTTTCTTTTTTTCTTCCTACTCAGTTTGGCTACCACTTTCAGAATTTAGCTACCTCGATATATGGATTTAAAATTGATTATTTTATACCAACACTTTATTTAACAGACATTTTGATTATTGGAATTATTACCACTCAGATTAGAACTCTAATTAACTTAATTAACAAAAAAAGCCTTTTCTTTATATCGTTATATTTGTTGTTAATAGTAGTTAACATATATATCTCAGACTATAAAATGATTAGTTTTTACAAATGGATTAAATTAACTGAGATGTTAATGATGATTATTACGTTAATAAACTATAAAAAATTAAATATATATAAAAGTATTTTTACCCCTCTATCTTATTCGGTTGTTTTAATATGTTTTCTGGGATTACTTCAAACATTTTCAGGAGGGAGTATCGGCGGACTATTTTACTATTTGGGTGAAAGATCTTTTGATATAAATACTTTCGGTATTTCAACAGTTAACTTGAATGGTGTTGAAATACTTCGTTCATACTCTACCTTTTCTCACCCAAACTCGTTAGCAGGATTTTTGGCTGTATTTTCTATAGTGACATTAATCTATAGAAAAAGACTAAACAGATATTATTTATTATTCTTGTCTCTTTTGGTAACTACCACTCTAATTACCTCCGCCTCATTAAATGTGCTGGTATCATTTATATTGCTTGTTGTTGTTTATATGATTAAAGCGGGTAAAAATTTGATTTTATCCTTAATACTTCTTATAACTTTTCTTTCCCCATATCTTGGAGCCACAAATTTTAGAGAAATAGATTACCGAATTGAATTATCTCAAGTAGCAGTAAATTTATTTTTTGATAAACCGCTTATAGGAGTAGGTATAAACAATTTTATTCCAAAACTTGCTGAATCTTCAACTATATTTAAAAATGTTTGGGAATTGCAACCTGTACATAACATCTATTTATTAGTATTGTCAGAAACTGGCATTGTAGGTTTTTCTATTTTAATCATATTATTTTATATTATCCCATTATCCTACCCATTATTGACAATTCTGTTTACTGGACTTTTTGATCACTACTGGTTAACCTTGCAGCAAAACTTGTTTCTTTTCTCCTTGGTTATAGCAATTTCATTTGCTAAAATAAAAGCATGGACGAAGAGTTAATTATTTATTGTGACGGGGGATCCAGAGGGAATCCAGGTCCCGCAGCATCCGCAGTGGTTGTTACTAAAAATAACAAAGCCATTTTCTCTGAAGGAAAATACTTAGGGAGAGCAACAAATAACGTTGCCGAATATTCAGCTGTCTTAATGGCTATCCAATGGTTGGTTAAAAATCAAAGCGAAATATCTAATAATATAGTAACAACAATAAATCTTGATTCACAACTTTTGGAGAAACAATTAAACGGTTTTTATAAAGTTAAAAATGAAAAAATGAAAATGTTTTTTAATGAAATTGTAAAACTTATTTCGGTTAACAGACTCAATGTCAAGTTTGTTTGGCAATACCGACACAAAAACCAAAAGGCAGATAATCTCGTAAACAAAGTTTTGGACCAACAGTAAAAGTAATTGAAAATATTTTATCTTCAACGGGAAAGCAGTTTTATTTATAATTTATTTTTTAAAAGTAAAATAGCTTCAACGGGAAAAGAAAACGTGAAGTTAAAAAAACAAATTGCCTTTTGCGGTAAATCAACTTAACATAGATGTATGACCGATTTTTACGTGCGAGTATCTTTTTTCACAGAAAGCGATAAAACATATAAATTGTTGAATCAAAGCTTTTCCAAAAAAGGATTTCCTGTAGATAGAGTTATAGATAGTTTATCTGATAATACTGATTATCTTATTCTGGATTTTACTACCACTAAAAATATCGAGCACGTATTGAAACTACTAACAAGCTCTAAAGTAAAAACGATTAGCATTATTGCAAAGAGCCAAGAAAATTTAATACAAACATTAACCGGCATTAATAATTATGGGTCGGTGGCGGTAGTAGAAGATTTTGAAAAAATTGATTACTCCGAGAGTTTGCTTACCGAATTGTTCTCGTTTGGCCATTTAGGAAAAAGTTTTACTTTGAAGGGTAGTGAAGTTATTGAAATACAACAGGACAATGATCAAAGAGAAGTATTAGAGATCATACCAAGAGTTGCCAATCGTGAAATTCAATCTGCTTTAAAAATTGATTCGTCTCAGTCAAAAAAAAAGAAAAGATCATTTAAATTACCAACTTTAAAACTAAACTTATCCGGGATTAAAATCCCAATTAAAAACATATTATTATTAACTCTATTTATCTTAATTTTGCTTTCAACTCCATTAATAATCCAAACACTATCTTATTACGCATCTTCTGAAGCTTATAAAAATATATTGTCAAATCCAGACAAAGCCGGCAGTAATTTGGAAGTATCAAAAAATCTAAACAATATTTCACTAAACTTAAGTTTTGGATTTCGTTTTTATAAACAAAATTCTGAAATAATAAATAGTATAAATAAAACAATCTCGGATATGTTAACAGCTTCCGACTCAACAAGAGAGTTGTTAGGGAAAGCTACTGGAGAAAAAATATACGAAGTTACACCTGTGGTTACTAAAATATCTGCCAACCTTGAAAGTTTGTATTCTGATTTGGGCTTTTTAGAAACACAAATCGGAAACTTTGATAACAACAGTCAGAAAAAAGCAAAACAATTTTTACAGAAAAATAAGATTAATTTAGAAAACATCAGAACTAAAATTTATCATCTCAAATCAATATCATCCAGAATTGATAAACTGCTGGGAGTTGATAAAGCAAAAAAGTATTTAATTCTATATCAGGATAATGGAGAAATCAGACCCACCGGAGGAAAACTGACCTCTTTAGCTATTGTTACCTTTGATGGTGGCAGGTTAGGTGGAGTAGATGTCATTAGTGTGGCGGAGGCAGATAAATATTTGAATGGTTTTATTGAACCTCCAAAACCGATCAGTGAAATAATAGGTGAAACTAACTGGTATTTGGCAGACTCCAATTGGGATCCTGATTTTCCTACTTCAGCAGTTAGAGCAGAGTGGTTTGTCGAAAAGGAATTAGACACCGTTGTTGATGGGGTTGTATTAATTGATAATTTGGTGACAGAGAGACTTCTAAAATCTTTAGGGGAAGAAAACAGCCTGGGTAGTATCCAGACCTTTAAAAATTTAATGACTAAAATGACAACGGTTGATATATCAGATAATCAGGAAATTACAAAAATAATATATCAAGCTTTTATAACCAAAAATATTCAGATCTACGTTCATGATAGTAACACTCAAAAAGCCCTGAAAGAAATCAATTTTTCAGGAAGTCTTGACTTTAACAGTGATTGCGGCCTCCGCTGTATAAAAGAAAGTATTATGGTGGTTGATGCCAACATGGGTCGCAATCAAGCAAACACCAACATTAAGAGAATCCATGAATTATTCATTAAAACGGATAAAGAATTAATAAATCACGAACTCCAGACATCTTATACCAACTTTGCAAGTTCAGTCCTGGGGGAATCAGGGAATTATAAAACTTATACACGGTTGATTTTACCGGTGAATGCAAATGTTAAGGGAGTGAAAATATACGGAATTGGAGGAGTACTCGAAGATGTTGTATTTGAAGAATCAATAGTAGGTGGAAGAAAAGAAATAGGTTTTTTATTTGAACTTCTCCCGGGTTCTTCAAAAAAAATACAATTTGTCTGGGATACTGAAAGTGACAGGCTTTCCCAAGGAGGGGAGTTGCTACTTAAAGTCTATAAACAGGCAGGAACGGGGGACGAATCATTCGCATTAAATATCAGACCTTCCAATTTAATTTATTCAGCTTCAATTCCCGCTCTTACCTTGACGCAGGCAGGTATTCCCGTTTATAATACAACCCTGAACAGTGATTTAGATTTAAAGATCTTCTTTAAATAAAGCTCAATACTCTAAATGAAAAAAATTACTTTAAATAGTGAAAAAAGAGAAATCTTTGGCCGAAAGGTCAAACTCCTCAGGTCCAAAGGTTTAATTCCTGCTAACATTTTTGGCAGAAAGATAAAATCCGAAGCAATTACTGTAGATTTAAAAGAATTTGAAAAAGTATTTAAAGAAGCCGGAGAAACTCAAATAATTGATTTGTCTGGCAAATCAGTGCTGGTTTCTAATATTAGCATCGATCCCGTAACAGATGCCTATCTTCATATAGATTTCAGACAGGTTGATTTGACTGAAAAAATTCAAGCAAAAGTCCCTGTTGAGATCAAAGGTGAATCACCAGCCGAAAAACAAAGTATAGGAACTGTAGTCCAGCAAATAGACGAACTTGAAGTAGAAGCATTACCTGCCGATCTTCCTGAAAAGATTACAGTTGATGTTAGTGGCCTTACCGATGTTGATCAAGCAATTTATGTTAAGGATTTGAAAGTAGACAGTAAAGTCAGAGTCTTAACTGACAAGGAGTCTATCGTTCTAAAGGTAGAACCTCCTCAGAAAGAGGAAGAGCCTGTTGTGGTAGCTGAAGTTCCCGCAGAGGGTGCAGAAGTACCTACTGAAGGTGGAGAAGTACCTGTTGTCGAGGGTGCACCGCAACCCGAAGTTAAAAAAGAAGAAGCGGCTTCCTAACGGTTAAAATCTATTCTTTTGGCTACCTCGTATGCTTTTAAGGCACTGGTGTAATCACCCAAATTTAGATTTAATTTATAAAGTTCAATCCAACCATCATAATAAGTAGGGTTTTTGGAAACCAATTCCTCCCAATAATTTATTTTATTCTTTATTTCTGTTAAATCCTGACCGGCAGATATACCAAGTACTTTTAAATTTTTCTTATGAGATAGATTTTGTATATTTAACATTGATAATAATAGCAATAGAACAACCGAAACAAGATAAAAAAGATTTAACAGTTCATTCTTTCTTTTGGCAGATGACATGATCTAACCATTATACAGTTGGCCAGGGGGAGTTAATCAAGAGGATTTTTGGGTATTTTCTGAAGTCCTTTAATTGTAGCCACACCGCTTCGGTAATAAACGGAGCATAAGGATGTAGTAACTTAAGTAAATTCAGATAAACATGTCTTAATGTATAAAGAGTAGAAAGATCCTTATTTCTGGCCTTTTCTTTAGTACTCTCAATATAAGTATCCGCAAATTTATGCCAGGAAAAATCATAAATTTCCTCAAGAGCTATATTCAATTTATATTTCTCAAGAGATGAAGTTACATTCTGGATCAAAGTCTCCAAGTCTTTCAGTATCTTTTCGTCTTCGGAATTTAGCCTTGATGGTTTCTCGAATCCGGGATAGTCACTGCCTTCAAAAGTAAATTGGACATATCTACCAATGTTCCATATCTTATTGGCATAATTTCTCATTCCTTTAACCTTTTCTTCTGCGAAGATTATTTTACTTCCAGCCGGAGCTCCAAAAATAAGTGACATTCTGAGAGCGTCTGCTCCGTATTTTTCGGTTACATCAAGGGGATTTATCACGTTATTTTTACTTTTACTCATTTTCAACCCCTTTTTATCGGCAACCATGCTCCACAAATAGACTTCTTTGAATGGGATTTCATTTTTAAGATAAAGGGAAAACATGATCATTCTTGATACCCAGAATTTGAGTATCTCCGAAAGTGTCCCCATCAGATCTGTTGGAAATCTGGTTTTAAATTCTTCACCCTTAAGAGTAACCAATGGCCATTGTCCTGAAGAAAACCAAGTATCGAAAGTGTCAGTCTCGGGTAAATATTTACCTTCGGGTTTGTGAGAGCTGACAATGTACTTGGATTTGGCAGGAGCCAAAACAGATTGCAGACCCTTTTCAACCTCAGTAAAATCAAAGTCGGATATTTTTCCAAACTTCTTTTCACCGCTTTTGTCAATGAATGAAATCTGCAAGTCAGGATTGTCGTCAACTGAGTACCAAACAGGAATTCTTATACCCCAGACAATTTGTCTGCTGATCGGCCAATCATGCATTACGTCAAGCCAGGAGAGCATGTGTCTTTTAAACCTTTTGGGATAGAATTTTATTTTGTCTTTTTCGACTACTTCGATAACTCTTTTTTTAAGTTCCGCAACTTTAATAAACCAGTTTGGAGTAGTCATCGGTTCCAGATCGTGACCGCATTTGTAACAGGTCAAAACGCTGTGGTTGTAATTTTCGTCAATGTGATCAATTAAACCCTTTTCTCTTAAGTCTTTGACAACCTCCTCACGAGCTGCTTTGACTTTCATCCCGGCATATTTACCACCATTATCCTTTATTCTTCCAAACCAGTCTATCGCAGAGACAATGGGAAGTTTAAGTTTTTTGGCTACTGCATAATCATTAGCATCGTGTGCTGGAGTAAGTTTGACTATTCCCGTACCGAAGTCGGGATCAACAAATTCGTCAGCAATTATTTCCATCACCTCCCCTGTCAATGGATTTAAAACTTTTATTCCTACCAAGTGATTATTTTTTTTATCTTTTGGGTTGACAGCTAGGTAAGTGTCAACAAAAATTGGCTCCGGACGGGTAGTTGCAACCGTAATATATCCTTTTTTATCTGAAGTCTGGTACTTAACATAGTAAAGTTTATCAATCCTCTCCAGATGCTTGACCTCCAATTCTGCCAAGGATGTTCCGTCATGAACACAATAATTAACAATATATTCATCCCGGTAAACCAAGCCTTCCGCCTCCATCTTTTTAAATGTTTCGTAAACTTGTTTGATAACATGATCATCCAACGTAAAAACACTTCTGTCCCAATCCGCAGAAAAGCCAAGTTTTTTGAATTGCTGAAATATTAGTCCGGAGTTATTGATAACGAAATTATAAATATCTTTATAGAGTGTATTTCTATCAAAGTCCATTCTGCTCTTTCCTTCCTTAGCAAGGCACTTTTCATAGACGTATTGTGTTTCAAATCCTGCATGATCCATTCCCGGGATCCAAAGTGCCGAAAACCCCTGCATTCTTTTGTAGCGGATTAAAATGTCTTCCACGGTGTACATGGCATGACCCGCATGAAGGGAAGCATTGGCGTTTGGAGGAGGCATAAGTATTGTATATGGATCTCCTTTATTGGATGCTTTAAAAGCATGGGATTTGTCCCACATCTCATAAATTTTTTCTTCATGATCCTTATGATTAAAAACTTTGTCCATGACCATGCCTACAATTGTAACACCATAATTAAAATATGTGTATTTAAAAAAAATAATATTTTGGATGAAACCTAACCCAAAGGGAAATTTTAAATACACAAGCTATTGTTTTTTATCATTACCAAACATTAAAGATTCAACGAAAGCTTCAGCCGTAAGATCTTCTCTGCCTATATGTTTAAGATGAGATTTTATTCTATTTTTTATTTCCTCTTCAGAAATTGAACCTGGATCTTCTGTGTCGGTTATTAATCCTAGCCTGATTAAACCTTGAAGCATATTATTATAATATGTAAAAGTTAAGGCAGCTACTTCAGCTGGATTTGGGTCTTCAGTAGTCAAACTATATATTTATTATACAACATGAATAAATTGACCAAATCAATTATCGAATCTTACCTTGATTTAATAGACCAAATTGAACTTTCCAGTAATAATTAGGTTTCATGTTATTTTGTCTTAAGGTCGATTCAAAAGAACTGATTCTTGAGTCTAATTCTTCTATTGATATTGAGCCTAAATCTTCACCAAGAAGTAAGATTCCACTATTTGTTAAAACAGTATTTAATATAATTTCAGTCTCATCAATTTTAGCAGTTGTGGCATGGTACCTAAGTTCAGATAAGTCCATTTAAGTTAAAAATGATATATTTCACTTATTATTAATCTAATTATTGGGCCATAAGTTTTTTTGCATTGACAATATTTGTATCTAACCAAGTTCTTAGTGATTTGATTGTAGCATAGTATTGGAAATTGACCTTTTATTTTTCAGGTATTATTATTACATTAATGACAGGAATAGCACCTGATATAATTATTTTAGATAGATATATTCCGGCAGAAGGTGCACACCCAGGAAGCCCGTTTACTGACAAAGGAATAATAACGGATATGAAACCTGTAAATGGTATTTATGTAGATACCAGTGCATGTCTCTCGAGGGGATCTGAGCGCTGTATGCCATGTAGTTACAAAAATAAATGTCCTAATCCACAATTTAGAAGTTATTAAACTCTAAATATTTGAAATTACACACTAACTAATCTATATCACAATTTATTTTTAGGGTTCCTGTCAACTGATTCGTAATCAAAAAAATTAGTTAAATCCGAGTCTTTGTATTTTAAATATGCACAGACACCTATCATCGCTGCATTATCACTGTTTAGTTTTTTGGTATAAGGAAGATGAAGTTTTATGTCATACTTATTACAAAGTTTTCGCAATTTACTTCTAAGAAGAACATTATTGGCGACACCCCCTCCAAACAATAAATCCTTAATGGGGAAAGGAGAGTGAATAATTTGGTAATTTAATACTTTAATAATATGTTCAAAGGCCACATCTTGAAAAGAAGCTGCCAAATCCGCAACATCCTGCTTGTTAGGATCTTTGATAGTTGCAAAAAGCCTAACAAAGGCAGTTTTTAAACCTGAATATGAAAAACGGTTTTTAACAACGTCATCCTTAAGTGGAAATGGCATGGTAAATCGTTTAGAATTACCTTTTTTTGCCATTTCCTCTAAGATTACCCCTCCCGGATAACCAAACCCCAAAAGTCTTGCGGCCTTATCAAGTGCTTCTCCCAAGGCATCATCATGAGTCTCTGCAAGAAGTAGATAGTCACCAATATCTTTAATTAAGATCAAATCTGTAGACTTGCCTGATAAAACCAGTCCGAGGGCTGGATAAGTGATTATTAGGGGTTGAGTATCACCAGTTTTGGGTTGGGCAAATGCAGACAATAGATGCCCCTCTTTGTGGCTAATCGGAATTAAAGGAAGTTTATATTTTTGAGCCAGCTCTTTTGCTTTGTTTATGCCTACCTCCAAAGCTATTGCCAACCCATTGCCTATGGTTACCGCTATAGCATCAATTCCGATCAAATTATTATGTTTTGTGCCTAAGGCTTTAGTCACAACATAATCAATACGCTCCTGATGCTTTCTTTGTGCGAGGCTGGGAAGCACTCCTCCGAACTGAGCATGGAGGCTGGATGAAGACCAAACGATGCTTGAATTAACTTTAACGTTGAACGTAACTGAGGCTGCAGTCTCATCACACGAGGTATCTATGGCTAAAATATTCATATGCTATTTTACCATAATAACTTATAGTGATATAATCATATTATGGAATTTAAACATTGGATTGAAGAAGTACCACTAGATGAAAAAGACACCGTAGGGTGGAAAACCATACAAAATTTAGGGGATGATATCCGAGGTGCAAACACAGTATTAATTGAAGAGGAAATGACCTTAGAGATAAAAGATGCTTATGAAAAAATGATTAGAGCACAAAGGTTGATGAGGCAAGCACTTGCATATACAGTATCAGAGTTAGGATTCAATTAAAAAGTTATATATTTCCCCAACTTATTAACCTCTCGTTTTGTTTATCTCTATACTTAAATTTAACCCAGACTATAATTGCATCTTCTACATATTTTCTGATTTCCTGACTTGCCCTGTCAGCCCATTCAATTGCAACTATACTTTTATCATCAATGAAGCTCTTTGTGCCCAGTTCTTTAAGTTCATCATTAGGCTGTAACATCCTCCAAGTATCTATGTGTTTCAGTTTCCCGTGGTTGTTAATCAGGTCATATGAAGGGGAAGTAACCAATTCATCAATACCCATCGCTTTGGCCAAGCCTTTAACAAAAACGGTTTTACCTGTACCCATTTTACCTTCCAATGCATATATAATCGCCCGTTTACCCTGAAAATCCTGATATTTTTGCCAAAGTTCTTTAGCAATATTCTGGGTGTTTTCCACAGACCTTGAAAGTACCTCATTTTTATCCTTAAGTTTTATATCTCCCTGCCTCAAAATAACTGGTTCGTCATCAATAGTGGTGTCGATAACCGTAGAAGGTTCGTTATGTGGAAGTTCTCCAGCATCAATCATTAGGTCTATCAAACTTTTTTGTTTGGCTGAAATATTATCCAGAATATCTGACAATTTATATGGTCTTCTTTGATAAGATGCATTGGCTGATGTAGCCGTTATTGGTTTTTTAAAAATTTTGGCAACTTTTTGAAAAAAATCATAATCAGGGATTCTAATTCCTAAAGTTCCATTTTCTGCTTCAACACCCGGAGCTACTTTATGTTTTCCTGTAGAAACCACAGTAACAGGACCAGGCAGAAATCTTTGATATAAATTTCTAGCAGTTTCGTTTAAAGTTACATATTTCTCTGCCATAGAAATGTCTGTTACCCCAACAGAGAAAGGCTTACCAAACGGTCTGTTTTTAAAAGAAACCAGTTTTTTAACTGCTTTCTTATTGGTGGCATCAACTGCTGCAATATAAACAGTTTCAGTGGCCATAAAGACAAGTTTTCCGTCAGACAGATATTTAACAGCATTTTTAATGGCTTTAGCTTCTTCTTTTACTATTTTCATGAAAAAGAATTATATCAAAAATTATAGAAAAACTTGATTCATGTTTATATTATCAAGTTGAATGTGATTAGATGTTTTCTTCATGGGGTAGGTCTTTTTTAAAGTGATGGTATTCATGTTTTATTGATCTGTAGATAACAAATAAAGCAAGACCCAATAGAAGCCAGGCTACTATACCTAAACTTGCAGTTATTTTTTCAATGTTTTGTCTTTCATAACCTGCGATATAACCCAAGATAGCCATTAATGAAACCCATCCTGTTGAAGCCACTGAAGAATATAGTATAAATTTTGGAATTTTGTATTTTTCAACACCTGCGATATATGATATCCAAAAACGGGTCATGTTAGCCATCATAGATGTAGTTAAAATAATTCCACCATGATTTCTAAGAAGTTTTTTAGCCAATTCTGCATTCTTTTCCTGTTTTAATTTTTTGACTAACCATAATCCTGATTTTTTACCCAAAAAATAGGCAAAAAGTAAAGAAAACCAAGAACCAAAGCTTCCAAATAAAATCACGGAAACAAGATTTATTTCATTTTCCGTTTTGGCAAAAAAACCTGCAACTGCTAAGATAACTCCACCGGGAACCAACCAACCTAAAGGGGTGACTTCTACAAAACTGCCCAAGAATACGGTCATATATCCATATCTATCAAAAAAGTGAGCAAGCTGAATTATTAATGTTGGGATATCCATAATATATAGTATACAAGACAGCTAAATTATTTACTTGATATGAATAAATATTGACAATGTATATTATATGTCATATACTATTTAAGTGAAATATTTTGATTGGAATAAGGAAAAAAATGAAATATTAAAATCAAAACGTGGTATTTCATTTGAAGAAGTATGTGTATCTATCGAGTCTGATGGTATTTTGGATATATTAGTTCATCCTAATTTAACAAAATATCCCAATCAAAAATTATTTGTAGTTAATGTAGATAATTATGTGTATTTGGTTCCCTTTCTTGAGGATGAGGTTAAAATCTTTTTAAAAACAATAATACCGAGTAGAAAAGCGACAAAAAAATATTTAATAAAGGAGGTGAAATAAAATGAAATATTATGAATTAACAAAAGAAGAAAAAACTACCCTAAAAGACTATGAGAAAAGTGTTCTTGTGAAAGTTGCTGATATAAATAATGCAAAACAAATATATAAGAAAATTGCCAAAAATACTCTTAGCAAAACAAAAAATATCAACATTAGGCTTTCCGAAAGAGTAGTCTCGCGTTTAAAAGCAAAAGCTGCTCAGGAGGGGATTCCTTATCAAACTCTTGTATCTTCAATCCTTCATAAATATGTTAGTCAGTAGGACAATTGTTTATTAGTCTCCAACTGATATTGGTGGTTGCTATTAATTTTATTATTAGTCTATTGTGAATACATGGCTATTGGAGAAAGAGTAAAAGCAATTTTAGAAAAAGTAGTAGATTTCCATTTATTAGGTGATGGATTTAAAGGTGATGCTTTTATCAATGAAATTTATCATCCTAAACCATCGGTGTTGTCTGAATTAGGAGAAACAGCATCGGTTAACAAACCGGACACCTTAACTATAGAGAAATCTGCAGCTCAAACCCAACGCGATATAAATTATTTAATGGGAAACTCCGATACTTATTGAGTAGCCGGTCCCGTTCCTCTCATAAAAACCGCTCCCCATGGTCTATAGCTAGATACAAAAGTTTTTTCGGTTAAGATTTCTCCATTTCTTTCTACTTTATAATCAAAAACAACTCTGGCACCCCAGGCTTTGTGTTCTACCTGGTTAATTTTCCCGGTTGGAAGAGTGGGATCATCAATGTATAAATCATCTGGTGGATTGGAGGATGAGGTGATAATCGGTTTGGAAGTTGTTGCAACTCTTCCGTCATTTGTGCCATATATTTCAAAAACCAGTGTGGAGGAAGGGATATCAATTACTGATTGAATCAAAAGGTGAGCGGGGGAATTGTTAACAAATTTCAAGTCTGTGGTAGGATAATAAACAGTTGCATCCAGCCCGACAGGAAATCCCTGTTCATAGTAACCTACTCTATATGAATGTGCTCTTCTTTCAACTACTGGAAGACCCGCATTGAGAATTGCGCGGAATAGAGTAGTCGAGACTTGGCAAACTCCCCCACCGTCACCCAAAACTGTTCTTCCGTCTTTAATTACATAAGCTGCCTTGTAACCGGTAAGACCGGAGACATCTCCCAACACGTTGTTGAAAGAAAAAGTTTCATTTGGAGCAATCAGGATACCTTTAAATTTTGATGCAGCTAAGTTGACATTGTAAACTCTGTTGGGGATTGACCCTCTAAAGTAAGAAACTCCTTTCCCCAAAAGGACATTGATCCCTAAGTTGTTAACATCCTCGGTTTTAATTTTTGCAGGGCTTGTGTTAACCGGAATATTTATTGATACTTTTGTTTCTTTTGTTGTCTCAAGAGTTGTTAAAGCGGAATAAATAAGTTCCGCCAGGTTTTCTTCCTTAACAACCAGTCCGTCTTTTGAGGGGACAAATTCTTTAACGCTTCCATTATCTACAACAAAGACAGAATTTTGTGCATCTCTATTTATCTTTTTAGAAACAGTTTGGACGTAAGTTAAAATCTTTTGTTTATCAAAATTGTTTCCGTAATCAAAAAGGTTTAATAGATCATTATTTGCTAAAACTATGGTTGCATCAGGGTGAATAAGTTCTATATTTTTCTTGAGTAATATATTAGCACGGTTATGTTGTATATCGGCTTCTTCTTGGGAAAGTTCTACATCATAATTTTCTAAATATATTTCACTCGGTGAAGTATTATTGACCGATAATTTTTCAAGTAAATTATTATACGTTTTATCTAAATCTGGCCTTATACCATTCTTTCCATTGTTGACAGTAATAACTCCTTGACTTACTGTCACCTCTGGCATAACCGGTTCTTCACCTAGTTTGGAAGTAGTAATTGAAATTGACTCTTTAAGTTTATTTGGGTCGTGATCAATTTTAAGACTTAAATTTATTGGTTTAAAGATTAATTGACTTTTAGTTAAAGCATCTTTGAAAATATTACCGCTGTTGGAATAAACAAAAGCACGGAAAGATGTGTCGTTGTAGTTAATACCAAGACCCACTTCTTTTGCGTCAATTTGGAATATATTATCAGATGATATGAGTTGAATATCTTGAGGTGTTTGAATTGAACTTTTTAAAATAGTTGACGCTTGATCGGTCGTCATATCACCAACATATATACCCGCAACATAGGTATTAGGAAAAATTTTGCCTCTAAATGAAAAAATTATGGAAACAAAAAGTATAATTCCGGCCAGCGGTAAACATATAATAGTAATCCATAACCATTTAAATTTTTTCATCATCTTTAGTTTAGCCATCAAGATATGATACCATTATTTAAATATGCCAAATGATTCTTCGACACAGCCTATTATTAATCAGCCGCAGGTAGATACCCAACCTACAGTCGGTACTGTTCCACCACCTCCAAAAAAGAAGCTACCAATTAAATTATTAGTTATTGTTGGTGCTGTTTTGGTGGTTGTGATTTTAGCACTTTTTGCCTTGAAGTTTTTTAGAGGATCAGGAACAACTTCCGAAGGGGAGTTAATCTGGTGGGGATTATGGGAAGATGAACCGATTATTAAAGATATCATTACTGATTATGAAAGTAAAAATCCTAAAATTAAAATCAAATATGTTAGACAGTCAAAAGAAGACTACAGAGAAAGATTGGTTAATGCACTTGCCAAAGGAAATGGTCCTGATATATTCAGATTCCACAACTCCTGGACACCAATGTTGCGTGGGGAACTGGATAAATTACCAGCAGGTATTTATTCTGCAGCTGATTTCGCCAAAGATTTCTATCCCGTGGCAACGGCAGATCTGACGGTTGGATCGTCAATTGTGGGAATACCGTTGGAATATGACGGTCTGGCACTATATATAAATGAAGAACTCTTTGAAAAATCGGGAAAAAGTATCCCAACAACTTGGAACGAATTAAGACAAACTGCCAGGGAACTGACCGTGGTTGACAATAAAGGTGTTATAACCCAGTCAGGGGTGGCCTTGGGTAGAACAGAAAACGTTGACCATTGGCCTGAGATTTTGGGACTGATGATGATGCAAAATGGGGTAGACCCAAATAAACCTACCGGTAAACTAGCGGAGGATGCTCTTGAATTTTATACGATATTTTCAAAAGTTGACGGTGTCTGGAATACCACACTTCCATCTTCAACTGTGGCCTTTGCCAGTGGAAAGGTGGCAATGTATTTAGGTCCTTCATGGCGTGCATTTGAAATTAGGGACCAAAATCCAAACTTAAGGTTTAAGACGGTTCCTGTTCCTCAACTTCCCAAAACTGCAGCCAATGAACCTGATGTTACCTATGCGTCTTACTGGGTGGAAGGTGTTTCTGCAAAAAGTGTCAAAAAAGAGGTAGCCTGGAATTTTCTGAAGTTTTTGAGTGAGGATGGAAATTTAAACCAATTCTATCAAAGCGCCTCCAAAATCAGAATGTTTGGAGAACCATATCCAAAAGTGGGAATGGCAACTGAGTTGACTGATCATCCGATAATCGGATCGATAGTAAACGGTGCACCATATGCACAGAGCTGGTTTCTGCAGAGTAAAACCTGGGACGGTCCTACAGGAATAAACTCACAAATCAATAAATACTTTGAAGATGCAATAAATTTGGTTAATTCAGGAAAACAAGCAGATGAAGCATTAGAGCCTGTTGCTCAAGGGGTTATTCAGGTATTATCTGCATATGGCATTAGGGTTCAGTGAGAAGCATCCAATAAGTTCCAGCGAAAAACTTTCCATAAAATACCACAATATCTTTGACTATCCATTGACTAAAGAAGAGCTTCATAAATGGAGAGCAAGTCTACAAAATTTCAAGACAAATAATTTATTACTGGAATACAAAAATGATTTTTATTTTTTAAAAGGAAGAGAAATAATAGTTAAAAAAAGAAAACAAAGGGAAAAATATTCAGGAAAGAAATTAAAGATTGCTAAAAAAGCTGCGAAATTATTGGAAAAAATATCGTTAGTTAAGTTTATCGGAATTACCGGAGCACTGGCTATGAATAATGCAGGAGTTCATTCGGATATAGATTTAATGATTATTACCAAGTGTGGAAAACTTTGGACAACACGTTTATTTGTTTATCTTCTTCTAAAAATTACTGGATATAAATTAAGAAGTCCTCATCTAAAAAATGAAAAAGACAAATTGTGTATCAATATGTGGTTGGATGAAAATGATTTAATTTGGAATAAAAAAGATAGGAATATCTATACAGCTCATGAAATAGCTCAAATTGTTCCTTTGATAGATAAAAAAAATACTTTTGAGAAGTTTTTATCAAAAAACAAATGGGTATTAAATTACTGGCCGTATGCAACAACCATAGAATACAAAGGAAATAATAAAGATATGGAAAATGAGTACGTATCAAAAATTGAACAAGTTGCATATTATCTACAACGATTTTATATGGGAAGTAAAATTACTAGAGAAATAGTAACACCAAAACGTGCCATCTTTCACCCTAATGATTGGGGTAAGATTGTGATATCTAAATTAGGGGAAAACTTGCAAAAATGACACAAGAACACGAAGAAGTAAACAACAATGATGATTTTATAGAACGCGATGGAGTCAGATATCGACGGGCAACCACTGAAGAAAGAAATGAAATTTTAGCCAATTATCCTGAAGGTACCAGGGGAAAAGATTCAGTCAGTCAATATGGGATAGTTGAAAGACTCGTTGCTGGTTCTAATTTCAAAGAGGGACTGGAAGATCTAGTATCCTCTGACGATAGGCGGGCTTTACCGGCAGCACTTGGAAAAATCAATAGAATCAAATTAGGTTCTTTAGGAGCGGCTATATTTGGAAGAACTGTATATGATTTGCATATTAGACTAGATGATACTCTGGAGGAATAAATTTTAAATGTTCTTTACCCCTTGACAATCTTTTTCACTCTGCCTAAAATAGCACTCGTACTTGCTAAATGCTAATTAACAGATAATGACAAAACTAAACTTAAAACCAACCCCAGGATATTTAATAATTGAACCTCTGGAAAAAGAGGTAAAAACTGCTTCAGGAATATATTTACCGGATAACGTAGGTGAAAAACCACAAAAAGGAAAAGTAATTGCAGTAGGCGGTAAAGTATATCAGGACGGACATGAAGTCGGATCATTTGCAAAAGTAAATGAAACAGTACTTTATAAAAAGTGGGGTGGGAATGAAGTTAAAGAAGAAGGAAAAGAATATTTAATTGTAAAATTTGAAGATGTCTTGGCAGTAGTACAATAAAAATGTTAGATATTCTTGTAGAAGTAAGAACTAGATCGATAAGAAAAAAACTGAAACCATATGGAATTTCGGTCGAAGACGAGGAATTAATTGCCAGAGCTCAAGCTACAGGAGAGGTGATGGTAGAAACAGAGGCGCCCGTAGGCGGCGATCTAGCTGAAACATTTATGCAGTTGTCTGATAAAGAGGAAGAAACGGGAGCATTAAAAAATTTAGTGTATAACGCAACAATATTAATAAATGGCTAAACAATTAAAATTTGGCAAAAGTGCAAGAAAAGCCCTACTCATAGGCATTGATCTGGTGGCTAAAGCGGTTGTGACTACTCTAGGACCTAAAGGCAGAAATATTGCCCTGGATAAAAAATGGGGAGCTCCAAACATTGTTCATGACGGAGTTTCAGTTGCCAAAGAAATTGATCTTCCTGATCCATTTGAAAACATGGGTGCACAGTTGGTCAAAGAAGCAGCCAATAAAACAAATGATAACGCAGGTGATGGGACTACTACTTCTACACTTTTAGCTCAAGTCATGACTCAAAGTGGCATGAAAAAGATTGATAATGGTGCGAACCCTATGATTCTTAAAAAGGGAATCGAAAAAGCAGTTGAAGCAGTTGTAGTTGAGCTTAAAAAACAAGCTAAACCTATTAAAAACAATGAAGAGATTACCCAGGTGGCAACAATTTCAGCAGGAGATCCTGAAATCGGAGCCAAGATAGCAGAAGCTTTGGATAAAGTAGGTCATGATGGAGTAGTAACTGTTGAAAGTATTTATGGAAATTACTCCTACTCAAACTGGTATTTT
>CAZIPM010000008.1:8506-12554 GCA_964541395.1 uncultured Gammaproteobacteria bacterium | reverse complement strand
TGCCGAGGCTTTGGATAAAGTCGGCAAAGACGGGGTAGTGACTGTTGAAGAAGGCAAAGGATTTACGATAGATATCGAATACAAAGAAGGCATGGAATTTGACAGGGGTTATGCTTCTGCCTATTTGGTTACCGATCCTGCCAAGATGGAAGCAGAAATTGAAAATGCTTACATTCTTTTAACCGACAAGAAAATATCTTCTATTCAGGAGTTACTTCCTTTTTTGGAGAAATTCGTTAAGGTTTCCAAAAACTTGGTAATTATTGCAGATGAAATAGAAGGTGAAGCACTGGCTACTTTGGTAGTCAATAAATTAAGAGGAACATTCAGTGTTCTGGCAATTAAAGCTCCTGGCTTTGGGGACAGAAGGAAAGAAACTTTAGAAGATATTGCAGTCTTAACGGGAGGAACGGTAATAAGTGAAGATACAGGCAGGACTTTTGAATCTATTGATGTTCCCGATCTTGGACAAGCCGAAAAAGTATGGTCTGATAAAGACAACACTAGGATAATCGGAGGTAAAGGGGATAAATCCTTAATAGCCAAAAGGATTGAGATGCTAAGATCCCAAATCAAAACCATCGATTCCGATTTTGACAAGGAAAAACTAGAAGAAAGATTGGCCAAACTTGCAGGTGGAGTGGCCCAGATAAATGTTGGTGCAGCCACTGAAATTGAACTTAACGAAAAGAAAGAAAGAGTTAAAGATGCAGTAGGGGCCACCAAAGCTGCAGTTGAAGAAGGAATAGTACCCGGTGGGGAAACAGCCTTTCTTCGTGCAAGAGTTGTAATTAAAAAACTTAAACTGACAGGTGACGAAAAACTGGGTGCAGACATTGTCTTTGAAGCATTGTCACAACCAATAGTGTGGCTGTCTAAAAATGCAGGTGAAGACGGGTTGGCAGTACTTAAAAAAGTTGAGGCATCAAAAGACTTTGATTTTGGTTACAATGCATTAACCGGAGAATTCGGATCAATGGTAAAAATGGGAATAGTTGATCCTGTCAAAGTAACCAGATCAGCGCTTCAAAATGCATCATCTGTAGCCATGATGGTACTCACAACAGAAGGTTTAGTAACGTCATTACCAGAAAAAGAAGACAAAATTTCACAGATGCCAGCAGGAATGGGTGATTATTAAACCAAATTTGGGAAATCCATTTTGATGGGATGAGACCATTTAATATAATTTCTTAAAATAAGATTTTTTTCAGCATAGTAGATTCTTTTAATTTTATCAGCATGTTTCGAATATATTTTCCAATATTCGATTAGATCCCAAAGTGATTGTTTACCAGATACTGTCAGACACCATGCATCTCCACTGGAATAATATTTGGTTTTACCGACTCTTGTACCCCTAGGGGCTTTAAGGAAAAAATATGAACCGATATTAAACTTGTTGAAAAGTGATCTTAATGATAATAAAATTCTCTTATCGTAAGTTGTTATCTGATAGTTAACATTTTTCTTTATTTGAAGCGTTTTGCTTTTAAATATGGAAATGCATCCCTCCGCATCCGAATAACCAGCAAAGAATGACCAAAAATATATCGGTTTACTTTGTATCCAACAGGGTATTTTATCTTCTTTTGGGAGTAGAAAATCAAATGATTTATTGACTAAACAAACAATCTCTGTTGTACCACGTTTCGCTTTCCAAACATGTGGAGTAGTGTATGATTTAAACAAATTTCTAATTAGAGATGTCTGTGCCGGTATAGTAGTTGAACACCTTATCAGTGTTACTGAAACTCTTTTCATTACATTTAAATCTCCTAACCTAAAGCCAATTAAATAAGCTTTTTCAATTGGATCACCTGAAAAATCATATTTTTTATATTTACAGGCACGATTTTTAATTGTTCTAGATTTAATTTTATATTCTTTAAATCTTCTTTCCAAACCACTTTCACTGCAATGAGCTATTCTTGAAATTTTTTTAAGTGACAATCCCTTATTATCATAGAGATACTCAAAACCTTTTTTTGTTAATTTAATCGGCTCTGTCAATCCTAAGTGACCACGAGATTTCAAACCGAATTGCTTAAATTTAGATACCACAGCTGAATGTGTGCAGTTTAGCTTATCAGCGATTTTAAACATCGACATTTTATCCTTAAAATACCATTTCTGTAGTTCTTTTTTACTTACGATTATCTTAGTGCAAGCAACCGAGAGACTTCTGATAGGGATATTGAATTCTTTTAAAGCTCTATGAACAGGAGTTCTTGAAACATGAAGGAGTTTACCAATCTGAGCAATCGAAAGTTTTCGAGCACAATATAATTCTTTTAACTGATATTTATCTACGACAATTTTATTCCAAGCAAACATAACTTAATTATCTACCGAATATAGTACGAAGTCAAATGGATTTTTATGAAAAATACCTCAGACACCAATGTGTGGCGGTATGGGTGGAATGGATTATTAAACTTCAAAATAGGCAAAGAGGCTAATATTAATATATAATTCCCAACATGAGAAAAGATAACGAACCATTTTGGTTTAAGTGTGTCACTGTTGTTGTGGGTACCGTAACCGCCGTTGCAGTTGGTGATTATATCTTGAGAAACGGATCAAATAAGATACCGGAATCAATAAAATATCCTGTTCCGAATAGTGTTCCGGATAACATGTTACCGGGTAGTGAAAATATCAAAGCCGGTTCAATACATGACTACCGAAGACTTTATGAGGGTCCGGATGAAAATGGTTGGCGGACTGAGATAAGTATTGCACAAGAAATCAATCAGATATTTATTATGACTGTGACCATATTCAAAGATAAAAGAGAGAGAGCTGAAATAATAATGTATCCTGATGTCTGTCTTGATTTAAATGGACATTTAGTAGAATTTGATGTTGACCAGACTTCTTGGGAAGTCAGACAATGCGACTAATTTATGTGGGATGAAGCTGAAAAGTTTTTATTAAAAGACAGGTATATCAAACCCCTCGTACAGAAGTGGGGTAGTTGTACCATAAAACCAACTCCAAAGAATTTATATTTTGAAGATTTAGTTGATGCGATTTGTTCACAACAACTCTCAGGAAAAGCAGCAGAGACTATTTTCGGTAGGGTCAAGATCTGCTTAGTCAAAATAACCCAAGTTAACATTTTAAGAAAAACAGATCAGGAATTTCGTGACTGTGGATTATCCTGGGCAAAAGTTAAATATATCAAAGATTTAGCGGAACATGTTAAAAACAAAAAACTGAAAATAACCAAATTGGATAATCTTTCAGACGAAGAAGTTATTAAAGAGCTGGTTGCAGTAAAAGGTATAGGTCTGTGGACTGCAGAAATGTTTTTGATGTTTTCGTTAGCCAGACCCGATATATTTCCTATAGATGATTTGGGAATAAAAAAAGGATTTGAAAAAGTGACAGGTAAAAAGTGGGATAAACTAAAATCAGCCAAGTTTGCAGAAAAGAATTGGAAGCCCCATAGAACAGTAGCCTCCTGGTATCTGTGGAGATCACTTGAAAACAGATAACTTCTATTGAAAGGTTCCCACAATATGGAACGAAGAGAGAGAACGAAACCCACAAAAAATGTCGTTATGTTTGTAATTTACAATAACGGAAAATATTTAATAGAAGAAAGGACGAGGGAAAGCTCCCCACTTAGAGGAATTTTTATCATTCCAGCAGGCTATGTTGAAAATTGAGAAGAACCTGAAGACACTGTTATTTGGGAAGCGATTGAAGAGCACGGTGTTGTACCTACCAAAATTTAGTTGTTAGATTTTTTTGAAAACATGTCTTTATCAGGTGACTTTTTTGCTGTTCATGCTTATTTAGTATGTAAATATAAAGGAGTAGTTAAAAATATTGAGCCTGAAAAATGTAAATTACATTGGCTTACTTATGAAGAAGCAAAAAGAAAAATGACACTTGCATCAAACCGTCTTGTTTTATTCTTAGCAGAAAATGCATTATCTAGGCAAGACAGTTAATGGATTAACAGGAACTCCATGATCTCTAATCTCCAAATGTAAATGATCACCGGAAGATCTGCCTGTAGCACCCATTTTACCAA
>CAZIPM010000008.1:0-8406 GCA_964541395.1 uncultured Gammaproteobacteria bacterium | reverse complement strand
ATCTCCAAATGTAAATGATCACCGGAAGATCTGCCTGTAGCACCCATTTTACCAATTTCATCAAAAGTATCTACTTCCTGACCTTCCACGACTTCTATTTTTGACAAATGAGCATATAAAGAGGTCATTCCCTCTCCATGATCTACAATAATGGAATTACCATATGCGAATTTTGAGCGTGAAATACTCAAAACTTTACCTTTTCTGATGGGAGTTATAGGATCACCTGTTAGACCATCCAAATCAATCCCTGGATGGTAAAACCTATATCCCTGGGTAATCTTAACCTCTTTAACGGGATTGTGGATAGATGTAATCGTAGTTAAAGGCACATTAGCATCAGTTACGACTATACTATCAGGTACAGAAGTACCACCTAAAGTATTTGTAGGCATGAAAGATGAAAACACAAGCATGAGAGCTATGTTTGTGCCTAAAATCTTTTTAACAGCTTTATGCTCAAAGATGTGTCTGACAAACCTGTGGATATAGCCTCCAATTCTGTATTTTCGCCTCAGATTGAGCTTACTTGGAATAAATGGTTCGTCAAAACGGCTCTTTCGCCTCTTAGTCAAATTAAAATGCATGACTAGACGATACTTTGGCAAATGTAGAATAAGTTTTTTCATATTCCTCCAGATTTAATTCAGGAGAAGTCCATATGGGAGATGGACAAAAAAAATCCCGAAATTGCTTTCGAGAGTGTCTATTGTATCCTATAAACTAGTCAAAAGTCAAATTATGGGCTAGTTTGCAAACCTTGCTTATACAGAGTTATAAGTCAAGTTATACCAGTATCTAAATTAGAATTTATCTTCAAATAAAGGACGGGCAATAACAACCTTTACATAAGGTTTTTCAGAAGCTTCCTCCAATTTTTTTGTTAATGCTTTATAAGCTTCAGTCATTGGTAAGTCACAGGGTATTTCTACAACAGTTACTGCACCTGTTTTTACATCCGCCATGTTTAAGACCCAATTGCCATCAACTTCTGTAGTCTCATCATCCTGCCTATAATCAGCATCCCAAACTACAAAGTTGTCTAGGAGTTCCGTTTGATAGCTTACAGTTTCTGGAAACATTAAACCGACATCAGTAATTTCCTCATTGGCTTGAATAAAGACTTCACTTTCTCTTGCCATTTGTTAAGATTATAACACTCGTTATATGTCAATCAAATTCTATGTATATAGTTAATCACTAAATTGATTTATTAATATCCAATTGACTATAGCTTATAAAAAGAGGATGTTTAATTAATACCTATTTTAGATAGGTCTTTCTTAAAGAGGGGGGTGATTAATTATGAATTCAAAAATTTCCTTAAGTATATTTGCAATTTTGGGAACTTTAGCTATAGCAGGTGGAGCAACCTATGCTTTTTTCAGTGATACAAATTCAAGTACTGGAAATGTATTTAGCTCTGGAAATTTAGATTTACGTTTAGATGATGCAAATGAGGCATTTACATCAGGTACAGTTTCTGCTTCAGTTGGTGGTGCCGGATTAGCACCAGGTGGGTCAGTTACTGGTTTTATCTCACTGCACAACAACGGTTCTATCGCAATGGCTGAGGTAGAATTGGGTGCAAACAAAACAGCAGATGATGGAGATGGTAATTTCTTAGAAGATGTATTAAATCTGACTGTAAAAACAGGTACAAATTTTACTTGTACAACAGGTGATAGTGATCACACCGCTGCAATTGCAGCTATTTTAGGTGACGGATTTATGCCGTTAACTTTAACTGAATTAATAGCTAGCGATTATGATGCATTGCCAGGTCTAGCATCTAACGCTGACTATTTTGCTTGTATAACTACTACTATGCAGAGTACTGCCTTGAATGTGTATCAAAGTAATACTGTGACCGTGGATTATGTGTTTACAGGTAATCAAGATGCTAGTCTGTGAGTTTAAGCTGGCAGGGAGATTTAAAACTTGCCAGCATTGAAAATTAATGTTTTAGTGTTTGTTATTTGATGTATGAAAACTTTTTTTAAAATAGTTAGAAATGTGGTTCAGATACTTCTTTTACTTCTTTTAATTCCTGCTGTGTTTGTAGTAGTAACATCCAGAACTGAAAAAATATTTAATATCCGTTCCATGGTAGTTTTAACCGGAAGTATGGAACCTAGATTACCTGTTGGTAGTGTAATAGTAACCAGACCAATAAACATCTATAACATTGGAGATATTGTTAGTTTTAAAAATGATTCAGATCTTACTATTACCCACAGGATTGTAGAAGGATTTAAAGATGAAAAAGGGGTCCTGTATAAAGTAAAAGGAGATGCTAATAATACTTCTGATCAAGACCTAGTCCGTTTGGAACAGATCTTAGGTAAAGAAGTTTTAACGCTTCCGTATATTGGAAAAATAATAGGTACTACTAAAAGCCCTAAAGGATTTATAGCTTTAATTATAGTTCCTGCCTTTGTTTTTATAGTTTTAGAACTGATTGGTATTAAAAATGAACTAGAAAAAGAATACAGAAAAAAGATGTTAAAAGAATTGGGGGTAGCATGAAACAAAAACTAATATATGGATTTTATGCTTGTTTAATTGCATTATTTTTTATTTCATATAAAATAAGCTACTCATTTTTTTCAGATACAAGTTCTTCAACAGCTAATGTTTTCTCCGCAGCTACAACTTTTCCAACCCCCACCCCTACTGGAGTTGAGTTAATCGTTTCTTCACCAACTCCTACACCTACTCCTTCTACCTCACCCACATCTGCACCTGTTGCTAATCATATAGTAATTAGTGAAGTACAAATTACTGGTGGTACATTAAATACAACCGATGATTTTATTGAATTATATAATCCCACATCTGCTTCGATTAGCTTAAATGGTTTGCGTTTAGTAAAGCGGTCTGGCAGTAGTACTCTAGATACAGATATAGAAGTTTTTACTTCGAGTGATTCCATCGCTTCACATGGATACTACCTTTGGGCTAATAGTGGTTATACAACAATTGCAGTTACTCCTGATGAAACATCAGCTGATGGTTTGGCCGCAAGTAACAGCGTTGCACTAATAAACAGTACTACTAGCGAAGTAATAGATGCTTTAAGTTGGAATAATGCTGTCCAAAGTTATAAAGAAGGTACAGAATTTTCACCAGATCCTGGAGCAGGCCAAAGCATGGAAAGAAAAGCCCTGTCCAGCTCTACTGCTACTACAATGGCAATATTAGGAACTGATGAAACCAAAGGAAATGGATATGATGCAGGTGATAATTCAACAGATTTTGTTTTAAGATTAGTATCACAACCACAAAATTCAACTAGTGGAACAGAAACACCATGAAAAAAAGAATTTTAATTATAATATTTTTGATTTTAATTACAGTCTTTGCTTATAGGGAAGTTAAATGGGAAGGTGTTTTCAAAAGTACTGTTTTGGCTGTAGGGGATTTGACTGTTGATTGGGGTGTACCTGAAGGTAATCCTATTTTTGTTATTAACAACATTGCTCCAGGTGAAGAGGTGGTAAGACCCGTTGTTATTACTAATAGTGCTGCGGTACTTAGACCTGTAGGTGTTCGGGGTATTAAATCATCAGGCTCCGACAGTTTAGGTGATGTATTGGAAATTGTCATATCCGAAGGAGGGAATGATTTATATGGAGGAACACTGGGTGTTAAAACTTTAAATCAGTTTTTTACTGAAAGTACTGGAATAGACGGAATATCACTAATTGACTTCAACCCCGGAGATATCAAAAATATTTTGTTTGAGGTTAAGTTTTCAGATAGCGCAGGTAATGAATATCAAAACTTGTCTTTAATTTTTGATCTTAAAATCGGTATATCCGTCGAAGTTCCATTAGAATGCCAAAGTCTGGCAATTAACGGAAATGTTATCTATGGAACTGAAGGAGACGACAAAATCAGAGGAACTTTGAAAAACGATCTTATTTTTGGATTTGAAGGCAACGACAACATAGATAGCGGTAATGGAGAGGATTGCATAATTGGAGGATTGGGCAATGACACTCTTAACGGAGGAAACGGAAACGATATTTTATTGGGGGATGAAGGTGACGATACGTTAGATGGTGGGAATAACTCGGATAAAATTTTTGGTGGTGATGGAAATGACAACCTAAACGGTGGAAACGGAGACGATGAAGTTTCAGGTGGTGATGGAAACGATAAGTTAAAAGGAGGTAATGGAAAGGATGCATTACTGGGTGGAGTTGGAAATGATGAAATGGACGGAGGAAACGGAAACGATAATCTTCTAGGTGAAGGTGATACCGATACGGCAGACGGATGGTTGGGTAAAGATACATGCGATGCTGAAACAGAAACCCGTTGTGAACTGTAAATTATACTAGAAAATTATTTCAGTTTTTTTACCGTAATTGGTGATTCTTTACCTAATTAAATTTATCAAAATTCACACCACGAATACCCTTCCGATAATGGGAATATCGAATTCTAATATATAAATGAAGAAAATCAGGCTTGATTGGCTATTTGTATTTTCCCTTTAATATCAGCCAGCATTTGTTCTACAAAGTCTTCTGTATCCTCAGCAGAACGTCTTCCACTTTCAGTTTTAACCAAAGCAAGCACCATTTGTCTTTCATCTTCTAAATAAGCTAAAACCTCTTCCCTTCTTCCGGCTGCTACTCGTTCTCTAATTAACTTTTTATCTTCCAAGTCTATCGTCATAAATTAATCACCTTATTTCTAATAAACAGGGATTTTACATTTTTTGCACAAACAAATCAACATTGTGGCAATATTGTGTACCGGATAATTTTACGAGGGTCTCGCTGTAAAAATCCTTGGCTCTTTCTAGAAAACAAAAAAGTACTTAGGGATAGACTAAATGCTTGGTCGATACCCCGTACCGACCCGTCATATAGCACTGTGGAGATCCGGATGGGATTCGCACCCATGTAAACGGTTTTGCAGACCGCCCTATATCTACTCTAGCACCGGATCGATAGGCATATTTTACCACATAGCCTACATTTATTTTGACTTAACTGTAATTTTTCTGGGCCTAGCCTCTTCAGTTTTGGGGATTTCCAGTTTTACTACTCCATCAACCACATTAGCTTCAGCTTTATCCCATTGTCCTCCTGTTAGGGGAACAGAGTAATAATACTGATAGGAAGAGGATTTATATTCTGTTTTAGTCTCAGCTTCCTCCTTTGCTTCAGCTTTAATAGTCAAGACTCCGTCTTCAATTTCTATGTTGACATCGTTTTTGGGAACTCCTGCTACTACAGCCTCAACCACTATGGATTTATCAGTTTCTCTGATTTTTAAACCACGCTGATTTACAGGCATTGCATAGTCTTCATCCCATAAACTTTTGAATGGATCAAATCTTACTAATTGCATAATCTACTTCACCTCCTTTCATACTCAACTAATCAAATGTTCTATATTGGCACTCTAATGCGGTGAGTGCCAAGTAAATATAATAAATATATTTATTTTTGTCAAGACTTTTAATTAATTAGTTAAGCTATCAAACCTATTCTGGTAAACATTGGTTTCCAGATGATGGTAAAATTCATTCAAAGTATGCGTAGAAAATTAATTGTTATTTTTCTTGTCCTTGTGGGAATGTTTCTGATAGCTGTTTCGTTTTTAGCTTTCTGGGGAGTATTTAAAGCACAACCGGCAGGAATTCTGATTGAAACTGAACCTAAATCAGAAGTGTTTATAAATGGAGTTAATGTGGGTAAAACACCATATGAGGCAACCCGAGAAGCCGGAGATATTGTTATCAGATTAGTTCCTGAATCTGAATTAGAACTTGATGATTATGAAACAAAAGTTTATTTGGTATCAGGAGTTAAGACTATTATTAAAAGAAGTTTTAAAGAAAGTGAAGAAGAAACAAGCGGTGCAACAGTATCGTTTGAAAAAACAGCAGAAGAAGGAAGCCTTGTCACTGTAGTTTCCATTCCGGATAACGCACAGATTTCAATCGGTGACAGAGTGTATGGTTTTGCTCCACTTCGGACAAAAATAAAAGAAGGGGAGCATGAACTATTTGTTTCTAAAGAAGGATATTTGGATAAAAAATTGTCTATCAGATCATATAACGGATATAAACTGACTGCAGTAGTTAAATTACAAAAAAATACAGTTGTTCTGGCAGCTGAAACACCAGTTATTTCGCAACCCGAGTTTGAAGGGGAAAAAATAGAAATTTTAAACACAGATGTCGGTTTTTTAAGAGTCAGAAGTGAACCCACATCAAGTTCGGAAATAATGGGACAAGTTAAGCCGGGGGAAATTTTTGATGTTTGGGAAAAAGATACAACTTCAGGTTGGTTTAAAATAAAGTTTGAAGATAAAGAAGGGTGGGTAAGTGGGGAATTTGTTAAAATAATTTAAACTGCTTGACAATACCAATCATACCATGGTATATTAAGTATGAAATATGGTTGCTAATATTATTACCACGAATTTAAGAATTCCTGAAGTTGATATGACTTTGGTTCGAACTATTGCTGCAAGTAGGGGTATAAGTGTTAATGATTACATAAAACAGGCTATTAAAATTACAACCGTCAGAGACCAAATGGGATTTTTGGAAAAAAGTCCTCAAAAAACTGTGTATGATTTCTTATTCGACTTTGCAAACAGAAAAATCTCTAAGAAAAATAAGAAATTGGAATTATCTCAAGAAGATAAGGCAATATATGAAATCTAATAAGATCTTTGTTGATACAAGTTATTTTAAAGCTCTGGCAGACCAAAAAGACGAATTTCATAATAATTCTATTGACATACTCAAAAAGTTAGAGGATCTTCAGTATGAGTTTATTACTACAAATTACATTCTTGATGAAACTTACACTCTAATTAGGACTAAATGTAATCTACAAGATGCAATTGATTTTCATGATGGATTAGGGAAAGGACTTCTGAAATTAACTTTATTAAGAGTTGAGGTGGACGACGAAATATTAGCATGGAAGCTTTTTAAGGAGCCGTGGAGTAAATTATCATTTACAGACTGTACATCATTTGCAGTTATGAAAAGACTTGAACTTCAGGATGTAGCTACTTTTAATAATCATTTTGCCAAAGCAAGTTTTAAAATCTTCAAATAGTCAAACTTCAGTCAAGATAAATATAATTCTAGCTATATTATATTGTTATGGCTGATCAAGATCGGAGTCAAAGGCAAAGAGAAAGATTGATAATAGTTAATAAAGAAGATGAATTTGCCGAACCATCTTTTGATTTGGAACAGAAAGATCTTGAAGAACTTATGGCTATACGTAAAAAATATTCAGCTGACTCTGTATTTTGGAAAGGTGATATTGAAGATAACCCACAAAACGCACGAGATTTTAGACGAGAACAGGAATTGTTAGTAAAATCAAGTCGAAACAAGGATGAACAGATGAGAAAAAAGTTAGAAAGAAAAGAACTAACTAAACTAGAAATTGATTTATATTATGGCTCTGACGGTTATGGGTCAATACCTATGGGTGGTGGAGGAGAATAACTTAATTTTTTAATAAATAACCCTTACCCCTTAATGTTTGTATATAAGAACCTGAAATTCCATTAAGTTCCAACTTTCTTCTCAATCTTTCAATAGTTTTAGATATAGCGTATAAGCTGAAGTTGTCAGCTGATTGAAAAATATTTTCACCTATTTCATCAACCGTAACAGCATTGTCCATTTTTAAAATTAAAAGTCTTAAAATTGTTTTCTCTTTGGAGGTTAAGTTTTCAATTGGTTTTTTGTATATTTCGGGAGTTTTTCCATTTAAGCCAAAAACATTCTTGGTAGTTGGGAGTCCTAGTTTTTTGTAAAAATTTTCTGATTTAACAAGTAATTTTGCCTGCTGTTTCAACCTTGTTCCCTTAAGTGTGGGAATATATCGTTCTTTCCTTTCATATTTTTGAAGTACATCAGCGAGAGAAGATTTGGTTACCAGCCAATCAGTAATAATTTCAGATTCTTGCCAAACTCCTCCAAGGTCTTTATATATTTCTGCCCTAGTAAGTGAAGTTACAATAGCCTCTGTAATTGTGTGGATACCACCATCAGATCTTATATATAAAGCTATTTCTCCCTTTTTGGTAATGAGATTAAAACTTGAAGAGGTTCCAAAAGAAGTTGGATAAATTGTCAACTTTTTAATTGCACCTTTTTTGCTGGGTATAATTTTGTATATTTCTGTAACGATTTCTTTTTCTGCCCTTATCCAAAGAGTTTTTAGATCTCTAAATTCGGTTTGAGCTAATTGATTTTTGAGAATTTCTTTAACTGCCTTTACAAGCTTTGGATCAGCATAGATAGGTATAATGTTTATATCAATTTTTTTAACTTTTTCCCAAAAGGCAGGAATTTCTTGAAAACGAAGATCTGGAAAGGTCACTGTCAAATCATTATTAACCTTG
>CAZIPM010000007.1:0-52410 GCA_964541395.1 uncultured Gammaproteobacteria bacterium | reverse complement strand
GTTTTTATTAAAAATTCTCTTTTTTCTCTATATGCTCTATGTCTGCGAATTAATGCTAATTTTAATTGTCTATCATGGTTTTGATGATAATAAGTTCTACCTCGTATTTTCATGCATAATTTACATTTCTCATAATAGCTACCGGCTCTTGGACCTCTTTTGCGAAAATAAAAATCAGATATATTGAGTTTATTAAGACATTTAGAGCATTTTTTAATGAGCATATAAACACTATATACGAACTATTACCGAATTTCAATGTTTATATTCGTTATATTGTGGTCGCTGAGGGATTCGAACCCCCGACCTTCTCGATGTAAACGAGACGCTCTAACCATCTGAGCCAAGCGACCATTTTTGCAGATAGCAATTTTTAAAAAATCTTCTACTTCTGTTAAGGAATATATTTCATTTTATCAGATTTGAGAAGGATTATAAAGTTGATTAAGATTTGTTTTTAACACATTAAAATATTTTCAAATACCTTAATATATTCTATACTGAAAATGTGGCCAAATTGAGACAATTTTTTTTAAGTATTTTTGTTTTTTTATCTATTGCAATTGCAATGCATTTAAGTGCCTCTCCTGTCTTTGCCAGCTTCACTGATTTAGGTGGAGGTGACCATGAGGGAGCTGACTGGACTATTTCTTCAAATACTGCTGTTGCTGGAGTTCACACAAATATAGGTACTTTTACTGTTAACACCTCAATTACTGCAACTGTTCAAGCTTACACCGGTTCCCAGTATGGGTCGTTTGAGGTTCAAGCTAATACAATAAATATACAGGGGTCAATAACCGGAGCTGGAAAAGGATATCAGGGGCATACAGGTCTAACACCGGTAGGCCCAGGAGGAGGATTCGGAACGTGTACCGTAAATGAAGGACCTGGAGGGGCCGGATATGGAGCGGCTGGAGGAGCAGGAGGTGCTATTACGCATGCCGCTGGGTCTGCATATGGTGCATTTCTTACTCCCAACTCTTTAGGAAGCGAGGGTGGAGCAGGAAACCCTTCGGGTGCGTGTGTAGTGGGAGGTTCCGGAGGCGGTATTGTAAAACTTACAGCTTCCGGAACTGTAACCATTGGAGGAACAGTCAGCGTCAACGGTACGAGTAACGGTGTGAGAACTGGTGGTGGATCAGGAGGTTCGCTCTACATAACAGCAGGTACCCTCGCGGGTAGTGCAGTAATTTCTGCGAATGGAGGAACGGGCAATGAAAGAGGTGGTGGTGGTGCGGGAGGTAGAATTGCCCTTCATTACACGACATCCAATACTTATTCAGGAACTATTACAGCAACCGGCGGCGCTGCCGGATCTCTCAGCTCAGCAGGCCAAAATGGAACTGCAATAATAAAAGACGATACAAATAATGACATAACTATTCCTACAACCCAATTTTGGAGAGCAGATCCTGCTCTTGAAGGATCTTCCCATACCTACCGGGATGTTTCGATTACCAATAATAGCACGCTCAATATATATGGATATTATACAAGCAATAGCGATGGTGTTGGATTTTTATTTAACGTCCGTAATTTCAACGTCAATTCAGGATCCTCGGTGAATGGTAATGTCTTGGGATATCAGGGTGTCCTTGGTGATGGTACAGGTCCCTCATTTGGACAAGGCGGATGTGCATCAAACGTTGGTGCAGGAGGCGGAGGTCATGGTGGAAACGCCGCAAATGGGTCCGCTGGAGCTCTTAAACTGGGAGGTACTGCTATTGGTTCATTCTTGGAACCTGTTTTGTTGGGAAGTGCTGGCGGAGCGGGTGTATCAGGTAGCTGTGCTTCAGGTGGTAGCGGAGGCAGCTCGATCAAAATTACGGCAACAAGTACAATCGACGTATCCGGATCATTTTCATTTAATGGCGGATCTACCGCGATAGCCCGTGTCGGCGGCGGATCCGGCGGGAGTATATTTTTAAGTGCTCAGACACTGTCAGGATCAGCCAGTATTTCAGCAAATGGAGGTTCCACACTTGCTGGAAATGGAGGTGGTGGAGGCTCGGGAGGACGTATCGCACTTCACTTTACAACAGGTAATAATTATAGCGGGACATTAACGGCGACGGGAAATAGTGGTGGTGAAAATGGAACGGTAATTATTAAAGATGACACTAATAATGATTTGACCATTCCGACTACACAGTTTTGGCGGGCTAATCCAAGCCTTGAGGGACAAACCCAAACATATCGAGATATTGTGGTAACGAATAACAGTACTTTGAATTTATGGGGTTACTATAGCGGCAACAGTGATGGAATCGGTTTTATTTTTAATGTCCGTAACATTACGATTAATACCGGTTCATCCGTAAAAGGTGACGGATTAGGTTATCAGGCTGTGACGGCTGCAAATGGTGCCGGCCCGTCGTATGGCGAGGGTGGCAGCACCGCAAATATTGGAGGTGGAGGAGGTGGCCATGGCGGAAAAGGAGGCAACGGAGCCGGCGCCGCAACCAAACTTGGTGGATACCCGGTAGGGTCAATCCTTGCACCCGTCAAATTGGGAAGTAGCGGAGGTGGTGCAAATAATGGAGGAAATATCCCGGGAGGTCATGGTGGAAGTGCAATTAAGATTAACGCTACAGGTACAGTGGATATATCCGGAGCAATTTCAATGAATGGAACGACCCCTGCCACGACCCGGCCTGGGGGAGGATCCGGTGGAAGTATCTATCTAATCGCATCCACACTCACAGGAAGTGCGGCAATATCGGCTAATGGAGGAAATGCGGCGGAGTGGGGGGGCAGTGGCGCTGGGGGCAGAATAGCATTACATTACACGACAACAAATTCCTACAACGGAACAATAACTGCAACTGCTGGAACAAGAGTAAGCGGAGGATTAGGAGAAAATGGGACAGTCGTTATTGTCGACGATACCAACAATGATCTCGTCATTCCGACAACGCAGTATTGGCGATCCGATACAACTCTCGAAGGTGGTTTATCTAGTTTCCGTGATGTATCCATTACAAATAGCAGTACGTTAAATGTTTGGGGTTATTACACTACTGACAATAACGGCGTTGGACTTACTCTAACTATACGAAATTTAACGATTAACACCGGCTCCACGATTTACGGTAACGGCTTGGGTTATCAGGGAGTTGCAGGTGCAAATGGGTCTGGACCCTCACCTGGTCAGGGTGGATGCGTTACTAATCAGGGCGGTGGAGGAGGCGGCCATGGTGGAGCGGGTGCCAATGGAAATAGCAATATCAAACTCGGAGGTGGTACTACGGGAAACTCAACTGCCCCAACACTCTTAGGTAGTTCTGGTGGCGGAGCCAATCCATCTGGTTCCTGTACCGCGGGTGGAAATGGTGGCGGAGCCATCAAATTAGTCTCATCTGGAATTATCACTTTGACTGGCTCAATCACCATGAACGCAAATAATGCTACCACACGAAACGGTGGAGGAGCAGGTGGGAGTATTTGGTTGGTTGCCAATACCTGCACAGGTTCAGGTACGGTCTCTGCTATCGGTGGGAATGGTGCAGAGTTTGGCGGTAGTGGAGGAGGCGGAAGGATCGCTCTCGATTACCGAGTCAGCAATAGTTGCAATGGTACGTGGAGTGTAGCGGGCGGTACAGGTGGGAATGGTGCAGGAGGTGCCGGCACAATCAGCATCAATGGCATCCCTCAATCTCCCACCAGTCTGACACAGTACAAGTCAAACGGGACAACGGTAATAACATCAGGAGCGACTACCGATGAAACAACAGTGGTTCTCAAACAAACCATGGTAGCTGGTGGAAGCATCACCCTGACTCCTGAATTTGAAGTACGAACAATTGATACAAGTTTTAGCGACACAACAACAAATACAGGATCCGGAGTATCATATACCGGGTCTCCTGTCGTTGGATCTGCCTCAGTCTCAGGTCTCTCTGATTTAACCAACTACCATTGGCAGGCAAGAACCTGCGACACAAACAGTAACTGCTCCGACTGGGTTGCTTACGGAGGCTCACCATATGACTTTCGTATCGTCACCAACCAATCCCCAAATGCTCCGACATCACTCGGACCATCCGGGCTGGTAAGCGGTGGGTATACGGCTGACAACACTCCTACCCCGACTTTTACTTTGGCTGATCCTGACGGAGCAGATACCGTTAAATATCAAATACAGATCGATGACAGTGCCGGTTTCGGATCACCGCTGTTCGATTATACTTCTGCTCTCGCATCTCAGAGTGCAACATCCTTCACTGTCGGTCAAGCCGCCGGATCAGGTACTTATACCACTGGATCTTCCGGACAAACATTGACCGATGGTAGCTACTATTGGCGCGTTAAAACGATAGACAACAGTTTGGCAGAAAGCAGTTACGCTACTGCCAACTCAGGAGCAGTGGCCTTCATTGTAGATGCTACAGACCCTACAGTACCGGGTACTCCATCTACAACCAGTCCCACTTCTGACACTACACCAACTTGGACATGGACTGCCAGTACCGACAGCGCATCAGGTCTTGCCGCAACTCCGTATACTTTAGAGTGGTCTCAATCCTCTTCGTTTTCCTCGGGTGTTTCTTCATCGACATCAACCACTAATTCTTACACACATGTAACACCAATAATTGACGGTACGTGGTATCTAAGGATTAAAACATCTGACGCTGTTGGAAATGAAAGTTCTTTTTCCGCAAACGGCTCGGTTCAAATTAATACAGGTGGTCCTACAGGAACCATTACTATCAACTCAGGTAGCGGGTATACCAATTTGCAAACTACTACTTTAAATATCACTGCTTCATCCGATTTTTTCAGTGGTACATCAGACATACAGATGAAAATTTCAAATCTGTCTGATTTGTCAGACGGTGTATATGAGGCTTTTTCATCGACTAAAACATGGTCACTTACTACTGGAGATGGAACAAAAATAGTCTATATTCAATTTAAGGACACAACCAATAATGAAAGCGGTGCATATAGCGATACGATAATTCTTGACACACTATCTCCTGCTGCTGTCGAACTGGATAGTCCCGGAGATAACTCATATACAAATAGTGAAAGACCATCTTTCAAGTGGAAATCAACAAGTGACGACACGTCGGGTCTTTCTAAATATAGTCTTGAAATTGATAATCCTTCGTTGGGTTCTTCAGAACCGTCTGGTGATTTTAGCATTGACAATATACCGACGGCAGGAACTACCGATATTGTAAACAGTCGTTATGTCATCCATTTTGATAATTTTTCCGATTCTGATGCAAACAACAACTACATTACTGTCTACACCAAATCATCCCCTGAATGGAGCATTGACAGTAATTCCGGACAATATGACGGGAAATTACGTGAAGGTAAAGTGCAATGGAAAGTAAAAGTACGCGACTTCGCTGAAAATGAAATCTCAAGCAGTAGGTCATTTTTTGTAGATTTAACTTCACCAATGTTTGATTCTATAAAATTCAACGATAATTCACTTTCATCTAATAACTTTGTGACTTCCGACCGAACTCCAACAATAAACGGTAGGATTTCCGATTCCTTGGCAGGCGGAAATCTTAACCAAATCCAAGATGAATATGGCCCAAAAATTGCCTCCGGACCTAAAAATGTTGAGATAAAAGTAGAAAAGAAAAATGGGTTAATTTACAAACTTCATACCATCTACACACTTAATTCGGATAAAATATTTTATACCTGCGATAACACACAAGTAACAGACAATACAAAACAAAGATGTGATAAATATTTTTCTTTTGAATATGTGCAAAAAGAAAATCTTGATCTGGGAACTTACAAAATAACTATAACCGGTAAGGATATCGCGGATAATCTTGTAGAAAATCGTCTGGATTTTAATGTCGGTTCTTTATCTCAAATAATTAAACCTGAAAAAGAACAAGGCGACAACGAAAACATTATAGATTTGCCAAAAAAAGAGCAGGAACAAATTAACGATAAAATTGAGATAACGAAACAAATAGAACCAAGTATCATAATGAAAATTTCTGATTCTATAATCGCTTTTTTAGGAAATGTTTTTAACAATGTAGGTCAAATTATACAAGTAGCTTTAAATAGAGAAGTAAATGAAATCCGTCTTGCGTATAATTTCCTAAACTCACTGTTAGCCATAATTTATAACACTACTGGAAATGTTTATAACTCAATTGCACAAAGTGTTCCTGGGGCTATCAAGAATGTTATGATGGTGACAAGTGACCGATATTCGGGGATTATAAAAGGCCTAAATAACACTATATCTCAAACCAAAAATAACATTGCAAATCTGACATTTTCAATCGGTGTGAAACTTGAGAATGTTTCTCACATAGCTGGGATAACTATAATCAAATTTGGCTATTTATTTGTACCGGAGCCAACGAAAATATATGACGTTCAAGTAGTTGTCCTCTCTTCAACTTCGGCAAAAATTTCTTGGAAAACAAACCACCCGGCCAATGGAAAAGTAAACTATGGACTGGATGAAACATATCCAATGGACATCCAAACTGAGAAAAGAACAAACGATCACGAATTCTTATTAACTAATTTAAGTCCCGATACCGAATATCATTTTGAGGTTATGTCTCAAAACAGAAATTATGTTTATGATGCTAATCGGAAAATTAAAACATTTACTGAATAAAAATTGTGCGGGGAAGAGGACTTGAACCTCCAAGGATTTCTCCACAGGTTCCTTAAACCTGCGCGTCTACCATTTCGCCACCCCCGCTTGTTAATATCTTATATTTTGTGCAGATGGGAGGACTTGAACCTCCACAGGTTTTTAACCTATACGCTCCTGAAGCGTACGCGTCTACCATTTCGCCACACCTGCATTAAGGGTATTATACCAAACTTGACACACAATACTCTATATGACAAACTCTTTTCTAGATTATGAGTAGTGATTATAGTTTCTGGAAGAATATTGTGCTAATTGTGGTTTTTTTCGCAATTACGCCAATTACATTGGGGATAACTATGTTTTCTTTAATTTCGTTTAAACCAAACCAAAGTAATCATGTTTTGGGCGCATCTACAAGCCGAAGTGGTGCAAAGGTATACGCATCTCTTCCTGACGAATTCCCTACAGTTAACGGTTCAGCTTCTGCTCGAGATGCAAGACCTGAAATAGTTAAACAGTATCTAGCTAGTTATGATTCTTCCTTAGTTGACTACTCTGAGTTTATAGTATTAATGGCAGATAAATACGGTATAGATTACCGTCTAATACCTGCTATCGCTCAACAGGAAAGTAATCTCTGTAAACATATACCTCCGGGGGGATTTAATTGCTGGGGATGGGGGATTCACAGCAGAGGAACTTTAGGATTTGATTCATATGAACATGGAATTGAAACAGTTACAGAAGGAATAAAAAGTGAGTACATAGATAAAGGCTTCGTCACACCAGAGGAGATTATGAGTAAATACACCCCATTAAGCAATGGTTCATGGGCTGCCGGTGTAAATCAGTTCATGTCCGAGATGCAATAGTCCAAATTTATATTCTAATTAATAATGGCAGCAGCATATGACAATTATGACTACCCGATGTATTGGAAATCCAGGGAGTATGAACATGCCTCAGAAATAATGATAATTAAGAAATTTCTGAGTAAAGTCAATAGATTTAATAATTTAATAGATATTGGTGCAGGTTACGGCAGACTTGTTCCTGCTTATTATTATCGGTCTAAAAAAATTGTCCTTTCTGATCCATCCTCTAAACTATTGTCTATAGCCAGAAAAAAATATAATAATTCAAAGAAAATATCATATATTCACTCAAGTTTAGAAAATTTAAAAATTTATAGAAATAGTTTTGATATGGTACTGATGGTAAGAGTGTTACATCACATTAAAGATCTTGATGTGGCCTTTGGTGTAATTAATAAAATTCTATTAAAAAATGGTTATCTGATCCTTGAATTTCCCAATAAAAATCATCTTATAGAAATTATTCGACAATTTTTCGAAGGAGATTTTACTTATCCAATTACCATTTGGCCAATTGACAGAAGCAGTCCTAAATCAATAAAGAAGAAATCTCTTCCTTTTATCAATTACCATCCTGATCAGGTTATGCAGAAGCTTCAAGATCATGGTTTTGAAATTGTCGAAATTAAATCAGTTTCAAACATTCGTTCATCGTTATTAAAGAGGATGTTTCCGACCAAACTATTATTGGATATAGAAAATAATCTACAAAATATTTTTTCCTTCCTAAAGATAGGCCCATCCATATTCATACTCACCCGCAAAAGGGGATAGTATTATAAATACTTGACAGACCTATAATCATATGCTATAGTACCATCACGTTCCGAGGCTGTCTCGCATTTTGCGAGTCTGGCGTTAGAACTTTTCGAGTCCCGCTTAATTGCGGGACTTTTTTTGGTTTAAAGGGTATAATGTAGCCTGAAAGTATGCTCTCGTGGCGGAATGGTAGACGCGTACGGTTTAGGGCCGTATACCTTAAAAGGTGTAGAGGTTCAAGTCCTCTCGGGAGCACAAATTATGGATAGACTAACCAAAGGCATACGAGAAATGCCTCCAAACGCAGAGCAGTCTGGAAGATACCTCCTCGGCACAAGATGACAACTACTATGAATTCTAAACACAGAATGGGTTGGTGGAGAAAAGCTAAGTATGGCATGTTTATCCACTGGGGTTTGTATTCAATCGCTGGAGGTATATGGCAAGGTCGGCGAGTTCCACGGTATTCAGAGTGGTTGATGTATTGGGGCAGAATTGCCCGTCAAGAGTATGCCAAGCTTGCGAAATCATTTAACCCAAAAAAATTTATACCCTCGGAGTGGGTAGGACTCGCAAAGAAAGCGGGTATGAAATATATCATTATCACTGCTAAACATCATGATGGTTTTTGTGTATTTTACTCGAAACTAACCAATTTTACGGTTACCCAGTCAACCCCATACAAAGTAGATATTATCAAGGCTTTGGCGTCTGCTTGTAAGAAAGAAAATATGCGATTTGGAATATATTATTCAATTCTAGACTGGGATAAGTCTACAAAGGTTTCTATGTTGGCACGATATGAAAATTTCCAGGAATATTTTAGCTATCTAAAAGGTCAGATTTCAGAGCTACTGACCAATTATGGCGACGTATCTATTCTTTTTTTTGATGGCGATTGGATTCCGCAGTGGACAGACGCAATGGGTAAAGAGATTGAAAATTTGTGTCGTTCTTTACAGCCCAATATCATTATTAACAACCGCGTGGGCAAAAGGCCATTTTGGGTGTTACCTAGAGTACCACCCATCTTTTTCCGAAGCACGCGTCTTGGAGATTATGACACTCCGGAACAAATGTTACCAAGATTTACTCCCACTCGGAGTTGGGAGGTCAACATGACAATGAATGGTAGTTTTGGATACAAAAGTTGGGATAACAATTGGAAATCGGTAGGCGAAATTGAAAAATATTATCGAAAGGTTATGGCACGAAAAGGCAATCTTTTATTAAATGTTGGCCCGATGGGTTCTGGAGAAATACCACATCAGATTATTGATAGGTTATTGGAACTCGGACAACGGATTAAGAACAGTTAATATAGAAAAAATATTTCTTTGAAAAGGTGGTGAATATATGCCATCAATGTGAGAGAATATTAAAATGATAGGCACAACTTGTATAGTTCCCGTGTTCAATGAAAAGGGTAGGATTGGGAATATTTTGAGTGAATTGTTAACAGTTCCAGAAATTTCGCATATAATTTGTGTTGATGAGTCAAACGACGGGTCGGATGAAGAAATTAAGCAATTTGCTCAAGTTAAGTTAATGCATTTTTCTAAACGGTTGGGGAAGACAGAAGCGGTTAGGAGAGGAGTAGAAGCGACAAAAACAAAAAATGCATTGTTATTTGATTCTGATTTTGTAGGATTTAGCAAAAACCAACTGGTTCGAGGTTTGCATATTTTCAAAACAGAGAAAATGGATATGCTGGTTTTTCGCCAAGCGAGTAATACCGGGTTTCATAAATGGACAAATCTTGATCTATCTCTATCCGGGGAAAGATTAATGAAGACAGAGGATTTGAGGAAGATCCTACAACAACCGGCGGAAGGCTATCAACTTGAATTGCATATCAATTCTTATTATGAAAGTTTAAATAAAATAGTTTATTACCTTCCCTTAACCGGACATAACTCATTTAAGTTCTTGAGAAGAGGCTTCTGGGGAGGAATGACTGATGGGCTAACTATGATGCGTCAAACTTTTCGGTATCGAGGAATATATTTTTACTTGAGAACTATTGTAGGTTGCAATTGGAAAGAATGGGTTGATTAACAATGATAACTGCGTGTCCATTTGGAACTTATTGTACCAACTCATAGTTTTCACTCTTTTTTAAAATGAGAGAAGGCAATCATGAGGCTAGATTTCTCTTTCGGATCAATAGAGGAGGTAAGATAGGTTCTAACATCGTCCCAGATAGTGCACCATAGAGAACTTTTTACAAAGTTCTTCAGTTTAGTTTGATTTGATGGGCTTTTTTCAAGGTCACGCCGTCCGTTTTCGTCAATGGCCTTTTTTACTCCATCTTTAATCTTCAAAAAGATAAATCTAGGCTGATAGTCTAATTTTTGATCAAGTAAGATTGGGTTCACGCCGATTGCCTTAAGAATTACTTTTTTATCGATTGAGTCACCATTTTCAAACCATTGTTTGGCGAGAAGGGCAAACTCAAACACATCTCTGGCTACATCTGCCCAGTCAGAACCATTTGGATTAGATTGTGATAATTAGCGGGTAATCTGCTCTTTTTCCATCATAGGTTCCCGTTTTCTCTCGGCAAACTCTGAGTCTGAAAGTAAGCTCCCGTCATTATCCTGTGATATTTTGAATGCGAGAAGGTTAGATAGGTTCCAACATCGTCCCATATGGTGCTCCAGAGGGGATGCCACCCCCACCAAAGTGGCGAATGTATTGAAATATCCTGAGCATTTGTGTTTTTAGAGTCGTGATGAGGCTGTTTCGTCGAGCATCCATACAATTTTTGTATGTTCACTTGCTAACACCATAGAAGCCGGTCGCGAATAATCGGGTTCGTTGCGAATTATATCCGCTACAGCTTCTGCCTTTTCAGCACCAGTTACCAAAAATATGATATTTCTTGCATTGTTTACTACTGGCAATGTTAACGATACTCTGTCAACAGGTGGCGGTAATACACCAGGATTTGTAAATACTACCAACTTATTTTTTTCGAGAAGGGAACTTTTCCCTGGGAATAATGATAATGTGTGTCGATCGGGGCCTAATCCGAGTAGTATCAGATCTAATCTTGGCAATTGGCTGTTTATAGCCGTGTCGAGTCCTGCAAAGACTTGTTTTATTTCGGATTCATATGTTGCGGCGGCTTGTTCACCTTCGATGGCAGTATTAACCTGGTGAATATTTTCATTCGAAATCGGGACATGAGAAATCAATGCCGAGGCTGCCATTCCAAAATTACTATCTGGATGATTTTCAGGCACAAGTCGCTCATCTCCAATAAAAACATGCCATTTTGTCCAATCGACCTTTTCCTTAAATGCCTGGGTTGCCAAAAGTTCATAAAGAGATTTTGGGCTAGACCCACCTGCTAGGGCGATTGTAAAATACCCTCTAGCTTGTGCTGCGTCGCGTGAAAGTTGTACAATAAGATTTGCAGCTCCGAGGCTCAACCGATCTTTGTCTGGATATTTTTCAATCTGTGTATTTTTATCATGCTTCGACACTTTGTTATTCATGGAGAAATTATATCATTTGGCCTTATACACTTCCATCAACTTGTTAAAATGTGCTAGGAGCATCTCGAGGTGGGGTTCGAAACAATTTGCGTCTCCCGCTCTAAATCAGAGTGTGTGGCATGAGCCCGAGCACACGGAAACAGATAAGTTCAGAAAACACAAAAAAAATTTCTTTCTAATTCTAATGTAGTTCGTGAAGTATTTTATTCAACTATATCTAATTGTGTAGGAAGAGCTCTATTAATTGCTTCTGTATTTTCTACGCAGGTCATATGTCCTGAATTTGGAATTATTATCTTCTTAGAGTCAGAAATCTTTTGATTTAGTAGATTTGCGATATCGTGATAATAGCTAAGGTCATTTTCTCCAATCATTATAGTTGTTGGTGCTTTTATATTTTGAATTTAGTCAATTGCAGGAGGGTTTAGTTTTTCTCTTGGATCAGAATTAAACCAATGCCAGCCTGAATAATCTCTTAACATTTTCTTTAACTTGTCCGAGGCAAACTTATTTTCTCTGGTTTTATTAAATACTTCATGATTTAACCAATTTGCTTTTGCTTTTTCTAAACCTTTTTCAGGGTGAACATTCCAGTCAACTGTACTTTTATATCCTCCAAGTGAAGAATCAGCCAAAGTGAGTGACTTAACCATACTTGGGAAGGATAAAGTAAAATCAATTGCAATTTCACTGCCCAAAGACTAACTGACAATATTTGCAATAAAAAAACACATGGCATGAATGCCATGTTTTACTCCATTTGTGGCATACTTTCGAGGTTTTCTTTGATGTATTTTTTGATTTGAGAGTAGTTGGAGTTACCAATGGACTCAGCAAATTAGCCATCTGACTAAAATGAGTCTCCCCACAAGAATTCTTCTAGTTCTGAGAATTCCTTCCTCAAGATTCTTGACGATCCACCTTTTAGAATGTTTGCAACCTCTGAAGTTGATTTGTTTGGTTGAATTTGGATAAGCACATGGACATGGTCTGTCAGAATCTTGATTTCTTCAATCCACCATCTGTTTAGTTCACATGCTTTGTAGAATAAATCTTTAAGTCTTGTAGCTATTTTGCCTCGTAACACACGTCTTCTGTATTTAGGAACAAAAACATAATGAGTCATAATCCTTGTTTTGGTATGACTTCCATGCCAGTGTTTTAACATTTCTCCAAGTATGTCACAAACTATACTTGCTCCACCAGCCTAAAGGCTGGGGATTAATGTTTGGAAGATTTAATCAGAATCGAAAAGATATTTTAGATTTTATTGATGCTAAAACGATTATTTATCCGACGTTCTGCAAAAATCTGGAAAACACAGACAATCGTCGAGACAATAAAAAGGATCTGATAATTAAATGAATGACTACTATACGCTGCTATCCCTGTAATTATTATCCAAGTTATAGCGATGGGTGTACTTAATAGTTTTAGTATTTTTAATAAACCGTTAACTATCCGTTGTGTTATTAATTTAGTTCTTGAGATTTTGACATTTGGATCTAAAGGAACAGCAATATGACTAATTTTTTCTCCGGATTCTTTGACCTGGATAATCTCACCGGGTATATAAATGTGGGAATAGTACAAATTACTCGCAATGGTGATGATTTTTGACGGGAACAGATAATCGACTTTATCCGCTTTTAACAGATATTCATCAGGTATTGGATCTACTGTGTACATACCAAGCTTGTCGGTATAAACAGATTTTAGGTTTCCGGATAAAGAGTAAAATATTATATAAACTCCATATATAGGTTTGTTATTTATACTGTCAAACACCACTCCCTTTGAATGCTTCTTCTTAATTATTATTCCAAAGAAAGTAGTCATAAAAGTCAGAAGGGTCTGCCAAAAAATCTGTAATAATCCGGTCAGCAGATCTATTGGGAATTTGATAAAGGAACGTGCAGTTTCCCTGTAAATAGGCAGTAGGTTTCTGGATACTAGCGAAGTGGTAGTAATTGTACTTATTACAGCAGAAACTACTGCAGCCGTACCGACAACTTTAATAACCGAGTTTATTACCCGGACAGCCCAATCTCCGGAATCCCGAATCGAATCAACATTTATTTGAATAATTATTTCAGGATTATCCCTGGAGATATTTATTGTCTTTATTATTGATTCACCTTCGATAGTGATTTCAATTAAATAATTTCCAGGGGACAGGGTTACTATAATTTGTCCGTTTTCATCCGTGATTACCCCCAATATTCCGGTCAAGAAAGTTAATTCATTATCGGACGGAACCGGTGTCTCTTCAGTACTGCTGATATTTACTACTGCAGCCTCAATCGGATTCCCTTCGTCATCAATTATGCTAATAATCGTCTCTACCTTCTGAGAAGGTTGAGGTATAGGAGTGAGAATAGGAGCTGATGTAACTACTTGTGTCGGTTGGGGAGTCGGGTTGCCGGGATAATTTGATTTTCCTTTGGAGTCTACGGTCAGATAATTAGACCACGGTCCTACTGCGCATCCGTTGTAGGCACTCATCCAGAAAGTGTACGGTTGCTTCGGTGTCAGTCCGCCGATTTCGTAACTCAAAGATCCCGACGAATATCCCTGTTCATATTTAACGCTGTAACGTTCATCTCCTGCATAAAACCCATACATAATTATGTAGCCAGTTGACCTGTCGTTCACTGGGGTATATTGAAGAGATACATAATCTACTTTTTTAACGGTTTTCCTGATTGCGCCAAATATATTGGGAGCTACCAAGGGAGGTAAAATTAAGCAACCGCTATCGGTAGTTGAGGTACCAGCAACTGATCCTGTGGGTGTGGAGGTAGGAGTGGGCGAAGGGGTTGGTGTAGGGGAGGGTGAAGGGCTCGGAGAAGGCCCGGTATCGTCAAACTGGAACTGCGGATAACCATCGTTTATTAGAGGCACTATTGCCCAGATTGTATCAAAATCCCATCCGGTGAAAGTCGATAATGTCTTCATTTCCGCCGTCGTTTTGCCTGTACCAAGAACACTAATGGAAACTCCACTAAGTTCGGTATCCCAATATGAATTAGTTACGGTCACACCGTTGTTAAAACCAATTAACCCCCCTAGGTTAATACTCGAATTAAGTGATGTGACGGTACCTGTGCTGTATACATTCTCGATAGTTAATGAGCGCGCGTATGCAGCAAATCCCCCTACTTCGGTGTCCTCGAATTGATCAAAGGCATAAACATTCCCACGACTATAAGAATTCTGGATTTTCCCCGCTGTCGTACTGGTTTGGATAAAACCGACAAAACCAGCGATCGCGTTGTTCCCTTGAACATGGCCGGTACTCCAGCTTTGATTAATGTTTACCGTGCTACCGGATACGGTCCCGACGAAACCACCGACATCTGAAACATTTCCGTTGGTAGCAATAATCGAACCAGTTGAATAACTCTGTGTAATAATTGCATTTACACTTCCCGCGAAGCCACCATAATAAGCACCGGATTCGCCGAAACCAGCATCGGGAGCGATAGTTATGTTTCCTGTTGAATGTGATGTAGAAATTGTTCCGTTGCGGTGGGAAGCTACAAAACCACCAACTGTAGAACCCGAATCACCGATAGGAACATTGATTGAACCAGTCGAGTAACTATTGGTAATTATGGGTGAAGCTCCGATTTTGAGCTGCCTTGTTAAGGATGCAAAACCACCAACCCCGTTGTAGCCCTTACCTTCCATAACTATATCAACGGTGATATTGCCGGTAGCGTAGCTGTTAGTAATGACAGACCCAGCTTCCATAAGGCCTACGAATCCGCCTGTATCCCAGACGCTGTCGCTGGCAATAATTGTATCTTTTAGTTCGGCGATTATATTTCCCGTAGAGTATGAATTAGAAATTGTAGTCGTCCCAGGATACGTATCGTTATTCCCCATCGATCCGACAAAGCCGGAGTTATCGAAACTATCCGAGGGTGACGTTCCATCGGGTATTCCGATGTGCACTTCGCCGGTAGAATAGGCATTGTCGATCGAAGTATTACCCTGCATCTGTCCAATAAATCCAGCATTGTTGTAAGCACTATGTCCGCTGTGGACAAAACCTGTAGCATGTGAATCGGTGATACTGGTCGTACCGCGGGTAAGTCCGATAAGCCCACCCATTTGCATAGCGGAGTTTTTGAAATTAAGGTTAACTGAACTTGAACAGTTAGACACGGTAGCGCCACTTGAAATATATCCGATAAGCCCACCCACTTCGGAAGTACTGTTGCCACTAACTGTCTGATCAATTAATCCAGACGTAGAGGAGCCCGTTACGTTCCCACCTTCGGTTTGTCCAATCAACCCACCAATCGAATCCCAAGTAACACCCAATTTCGTATAATGAATATTCGTTAAATGGATATTAGTCACAGTTAAGCCATTACCGTAGCCAAAAAGACCTACTCCTGACGCGGTCATATTGATGAATAAGCCATCAATCGTATATGAATTACTTCCTGTCAACGTTCCGGAAAAAGGTTCTCCAGTTGAAGAACCGACCGGGATGAAACCGTTTCCGCCGTTCCAGCCGGTAGTCGCTGTACAATCTATATCATTCATGATCGTATAGTACGATGCCCGGTTATCTTTCATCTCCTGGAGTTGGGTACAAGTTGTAATCTGATAAGGACTCCCGGAAGTACCTGATCCGCTGCCTGAGTATTCGGTAAAACCTTCCGAGATTCCGCCGCTTCCGGCCATCCCCACGATTTTCCAATACGTAACCGCATCCCCAAGATCACTTATTTTACTGACCGTGATTGTTCCGAAAGATTCGGTAAAGGGTCCACCAACGCCATGGCTAACTCCGTTGCTGCAGGAACCGCTGATGGACGCTAGCGACGTCGCATCGGGGCATATATAAACAGATGAACTCGTTCTTCCGGCTGGTACAGGTACATACAATGTATGAGTAGCCGCGGCACCGGGGGCACCGATGAGATTGCTAACAAATGATTTACCGGCCGATTGATCGCTGTCAGCAGTAACGCTGGACCAATCACCGTCTGCTCCGAGAGTGACCGTTACATCACTTATGGTTCTGCTGCCGGAGTTTTTGAGCCTCAACGCAGTGGCCCCTTGCATTCCATAGAGAGTCCCACTCTCGACATTGAGTCCTGTGGTCTGATTCGTGAGATCTAGTGTCCCGGGCAATCCACTGACCTGATAAGCTACGCCGGTGTAATCAAACTTACGGATTTTCGGAGCTGAAGACGAACCATCGGTTGTGTAGATAATACCCGCCGCAATTGTAACCCCGTAAGTTGTGGTGTGCCCGCCATTGTAAGCGAGAAATGTTCCATCATTTTGGAATTTGACGACTCTTGAATTGTTCGTATCAGCCACATATATTCCTCCGCTGGGGTCAACATATAGACTTAAAGGACCGTTAAGCGTATTTACCGTAGTTGATCCACCGCTCCCCTTAGCAAAAGAGGTAATGAACGTCCCTGTGTTAGTAAACTTGGAAATTTTTCTCTGGGTCGCATCGAGGGTCCAAACATTTCCGTCACTGTCGACGGTCACATCATATAGAGAGCTGAATTGACCATCTCCGGTCCCGCTGCTTCCCCAATTTGTCAGAAAATTACCGTTAGAATCAAATTTTTGCACCCGGTTATTCGTGCGGTCTGCAACGTATACATTGGCAGAGCTATCTAGAGCAATTCCTTGAGGACTATTAAATTGGGTATTCCCGGTACCCGAACTGGTGCCACCGACAGTCCATGTTGTCGTTGTCAAATCATTTGATAATTTTTTGATCCGGTGATATCCGGTGTCAGCGACGTAGACATTACCGGTCGAATCTATTGCTACGTCACTGGGTGAACAGACAAAGCTGGTGTTGCACGCTGTTCCTCCATATTTCGCGACGTATGAGATGGAACTATTAAATTTTTGTATCCGGTTATTGGTTCCTTCCGCTACGAAGATGTTCCCGCTGGTATCTATTCCAATTCCTCTGGGTACCCTCATTTGCCCGTTACCCGTTCCGGAAGTTCCCGTTGACGAAATTTGGTTGAAAACATTCACCGAAGCGTTCACCGGTTGGACAAAAACACCAAAAACAAATTGGTATATTAACCAAACATAAAAAACGAGTCGTTTGAGGCCCATCAATTTCATAAATTCATACTATCATAAATTCTAGATATCAAGTAAGAAAATTGTCCAAAATTGGTTGAATAATCTGGGAACGCACCTATTAGAGGTTGGGGGAATCTGAATATAGCCTCAAGTGGTTCAATCTTAGTCAACTTTCTTGCACTATATTTGTGATATATTAAATTATGAACGAAATTCATATATTAAAAAGGTCAGATAAAGAAACTTTAAGGGTATTTCTTCTCTTCATACCTATTGTTGTGTTTTTCAGCGTTCTTGCTTTATTTTATCTCTTAAGATAGAATTTTTATATGTTATTCAAAGGTATTATATTAACGACTTTAATTTTAGTTCTTTTGGCCCCCAATATATACGCACAAACTTCAACTCCCAAAGCCAGATTAAATGTCAAAATTAAGGAGAATCAATTGAAAAATATTGATGAAAGAAAAGAAAAAGTTGCTACAAAAATAAGTGCTGTCAGAAAAGAACGAATTAGAAAGTATAGCGTCCACATGATCACAAGAATTGAAGCTTTAGTCGAAAGGTTAAATACGTTAGCAGATAGATTGGAAACTAGAATTGCAAAAATCAAAACAGATGATAGTAATTTGAACACTACACAAGCAGAAGCTGATTTGGCTGAAGCAAAGCTGAAACTATCTGAAGCTAAAACTAAACTTGAAATAATCAAGTCTGATCTGGAAACTACATTAGTTGCTGATGATCCTAAAGTGATTTATGAGAAAGTAAAAACATCTTTATCTGAATTAAAAACTATTCTGAAGGAAGCTCATCAGTTGATGGTGCATTCAATAGGTGAACTTAAAGGATTAAGAATTGGAGTAACAAAGGAGGATGGTAAATGAAAAATAAAGGAATAATATCGCTTTTGGCAATATTGGTTTTGGTGTTGGGTGGGGTAGCATATTTGTTTACCACCAACAAACTGGAAAATCCCAAAATATTTGAAACTGAACTTCAAAAATATGAAGAAGTGTCTAATACTGATGAGGTTGAAGATATTGAAACAGATTTGGAAAATACTGAAGTTAACGATATAGACAAAGAAATTCCTCAAATAGATGCAGAAATTGATGCATCATATTAAGTCTGTTTAAATGATTAAGAATCTTTTTTTACCTATTATTGCAGTCGCAGCCTTTATTATTTTTGTAGGTCTTCTGGTGCAGGGTAAAATAGGTAATTTAAAAAATATTTCATCTCCAAATAATTCTAAATTAACAGAGCCTGGCCCGTCATTAATAAAAATTGAGGATAAGGAAGTAAAAGTGGAAATTGCCAAAACTCCCGAAGAAAGGCAAAAAGGATTAGGCGGAAGGACCAGTTTAGATCAGGATTCGGGTATGCTGTTTGTATTTAACACCAAAGTCAAACCAAGTTTTTGGATGAAAGATACAAAGATCTCTCTTGATTTCATTTGGATAAGAGATGGAAAAATAGTTGGTATTGATAAAAATGTTCAACCACAGCCCAATGCCTCTGATTCCGAACTTAAACTTTATCCAGCACCGGAACCTGTAGATTTTGTTTTAGAAGTGAACGGAGGATTTAGCGATAAAAATGGCATCAAAGTTGGCCAAAGCTTATCCGGTCTTGAACAGCCGTAGGATCAGTCGCCATCCTACCGTAATGAATGGTATAGTTTCCCCATCTCCCGTTAATACTGTCCATACAGTGAGCCAACCTGTACTTTTTTTCAGTATCCTCCAATAAACTTAATTGCAGTCTTTTAAGACTGACCAAATTAAAAACACTAACATCAATGATGCGAGGGAGGGAGTCTATCGAACATCTATCAAGAAGAATGACTGCTTCTTTATAAATGTCGCTGTCTTCAAAAATGATCCTTTTGGTTTTGATACCCTTGTGCCAAAAGAGGCCGTTTCTGAAAAGGAGTGAAACGTGGATCCCACCAGCAGCCAGATGGGCTTTTCTAAGTCTGAATCCTGTCTTTTGACAAAGTTTGGAGAGAATTTCCAATTTTAAGTTTGCCTTATTTGGCGGAGGAGCATATGAATTGCCGTAAGTTTTACGAGTCGATTTAAAATCATCTATTTCATATCCACGTAATCTCATATACCAATAAAGCCCGGTTATACCCCCAAAGGCTAATTTCAGTCTCCAAATAGGAGCATGGTAGAAATCAAGAACTGTATTTATACCCACCATTTTAAGCCTTCTGGAATTGGCATACTTGATACCTGTCAAATCGATAAGTTTCATCTTTGAAAATACATTAATGTGATTGTTTTTGTTTATCTCCACCAAACCGTCAGGTTTTTGCAAATTACTGGCTATTTTAGCTAAATAGATATTAGGGCCTATTCCCACCGAAACACTGATATATTCTCCTACCTCATTTCTTATTCTACTTTTAATTTCATTCGCTATAATTTTAGGTTCAACCCCTAATGGTATTGCAAAAAGAAATTCGTCAATTGATTTGGGTAAAACTTTGGAGGAATAATCTTTTAATATTTTCTTGAGTCTTTTATGAACATATCTGTACTTGGGAGGATCTGACAGAAGGACTTTAATGGTAGGACAGATTTTTTTGGCTTCACCAACTCTCATGCCTGTTCCTATTCCCAGTTTTTTAGCAGTTACAGAAGCAGCCAATATACAACCACCGGGTGAATCATAGGCGGCAACTGCAACAGGTTTATCTCTTAATAATGGATTTGCCTGTTGTTCAATTGTGGCAAAACAGGAATTGATGTCTAAACATAAAACATTGGGTTTTGTTGGATTAAATTCCATTGTCTTGGATTTCCTCCAAAGTCCAAGCTAGATGTTTTGTATCCAGCTTTATTTTTAAAAATATTGAACCTGATATTACGGAAAAGACATGCATTAAAGTTTTTCCCTCCAAAAGAAAGTGATGGAAGCCTACTTTATCCACTTTATAAGATCGGTTTTTCCACTCTACAAAAAATATCTTAGAAAAATCTGTAATTACCCGAACCTTTTCCGAAATAACCATAATTATTTATAACCCGAACTAAAACCAAAGTCAATATATCAAAATGGTATGTTATAATACCTTCATGTCAATTGGTAAAGACAGAACAACAATAGGTGTTTTAGAAAATAATAGTGGCTTAGTTGTTAAGGATCCAATAGCCGGACTTTTAGTCGTAGAAGGATTTGAAATCGTTGAAAATGGAAAAACTGTACGAACTTTTGAATCAACTAGAAGACTAAAACAAGGTGAGAGAGTAATTGGAATAGGAGATGATATAGATATATCTCCACCAAAATAACTAATTAACTACTACTTTCTGTTATCGAACCTGACTGAATATTTACAAACTTGAAAAATATATTATAGAGTTTATTGTTTAAGAAATTTAGTAGTTTCTGCAGTTGTTCTTGCTGCAACATAATCAAACGAATGTGGGTTATCTACAGATATTAATTGTCCAGGTCTTATTCCTGCCAATTTTGCATATTTTCCAGCTTCATGCATGGTAGCTTTCAATAACTTCATAGGTACAGTAACCGCTCTCTCTCCTCCAACAACTAAATTGACTAATCTGTCTTCGTCTGACATTAAAATATATTATACTATTGAAAGTCAAAGTCAAATGAATAAATCAATAATATTTATATTATTAACCTTAGTACTAATTTCACTTGGCTGGTGGGGAAATGATAAGTATCAGAAATTATTGAAAAACGTAGACTATCAAAAATCTATATCACTAATTAAACCATTAGAAAAATACAGTATAGAAAATTTAAGATCAACTGAAATAAAGCCAGTTAAAATAAAACTGGAGGAGAAAATTAATAGTAATAATATATTTACTTCCAATATTTTTTCCTTTGAATTTGATCCTACACTTAAAAACAAAAACAACAAAAAAGTAACAGGCCTTATCAACCTTCCAGTCAAAAGCAGTTTGTCGCCAGTTGTCGTTCTTTTGAGAGGTTATGTAGACCAAAGTATTTATCAAACAGGAGGAGGTACAAAAAGAGTGGGGGAGTTTTTTGCAGAAAACGGTTATATTACTCTAGCTCCAGACTTTTTGGGTTATGGAGGATCCAGCGAGGAATCAGGAAATATATTCGAAACCAGATTTCAAACCTATACGACAGTACTTACCCTTTTAAAATCCATTAACCAAGAAAATATCCCTATGTGGGATGGTAAAAATATATTTATCTGGGCACACAGTAACGGTGGTCAGGTGGCACTAACCACCCTTGAAATTACAGGTGCCGACTATACAACGGTACTTTGGGCACCCGTCACCAAACCATTTCCTTACTCAATACTTTACTACACAGACGAATCCCAAGATGAAGGTAAGTTTATAAGAAAGGAGCTTGCCAATTTCGAGAAAAATTACGATGTTAATAAATATTCTTTGACTAACTACCTTGATAAAATAAACGCACCTATTGAATACCATCTAGGAACTAATGATGATGCTATACCACTTTCCTGGGGAGATGAATTTGTAAGCAGAATGAAGAAACTGGAAAAAGAGGTTACCTACTACAAACACCCCGGCGCTGATCATAATATGAACCCGCTTTGGGGTGATGTAATGCAAAAAACTCTAGAGTTTTTTGCAACAAAATCAAAAGACTGATTAACGGTCTTCTTGAGGCTTGGCCATGTTTACGTTCATGTTTCTACCTTTAAGATCTTTTCCGTTTCCATCTAATGCTTTTTGTGCTTGTTCTTCAGTTTCCATTTCAACGAAACCAAATCCTCTTGACCTTCCGGTCATCTTGTCTTTGATAACAACGGCATCAATAACTGTACCATAGCTACCGAAGAAAGCTCTCAAGTCATCGGATGTTACTTCCCACGACAAATTTCCTATAAATAATTTTTTCATATTTTAAAAATTTCTCACCTTCTCTCCTGAAGCCTTACTTTGGGGACACTCTGTTACTCACAAACTACCTTACAGAAGGCAAAAGTAGTATACTACATCTTATGAATAAAAAGCAACCAGAGGATATAAGCAGCGCAAAAAATAATCCTATACCTCAGATTCCTACAATCTCCAAGTTTGATAAACGTGCTCAAAATACAATATTAAAAGATAGCAAATTTAGCAATACTTCAGTTAAAGGGATAGCTCCGCAATTTAGAATTCATCAGCACAAAGGTGCCTAATGTTGTGATATACTTGCCGTTATATTAAAATTATGAAAATTAATTCAGTTATTGCCAGAGAAGATAATGGTAATATTCAATTAACCTTCACTATACCTAATGAGTTAGTTAAGCTGACTAAATCAGAAGTTGTATCTGAAATGGCAAAGGATATCCAAATACCTGGATTCAGAAAAGGTAACGCTCCTGTTTCAAAAGTAGAAGAAAGAATAGACAGAAATAAATTGGTAGAGCATATATTAAGTCATATTTTACCTAAAGCTTTTTCGGAAAGCGTCACGGAATATAAATTCACTCCTGCACTCTATCCTAAATTTGATGCCGTAAAAATTGAAGATGATTCTGACTGGGAAATACGGGCTGTTACCTGTGAATTGCCTGAAGTTAAATTGGAAGATTACAAAAAGAAAGTCGCAGGTGAACTTAGAGCCAGCAAAATTGTTGTTCAAGGTAAAGAAGAGCAAAAAATCACTGATGATCAAGTTATAGATGCATTATTAAAGTCAATCTCCGTTGAAATTCCAAAGTTATTGATTGAAGAAGAAGTAAACGGTAGGTTGTCGCAACTATTATCAAGAATCGAAAAATTGGGACTTACCCTGGAAGGATATCTCGCCTCAATTAAAGAAAGTGTTGATACATTAAGACAAAAATATGAGACTCAAGCCAAAGAGGCTATTACTATCGAGCTCACTTTAAACAAAATTGCATTGGAAGAAAAACTAGACGTTAGTGATTCTGAAGTTAATGACTTCATCAAATCTACCGGCAGTGACCCAGCGAAAGTAGATAAAAATCAGATTGATACACTCAAAAGAGTAGTCATGAGACGAAAAGCATTAGAAAAAGTTGCATCATTGGTGTAGAATAGGCGCATGTATCAAGGAAATCAAAATCAGAAATCCAAAAAACAAAAAATAATCCAGAAAAAAAATGTTCTGGAACAGCTTGGTGAAATCGGAACACAAGCAACCAACACAATTGCAAGTGAAGCTAAAAAGACCGGTGAAGAAATTTTAAGACAACTTTTAAATCAAAAAAGGCAGGAGAAAACTTCAGGAACTTTACAACCTGGACAAAGCTTGGAATTTAAAAGTAGGGAAGAAATTCAAAGCCAGGCACAGGCTGAAGCGAATCATAAATTACAGGATCAATTAGTTTTTGAGAAAAGATTATTTAATGAATTACATCAGGAATCAGAAAGAAAACTTGGAGAATTAAGATTTAAATTAAAAGTCTTAAGCCAAGAAGCTTTAAACATTGCAAAATCTGCTGGAAGTCTTGGGGAACAATCTAAAATGGCTTTGATGCAGGATATTGTCGTTCCCTCAGAATATCAAATTAATTTTCTTCAAAGTGTTATTGAAAATTTGATTAAATTCAGAAAAACTATAGATTCAACAGTTAATTGGATAGCTGAAGCAAACAAAAGAAGGCAAAAGAAAAATTACTGGTCACAGTACAAGAAAAAGGGTGCTTCATTCCTACTTTCTGGCGAGAGTTATTCACAGAGATCAGCAGGGTAACTGAATATTGTTTATCCGTACCAAAGAGGATATATTTATATTATGATTTCTGAGTGGTACAACTTGAAAGAATCAGCAGTCAGTCTTCGTAGATCTGGAGATTCCATTAGAGACATTGAAATTAAATTGGGTATACCAAGATCTACACTTTCGGGGTGGTTTAAAAACATTCAATTAACAGACTCACAAATACTTGCACTAAAGGACAAGTAGAATAAGGCATTAATAAAAGCCAGGCTGGAGGCTATCAAGTGGCACAACAATCAAAAGAAAAATAATATACAGCAGGCCCAACTTGAAGCAATTAATATTCTGGACAAAATTGATAAAGATAATAAGATTATGTTGGAATTAGCTTTGTCCATCCTATATCTTGGCGAGGGTGCCAAAAGAGGTTCTGCCTCTCTAGGCAGTTCAGATCCATTAATTCTTCTTTTTACCATTAAGGCTGTGGAAAATATTTATGGCATACCAAAATGGAAGATTAAAGCTGAGCTACATATTAGACAAGACCAAAACGGAATTGATCTAATGAAGCATTGGTCAAATACATTAAATATTCCTGTACAAAACTTTTCCTTCGTAACCGATAAACGCCCCATAAAATCAAAGACCTATGAAACATACAAAGGTGTTTGCGTATTAAGATTCGGAGGATTCGCCATCCAGAGAAGGTTAGTCTTTCTTAGTCGAGGATTTTGTAATAAAATATCGAATACGGACGATTAGCTCAGTGGTAGAGCGTCTACTTGACGTGTAGAAGGCCGTAGGCTCAATCCCTACATCGTCCACAAACAAAGGCGGGCCCGTAGTGCACCGGTAACACGCGTCTATGGCATAGACGAATAGCGGGTTCAATTCCCGCCGGGTCCACAAGAAAGGAAAAATGTCAGTTTTGCTCGCGTCAGGCGCGGGTGCCGCGAGCAAATTATACGGATGATTGGGCAAAAATCGGAGTTGGCGATTTTAAGAGAAAGATAAAAAGAAAAACGCAAAAATTTTTGATGTCCTCTCTTCCTTAACTTAAATGGCGCACCGAGTGAACTCAGATTAGATAGTCTCCTCTCTGTCTCGATGCGCCATCAAAAAAGACTATCCACAAAAATCTGAGTTCATTTATACTCTATCATTAAATAATTTCAGGTTTCAAGTGTCAGATAGAGAGTTATATAGCATTGCTGATGTTGTTGTTTGATTCTAGACGTAAAAAGTAATAAACTACAGATATTATGGCGGAGGGTGAATCACATAGGGTTTACTTAATGGGCGGAGACGGGCAAACGGGCGATCTTTTTGTGTGGGAAGTTTATCCTGAAAAACCAATGTTTGATAAGGCTATAAGAGGAAAGAATGCAGAGTTAATAGCAGCTGCCGCTGACGCTCAATTAATGTCATATAATTATTTTTCTCCAGCTGAGTCAATGGAATGTGACGTATATGACAAAAGTGGGAAGTTAATAGGTAGAACTCCGAGAAGAAGTCCTGTATATGTAAACGTTGCTCAAGATGTAGCCGAAATGCTTAAAAAAGAGAAAGTAAAGATTGTTATTAGATAAACTCTTTACCTCTTAATCTTGAATAAGGCTTGGGTGAGTTGGTAATTTTTGCTCGGTATAGCCGAGCACTTGCGTTAGCAAGTGAATTGCGCGCGAAAATAATGAAAGTCATGATTTGGCAATCATGGCTAAAAAAGTCGGGTCGAACTACTTTCTCAAAAATGAAACGGGTTTCTAGCCGACTTTTGCGGAAGGCTTCGGCTAAAGACCGAGCCAGAGCTAAAACATTACGAGTTTTGTCGGAAATACGTTCGAATTTTGCAATACAGAGACCACAATTTATTATTTTTTTCCCTATTTAAGCATCCAAAGTTAAAATTGAAAAAAATGATACAATGAGTATACATGGGAATAACAAGTCTAAAAATAAAAATTGCAAATCCAATGAAACCAAATACATTTGAAGGTGTTTATTTTATGGTTGATTCCGGAGCCGTTTACTCGGTGGTAAGTGCCGAGATATTAAAGAAACTCGGGATCAAACCAATGTCAGAAAAAGAATTTACACTTGCCAATGGTGATATTATAAAACGAAAAATGGGTGGAGCACTTTACTCTTACGGCGAGGAAAAAGGACATGCTCCTGTTATTTTTGGAGAAAAAGGAGATAGTAATTTATTAGGAGCTGTTACACTTGAGTCGTTGGGATTAATTCTTGATCCTATAAAAAGAAGGCTTTTGAGTCTTCCTATGGTATTAGGTCAATTGAAGTAGTATAATTATAGGATAGACTTCTGAAGTCTCCGAATTATCAAATCTATATGAATATTAGAAATGTTGCTATTATTGCCCACGTCGATCATGGAAAAACTACACTAGTGGATGCATTACTGCGTCAATCTCATACTGAAATGAAAAAGGAAGTTGCAGAACTTGATGCAATTTTGGACAGTAACGATCTTGAAAGAGAAAGAGGGATTACGATATTTTCCAAAAATGCTTCGGTAGTATATAAAGATACCAAAATAAACATTATCGACACTCCAGGACATGCGGACTTCGGTGGGGAAGTAGAAAGGGTTCTTTCCATGGCTGATGGAGCACTACTTTTAGTCGATGCTAAAGAAGGACCAATGCCACAAACAAGGTTCGTTTTAAGACATGCTCTTAAAATGGGACTTAAAATTATTGTTGTTGTTAATAAAATAGATAAAAAGGGAGCAAGGCCAGAGTGGGTTCAGGGGAAAACATTTGATTTATTTGTTGAACTTGGTGCCGACGAAGAAACTGCTTTTTTCCCTACAATTTACGCATCAGGACGCGACGGTCTGGCAGGACTTGAACCGAATATCAATAAAATGACTGATATTGCTCCCGTCTTTGAAGAAATTTTAAACTACATACCAGCACCGGTTGTTGATATAGAAAAACCTCTCCAGATGTTGGTTTCCAATATCGGTAAAGATAATTATAAAGGCAGAATAGCAATTGGAAGAATTAAAAACGGAAAATTATCACTGACCCAAGAGGTAATGCATATTAACAGGGAAGGTGTCCAAAAAAGAGCTAAATTAACTTCAATTTTTACCTTTAAAGGTTTAACTAAGCAAGAAGAGACCGAGGCAATAGCCGGAGATATAGTTTCTGTTACCGGTATTTCTGATGTAACGATCGGGGAAACAATCGCAGATATTAATAACCCGATTGCCCTGCCCTTAATATCTATAGAAGAACCAACCGTAAAAATGATTTTTATGGTCAATGACTCACCATTTGCAGGTCGTGAGGGTGAATTCAAAACTTCAAGTCAAATCAGAGAAAGATTATATAAAGAACTGGAGACTGATGTTGCACTTAAAGTAGAGGATAATCCTACTGGAACCTGGACAGTTTCAGGCAGAGGAGAACTTCATCTGGCAATTTTAATCGAAAGAATGAGAAGAGAAGGCTATGAATTTGCAGTATCTAGGCCTCACGTGATTAATAAAACCGTTGACGGTAAGGTTCTTACTCCTTTTGAAAAAGTCTATATCGACGTGCCTGAAGAATTTTCAGGAATTGTCATTCAACACATGGGTATAAGACATGGAAAAATGGATGATATGTTTAAAAACGACGAGGGAATAGTCTCTATGGAATTTACGGTTTCAACTAAAGAACTGATCGGATTCAGAGGGGAACTAATTACAGACACCAAAGGTATGGGAATAATTAATACAGCTTTTTTTGAGTATCAACCTGACGATGGTTACGAAAGAAGTAGAGACAGAGGCTCTATGGTTGCTTATGAATCAGGGGAAACCAGACTTTATGGATTAGTTAATGTCCAAGACCAGGGTCAACTTTTTGTCGGTCCGGCAGTTAAAGTATACAAGGGTCAAATTGTTGGTCAAAATTCCAGAACCGGTGATATGCAGGTCAACGTCTGTAAAGAAAAAGCATTATCAAACATGAGAAGTAAAGGAGATGGTTCAGCCGAACACTTTAACTCCCCCCGTGTTATGACCTTAGACGACGCTTTGGAATATATTGATGACACAGAACTGGTTGAAGTTACACCACTAAATATTCGTCTCAGAAAAATAGTTTTGGATCTAGCAGAAGCCAGAAGAAGAAAAAGTATGGGGATTAAATAAACTACTTAACTTGGTGATCCATCGCCATTATTTACTGGTAATATAACTTCGCTTCTAACCATTGCTTTATCACATTGTATTTTATCGTTAGTTCCATTAAATGGCTCTTCACAAAATCTTGTATCATCACGCAATTTAGCAGAGCTGGGTAATTCACCACAACTATTTTCACAAATTCCCATGCGCTCATATATGCAGAAGTTAATAGTAATTAAACTCATAATTTTTTGATATTACTCTCTCTCTGGACAAATTTCAAATTTTTTATTAAGATATACTTATCAATTCCAAAAACGATAATATCCAGAACTAACCAATTTGGAGAGTTTAAAGAAGCGAGAAAGAGTTAAAAGAGAAGTGGAACCACGATATCTTCACTAAAGATTCGTCTTCTTGTACAATATTAATATACTTAAAACTATTAAGATGGCAACGAAGACAAAACAAGACAATAACCAACCCATAGAAAAAGTTTGGGATCATAAGAAACTCGGTCGAGAGTTAGATCTCTTTACTTTCAGTGATGTAGTCGGTAAAGGATTACCTCTTTGGACTCCAAAGGGAGCAGCAATTAGACGAACCATTGAAAGATTTATAGTTGATGAAGAAATAAAACGTGGTTATTCTCATGTTTACACTTCTGATATTGCCAAATTGGAACTTTACAAGAAATCAGGTCATTATCCTTACTATAAAGAAAGTATGTATTCCCCAATTGAAATTGAAGATGAACAGTTTATGCTCCGTCCCATGACTTGTCCTCATCATTTTGAACTATATTTGGATAAACCTAAAAGTTATAAGGAACTTCCAATAAGATATGCAGAATTAGCTAAGCTTTATAGATTTGAAAAATCTGGTGAATTAATGGGCTTACAACGAGTCAGAAGTTTTTGTTTGGCTGATGCACATATCATCTGTACAAAAGATCAGGCAAATGACGAGATCAAAGCAGCCTTGGAACTTATTGATTACATAGCTTCAGTTTTTGGACTTGAAAAAGGAAAAGATTATCATTACAGACTTTCTTTAGGAGATAGAGGAGATGAGAAGAAGTATTTCAAAGATGATAATTCCTGGGACGAAGCTGAGGCAGTTTTAAGGTCAGTCTTGAAAGAAAATAAATCTAATTTTAAAGAAGCAGCGGGTGAAGCTGCCTTTTACGGACCAAAAATTGACATACAAATGGTAAATGCAAACGGCAAGGAAGATACTGCTTTTACCGTTCAATATGATTTTGTCATGCCCAAAAGATTTAAGCTGGAATATATTAATGAAGAAGGTGGAAAAACAGAAGCAGTTGTTGTACACCGATCATCAGTTGGAGCAATTGAAAGAATTATTGCTTTGTTAATAGAAAAATACAAAGGTAGTTTTCCAGTCTGGTTATCGCCTGTACAAGTTAAAGTGTTGCCAATTTCCGAAAAGCAATTAGATTATGCCAATGCTTTGGGAAAGCAACTTCTAACCAAACATTTATTAAGAGTAGAAGTCGATACAAGAAACGAAACACTCGGTGCCAAAATTAGAGATGCTCAAAATGAAAAGGTCCCATATATGTTAATTGTTGGAGATAAAGAGATAGAAAAAGGTGAGGTTTCAGTAAGAAATAGAGCAGGTGAAAATTCAAGCATGCAAATCCCTAAATTTATTGATATAATCAAGAACGAAATTGATGCCTACCAATAATTATTGGCGAACTAACGACCGCATTCCTGCTCAGACTTTACGAGTTTTGGATGCACAAGGGTTGCAAGTTGGGGTAATTTCAAAAGCAGAGGCATTAAAGCTGGCAAAAGATCAAAAAATTGATCTAATTGAAATTGTACCAAATGCTAATCCACCGGTAGCCAAGCTGATGGATTTTGGTAAGTTTAGGTATCAGGAAGAAAAGAGACAGAAAGAGGTAGCTAAAAAAAGTAAGCCCTCTGATTTGAAAGAGTTAAGGTTTACTCCTTTTATTGGAGAAGGGGATTACCAAACAAGGTTAAAAAGAATTGATGAATTTTTGAAGGACAGAAACAAAGTCAAACTGTCGGTATATTTTAAAGTAAAACAGTTGGGATCAAAACAGTTTGGTTATGATATTTTTAACAGAGTCTTAAAAGATTTGGGGGAAGGGATTAATATTGATATGAAACCTAAATTTTTAGGCAGAAATCTATTAATAATTATCTCGCCAACAAGTCAATACGGAAAAGTAAAAGCGAAAGATACTAAAAATGAGCAAGCAAAAAACGAAACAATTAGTAACAAATAGAGTTAGAGTAACCAAAAACGGAAAAGTTTTAAGGCGTCGTGCTTTTGCCAGGCATCTGAATGTGGGCAAAACAAAAAAGCGACTTAGACGGTTACATAAAATGACCGAGGTTAAAGAGCCGTTAGCCAAAAAACTTAGAAATTTTTTGGGTAAATCTATAAAAAGAAAGGCAGAAAGTAAATATCATGGCAAGAGTTAAATCGATATCAGCTATAAAACACAGAAAGGTAAGAGCTTTAGCTAAAGGCTATCATGCAGCCAGACGTAGAAGATATGGTGCAGCCAATGAGGCAGTCATGCATGCAGGTGCATACGCCTTCCACGGTAGAAAACTAAAGAAAAGAGACTTGAGAAGTCTATGGATAGTCAGACTAGGAGCAGCAGCAAAGTCATTGGGCACTTCCTACTCAAAACTTATTGCCGGACTAAAAGCTAATAAAATAGAATTAGATAGAAAAGTGTTGTCAGATATTGCAGTCAGAAACATGCCTGTATTTGAAAAAATAGTTGCAGAAATCAAATCTATAAAGTAATATTACCAATATGAATTTAAATAATGTCTATTTTGTAAACTTCTTTACTTCCTAACGGAGGTTGAAGTTTACGTTTTTTTTCAACCTCCTAAATAGGAGGTTTTTTATTGTTTAAATATAAATTTAGAAATATAAAAATGACAGAATGTTTAAAACAAATAAATGGGAGCTGCTTAGGATGTCTTATCCTGGTGCAAGGATTAAAATACTTTAATAAAGGTGCAGTCTGGCAATCTGCGATTTCATATGTCGCTGAAGGGGAAAACGGTTGCCCACCAGATTACAAGCCTGATATTGTTCATCATATCAACCCCAACGGGGAATTAATGGAATTAAACATCGGAGGTGCTGTGGTAGAAATTAGAAAGAGTGTGTAAAATATAAAAATATGAATTATAAAAGAGAAGTTTATTTAAGTGCTGTTAAGACTCAACTTGACACGAATATTTTTAATCATTCACTAGCCTTGGAAGCGTGCATGTCTGGATTATACAATTATTTCAAAAATAATAATCTTCTCGACATAAATGAACCTTCCAAAGATGAATGGATGTTGGCTGGATTAATTCACGATATTGATTTTTCTGGCGATTACAAACAGTTTCACCCCACAAAAACTAGAGAGGTGTTATCAAAATTCAATTTAGAAATCTCTGATAGAATTTATAATACCATACAAGCTCACGATTCTAGAATTTCAGGTATAAAATGTATAAATAAAGCAGAATGGTCAATTTTCTGTGCAGACTCACTTACAGGTTTGATTGTTGCCGTAGCTCTGGTTTACCCTACAAAAAAATTGGTAGACGTAAAAATATCTTCGGTATTGAAAAGATTACTTCACCAACCAAAATTTGCTTCCGGCACAAGAAGAGACGAAGTTGAAATGTGCTCAAATCCTCAAGGCCTAAATTTATCGTTGGAAAAATTTGTAGAAATTTGTTTAACGTCGATGCAGAAAATCGCTTTTGATATTGGATTATAATGAAATTTAAACTATGAAAACAAAATGTATATATTTAGATGATTCGTACGAAAAGACATACAGTGCAAGAGTATTGGAAATTAAAACAAACAAAGAATTAACTTCCGTCGTTTTAGACCAGACAGTTTTTTATCCCGTTGGCGGTGGTCAGCCTTCAGACCATGGAGTAATTCAAGGTAAAAAAGGAAAATTAGTAGTTGAACAGGTAATTATCAGGGGTGAAGCGATAGAACATATCGGTAAATTGGAAGGTAAGCTAAAACTTAAAGAAATTGTAAACTGCACTCTTGATTGGGAAAGACGTTACCACAACATGAGGGTCCATTCTGCGGGGCACGTCCTTCATGAAGCAGTAAAACATTTATTTCCTGAACTTACTCCTATTGAAGGAGAACATGGAAGAAGGTCTTATTTAAGGTATTCAGGTAATCTGGATGAAATTTCTCAAAATTTAATCTTAAATAAAGCGAATGACCTAGTAAATGAAAATTTGCCTATCCTGACCGAATTCGTTACTTTGGATGAATTAAAAAAAAGGTCTCCGTGGATACCCGAGCATTTGCCTACAAATAAGCCATTACGCATAATGTGGATCGGAAATTTTCCTCCCATACCTGACGGTGGAACACAAGTAAAAAATACTTCCGAAATTCTGAATTTCAATTATCTTCAAATTAGCAACGAGGGTAATGAAGTAACAGTTTTATATAGAATAAGTGATTTACAACCTAAGTCCTCAAAAAATGATAAGCAGACACAAACCATTTTTTCAAGTTATCAAACAATTTCAATTTTGGACTTAAAGAATCAGGCATATGCACAAATTGATGAAGCAAAAGACCAGGAGGAATTGGAAAATATCAGAATAGATCTATTTGGTAAAAACGGAAAGTTTACACTAGCATTAAAAGAAATCGTAAAAATTCCGACAGAAGCAAGGAAACAATATGGCATTACTTTAAATGAAGGTAAAAATACCCTAGAAGAACAAATTGCAGAAAAGAAAAATGAGTTAAATAATTTTGCAAGAGTATGGTTTGATCCAACTATACCTTCAAAAAAGCCGAAATTAGGTAAATTGCATATCGTCACGAATGCTATAAATGAAATAGTTGAAGTGTTTGAGAAAATTGGTTTTACCAGAATGAAATATCCAGAAGTTGAATTTGACTATTTTGCCTTCGGTGCACTTAACTTTCCTGAAAATCATCCTGCAAGAGATGATTGGGAAACTTTTTTTATCGACCAACCAGATTCTAAAAAATACGGTTCAATGCTTTTGACTCCACATACATCAAGTGGACAAATTAGGGAAATGCTTTCTAACAAACCACCAATCAGAATGATTAATATCGCTAAATGTTACAGAAGACAAATTGACGTAAGTCACTATCCGATGTTTCACCAATTTGAAGGATTAGTGGTAGATAAAGATATATCAATAACTCACCTTCGTGGAACAATTGATTACTTTGCAAAAAGTTTTTTTGGCTCAGAAAGGGTCACAAGATTAAGACCTTATCATTTTCAATTTACTGAACCATCATTTGAAGTTGATGTATCCTGTAATGTCTGTAATGGCAAAGGTTGTAAATTATGTAAAGAGGGCTGGCTTGAAATTGGTGGTGCTGGAATGGTTCACCCTAAAGTTTTAGAAAACTGTAAAGTTGATTCTAAAATTTATTCGGGTTTTGCGTTTGGGTGGGGTGTTGAAAGAACTTACATGATGAAATCAGATTTATCTGTTCCTGATATCCGATTGTTATATAGTTCTGACCTAAGAGTTTTGAAACAATTATGATATCAACTAAGTTATAAAAATGGATTTACTAATACCAAATAGTTGGCTTAAAAAGTTTTTAGATACCAAAGCTAATCCTACCGAGATTGCAAAATATCTATCCCTTTGTGGCCCATCAGTTGAAAGAACAAAAAAGCATATCGATGGTGATTTTATATTTAACGTAGAAGTTACAACTAACAGGGTAGATACAGCAAGTATTTTAGGAATAGCAAGAGAAGCTACCTCAATTTTACCACGCTTCAACATCAAGGCAAATTTAAAGAATTATAAACCTCAATTGCTAAATTACAAATTTAAAAACAAGGTTAAATATTTGGACGTAAAAGTGGATGAAAAACTTTGCCCTAGATTTACTGCGGTTAAAATTAATGGCGTAACAGTTAAGGAGTCGCCTAAAGAAATTAAAACTTTACTTGAGAAAGTTGATGTAAGTCCAATAAATAATATCGTAGACGTTAGTAATTTCATAATGCATGAGTTAGGACAACCAGTTCACACATTTGATTACGACAAGATTATAAAACATAAAATGATCTTAAGGCAGTCTAGAAACGGTGAACATATTACAACTCTGGATGGTAAGGAATTGAAGCTAAGGGGGGGCGATATTGTCATTGAAGATGGTGATGGCAAATTAATCGATCTTTGTGGAATTATGGGTGGATTAAACAGTGCTATCGATAATAATACAAAAACAGTTCTATTATTCGTTCAAAATTATAATCCGTATAAGATTAGAAAAACCTCAATCTCACTTGGGCAACGATCTGAAGCAGCTGTTTTATTTGAAAAAGGATTAGACAGTGAAAATATCAAACCTGCGATTTTATCCGCGATAGAAATGATAGAGAGGTTATCAGGTGGAAAAGCAGAAAGTGAAATTTTAGATATCTATCCAACTCCTTACAAAGTGAAGGCTCTTATAACGACAAAGGGGGAAATAGACAAAATCATTGGAATAGAAATTAGTGCAAAAGATATGACAAGTTATTTAACTAATTTGGGATTTGGTGTCAAATGGAACAAGAACATATTGTCTATTGAGGTTCCTTCATACAGAGCAAATGATATAAATATTAAAGAAGACATAGCTGAAGAAATAGCAAGAATATATGGATATCACAATCTTCCAATTCTCTTAATGACAGGGGCTCTCCCTGCACCCAAAGTTAATCCTGAATTTGAGTTGGAGAAGAAGATTAAAACTACATTGCTAGGTTTAGGCGCCGTCGAAGTTTATAATTTATCTTTAGTAGACAAAGGGCTTTTAAAACTTAAAAATCCATTAGGATCGGATACTGCATTTTTAAGAAATAATTTAAAAAATTCGTTAATTGAAGATATTAAACTTAATCCGCAAGAAAAAGGTTATATTCACATGTTTGAATTAGCAAATATTTACTTTCCTCACAAGAATGATTTGCCTGAAGAAAGGTTAACTCTAGCTGGAATAATCAAAAGGGGTTCCTACCGAGAAAATAAAGGTATCGTAGAAACTTTACTTGACGAATTAAACATAGACTACTCCACAAAACTAATAGACGGTAAAGATTATCTGCCAAATCAAAAACTTGATGTATATAGTAACAAAATAAAAATTGGGGAGTATGGTAATTTAGAAAATGGGCAATATTACTATGAATTTAACATACAATATTTAATCAATAGCAAAAAAATAATTAGAAAATATAAGGAAATTCCTAAGTATCCTCCCCAGATTGAAGATTTAACATTAATTATTCCGAATAAAACTTTTATAGGTGATGTGGTAAAAGTAATGAGATCGACAAGCAAACAAATAACTAAGATAACTCTGGTTGATACTTTTGAGAATGCTTATACTTTCAATATTGAATATCAACATCCTGAAAAAACTTTAACCGATAAAGAAGTTGAAGAAACCAGAGTAACCTTATTAAATCATTTAAAAACAGGGTTCGGAGTCCAGATAAAACCTTAATTAAGCAGCAAGAGTTTTGGTGATATAAGCTATTGCACTTTCGAATCTCTGATTTTCAAATAATGGTTCATGCAATCTGCCAAATTTATCAACTAATTCACTCAACTCGAGTTTTGAAATCTCTCTTAATCTACCTTTAGCTCGCAGAACAGTAAACTCCTGAAGATGTAATTCCAAATTCGCAGGAATAACTTTTCCTTCAAATAATTCCTCAAGTTTAGGTCTAGTGATTATCCAGTGTGGATTATTAACTCTGAAAGAAATAAATGGATCTTTATCATCTTCTTTTTTCTCTTTACCCACCTTTATATTGTATCAGTTAAAATCAAGGAGCAGGTGAAGGATCAGAATTCCACGGAACATTAACCCCAACTGTTATAATTCTTTCAGATTCTTTATCTCCTGAATCTTTGGCAGTTGCTCTGATAGTGTGTACTCCGTCTGAAATTTCAAAGGCCTGATACTCAAATGGAGGAGCATCAAAATTCCTGACATTGTTTCCGTCAATATATAGTCTGACTGAGGTAATGGAATTTGAAGATGCGGGTCTGATTTTAATTGCAAAATCATTTGCATTAACTTGGTCCCTGTCTTTTGGATAATCGAATTCTACATTAATAGGATTAGAGGTATTACAAGATTCGGTTGGAGGATGATATCTGGTATCAGACTGTCCCGAAAGCCAGCTGTTTATCCCATCCTGCCATTTTGGATAATCTTCCTTGAAAACAAAATATTCTTTTTCGTCATAATTTCCCGAGGCTATATCCGCTGGTGTTGCTATTTTTCCATCGGATTTACAAACTTTCATTTTAAGATGAACCGGATCTTCACCGGGTGTAGATCCCTTTATAAATAATTCAGCCCTGGACGGATATCCGTCGTGAGCAGTATAACCCGAAATCATATCCACCTCAGCAGTTATAATTCCTTCAGGTGCTTCAAAGTTAACCGCAGGAAGTCCTTTTAAACTTTCCACCATAACCCGTCTCCATATTGGAGATGCCCCTGAAACACCTGACGCAACGTTTAACATCGGGCTATTGTCATTATTGCCTACCCAAACTCCAACTGCTCTTTGAGGACTTCCGCCAATCGTCCAGTTATCTCTTTTGTCATTTGTTGTTCCGGTTTTAACAGCAATTTGCCTACCTGGTACATTAAGAAGAGAGTTGGGACCGAAAATTTCTTTTCTTGCATCATTATCAGAAAGAATGTGTGCAATCAAAAAAGCTTGTTCTGGGGTTAATACTTTTTTTTCTTTTTTTGGTTTAGTTTCTTCCAACACTTTACCATTATTGTCCTCAACCTTAAGAATCGAAACGGGTTCTATTTTATAGCCGCCATTAAAGAAAGTACCGTATGCACCCGTCAGTTCTAAAAGTCTTACTTCTCCGCCACCCAAGGTAAGTGACAGACCAACTCTTGATAAAGTTTCCTTTGTTGGGGGTAGGGAAGTAAGTCCCATTTCATAGCCAGTTTCTAAAACATCTTTAATGCCAACCAAAGCCAATAGTTTTACAGCAGGTACGTTAATGGAATTACCAAGCGCGTACCTAAGTTGAATTGGACCCCTGTACTTGCCGTCATAATTTACAGGTTCATAATCCTTTTGACCTTCACCCCCTGAAAAGGTTGTAGGTACATCCATTATCAAGGTGCTTGGCGTAAATCCTTTTTTCAGTGCAGTGACGTAGGTAATCGGTTTAAAGGATGATCCAGGTTGTCTTAAAGCTACGGTGACGTTTACCTGACCGTCATAATTTGGATCATCAAACATTTTAGATCCTACCATTGATAGAATCTCCCCGGTTTGTGGATCAATAACCACTGCTCCTCCATTTGTTATCCTTTGAGCTTCTACCTTTGAAATTTCATCGGCAACGATTTCCTGAGCTTTCTCCTGCAATGATAAATCAAGAGTTGTAGTGACTTTTAAACCTCCCTGTTCTACGACCCTTTCACCATATCTTTCTTCTAAAATCTTTTGCACATATTGGACAAAGTGGGGAGCTTTAAAACTCGATCCTCTAGGTAAAAACTTAACATTGGGAAGTTCAGTAACTGCCGCTTCTTCCTGTTCTTTGGTTATAAAACCATCTTCCCTCATTCTTCTTAATACTGCAGATGACCTGTCAATATATGCATTGGGTGTTGAGGAGTATGGTGAATAAGCGGATGGCCTTTGGGGCATACCAGCGAGAATTGATGATTCAACCAGATTAAGATCCTTAACACTTTTTCCGAAATATACTTCAGAAGCAGCTTCTACTCCCCAGGCAGTTCCACCGTACGGCGCTTCGTTTAAATACATTTGCAGTATTTCATCCTTTGAATATTTTCTTTCAATTTGAACAGCCAGTATAAACTCATTGAGTTTTCTGAATATACTTCTTTCTGAAGTTAAAAGAACGTTTTTAACCAATTGTTGAGTTAACGTTGAACCACCCTGGGCATAACCACGGGTAAATAATCTTGAAAATCCTCGAATCATACCCATTGGGTCAAATCCGCTATGAGAGTAAAAATTCTTATCTTCAATAGCGACAGTTGCCTGTTTAAGATAAAGGGGTACAGAATCTAACCCCACAGCAGTTCTTCTTTGATCAGAGTAGATATCATATAGTACTTGACTATTGCGGTCTAATATTTTTGTAGAAAACCCTTCACGTCTTATTATTTTGTCAGGTGATGGCAGATTAAATGCAAAGAGAGGTAAAACAACAAAAAGAAGCAAAAAACCTGCGATGATTGCTATAAATCCAAACTTTGCTAGTTTAACTATTTTTCTGCTTTTCTCAACTGATTGAAGTCTGTGTCTTCTCTCTCTCCACATACGATTCATATTAACATACTAAGATCCAGTTGACCACATCACTAAAAGTGGGTGTATTATCCAACTATTATGTCAACAAAAAAGTTTTGTGACATTTGCCAAAATGAAATCAAAAACGAGGGAATTATGGTATGGATTAAGTTATTAACAAGACATTATTGTTCAAAATGTTGGTTTGACAAAACCAAATGGTCCCAAATCCATAAGAAAAGTGAATAAAATTTGACAATAATCAATAAATTTAGATATAATACTCTCATTGACATTAAACGCTGAGAAGCAGTGCAGTAGTTTAACTTAAGTTGACACTAGAGATTAGGCGGTTGGTGAAAGACCTAACGAATTAAGTTAAATGAATTACCCTGTGGAGCTGTCTCGACAAAATCGAGAACGGAATGCTAGCCGTATGAATTAGCTAGAAAGTGTTGGAAACAAAGCTTTTGAATAATAAGGATTACATCTTTATAGTTTCAAATCTCGATCCAATCGAGATTTTTTGTTTGTAAAGTGTAATTGAAAAAGGGTGGTAACGACATTTTAAAAGTCCCCTTTGGATACTAGAAAAATCTGGTGTTCAAAGGGGATTTTTGTTTTTTTAGCTGGGGTGGCAGAGTGGTCAATTGCACGAGTCTGTAGAATTCGCGACCGTATGGTATACGAAGGTTCAAATCCTTCCCCCAGCACCATGTTAAACGATAATTTACAAAAGTTATTAGAAAATGAACCTCTTGTTATCAACTGGGAAAATCTTAATTTGCTTGAAAACAACAAGGGAGGTAGCATTTTCTTTGGTATTGGCCTTATGTCAAAAAAAAGGTTATCCACTGCCATACCATTTGATATATTATCTTTTTTCTTTGTATCAGAAATACTTAAAAATTCTCTAAATTTATCAAATGTTAACATAATAATTGCAGACAATCATGCAAAATCAAACAATCTATTTAGTAATAGTGATATAAACATCCTCGCTGATCAAACTTTTAATCTAATTGAGAAAATCATTAGAAATTTTGCTTTTAAGGATTTTGACATTTTCAAGGCATCTGAAATCCATCGTTTAAAATCGTTTCAGAAAATATTATCTGGCTTACCAAAAATGGAGAATGAATACCTCAGGCTTGAAATTGCCGATACTCTTTGGCTTAAACAAAACAAAGACTTAAAAATAAAATTGGGTTGGTCAATTTCTAGCGAAAAACAAGTCGGTGGAAATGACGAACGATTTTTTGATGTTGGTATATTACAAAATTGTCCAGATATCTCAATAATTCACCTTCGAGCAGGAAGAACTTTAGACCCTAATAAGCCTAAAGCGTCTCCATACTTGTCAATCGATAATGATCGAAGAATATTATTAGTTAAAGATGAAAATGTGGATCAAAAAATTAAGATAGCTTTTAATAATTGGTCGGATAAATCTTTGGGTGGATTAATATCCCACCTGCATGATATTGTGCATTGTTTTGAAAAACTACAAGGTAGATTACCTTTTAACAATCTCGAACAAAAAGTGCAATTTATTCTGGATAAAGCGGTTTTATAGTAATATACTTATATAAATATGAATTTTACGATCGAAGAAGTTTTAACAAGAGGAGTTAGTCAAGTACTGCCTAATAAAAAGGCTCTATCTGATTTAATGCATAAACGAAAAATCAAACTTTATCAAGGTTTTGACCCATCTGCACCATCATTACATCTTGGAAATTTTGTAGGTTTAATGAAATTAAGACAGTTTCAAAGATTGGGTCATAAAGTAATATTTTTAATTGGAGATTTTAGTGGAATGATTGGAGATCCAACAGACAAACTTTCCGTAAGACAAAAACTTACTAGAGAACAGGTTTTGAAAAATGCAAAGGCATGGAAAAAACAAGCATCAAAGCTGTTAGATTTTGAGGGAGAAAATCCAGCTCAAATTCTTTTTAACTCCAAATGGTTAGATAAATTAAATTTTAAGGATATTATCGAGCTTTCCTCAAATATTACAGTTCAACAATTAATTGAAAGAGATATGTTCCAAGTAAGAGTGAAAAATAAAGAACCAATTTATCTTCATGAATTTTTGTATCCAATAGTTACAGGATATGATTCGGTAGCCCTAGAGGTTGATCTTGAAATCGGCGGAAACGATCAACTCTTTAATATTATGGTTGGTAGATCACTTGAAAAAGCAGTCATAAATAAAGAGAAATATGCACTTATGACAAAATTACTAGTTGATAAAGATGGTAAAAAAATAGGGAAAACAACCGGAAATGCATTGTTTTTAGATTCTAAGCCTCAAGAATTTTACGCAGGAATTATGTCTTTTCCAGACGAAGTTTTACTTTTAGGTTTTGAATTACTCACAGAGATAAGTTTAGAAGGACTTGAGGTTAAGATTAAAAATGATCCGATGTCAGAGAAAAAACATTTGGCTTTTGAAGTTATTAAACTACTTTGGGGAGAAAAATTAGCCAAAAAGTCAGCTTTAACTTTTGAAAATAATTTTCAGAAACATGAGGTCGAATATACATCAGAAATTATAATTCAAAAGTCGCTTGCAGAAACTGTTGCTCCTTATACTAATTTAAAATCAATTAGTGATGCCAAAAGACTTATCCAACAAGGTGGATTGTCAATCAACGGAGACATGGTGACTGATATGAATTTCAAAGCTAAAATAGGTGATAGAATAAAGATAGGTAAAAAAGTTTTTGGAATTCTGGTTTGATCTTTTCCTTTATTTAGTTATGAGCAACAGGAAACAAAAGTTGATTTTTAAAATTATTATTATCATGGCAGGTATTGCCCTTCTTTTTGGTTCGTTTCTACCATTTATAGCGTACTTTTGATACTAACTTGATATAATTCAATAACTTAAAATAACATGAATTTAAAAGATCCTGTTTCAATATTACCTTTCGTCGGTCCAAGTTATCAAACTAAACTGGAAAGGTTGGGAATTTTAACGATTTCTGATTTATTACATCACATACCTAACAGATATCTGGATTTTTCAAAAATTACCAAAGTCAAAGACATTAAATCCGGCGAGACCATAACTGTGATAGGTTCTGTAACCTCAGTCAAAAATCAATACACCAAATCAGGCAGAATGATGCAAATAGGTCAAATTGAAGATGAGACAGGTAAAATTACGATAGCCTGGTTTAACCAGCCCTTTTTAACACGGATGCTTTATCCCGGAACAAAAATATCTGTATCTGGAGAAATATCCTGGTTTGCCGGAAAACCTGCTTTTTTCTCACCACAGTATGAAAAGATAAAAGAACAAAAAGAAACTGTTCATACCGGTAAAATTGTTGGTGTATATCCTCAAACGGAAGGACTAACCACCAAATGGCTGAAAGCCAGAATTAAATATACCTTGGACAGAATTGATATAAAGGAATTTCTAGAAAAAGACATTTTAAAAAAATATGATTTTTTTGAATTTAAAGATGCTATATTTCATACTCACTTTCCCAAAACTTTGGAGGACGCTAAACGGGCAAAAGACAGACTTGCTTTTAATGAACTTCTGGATCTTCAAATTAAAGCCAAACTTAGGAAGAAAAAGATTCAAAAGAAAAAAAGTGCTGTTTTAAAAATAACTGAAAATGAAATAAGTAAATTTATAATGAATTTGCCGTTTGAATTAACAGGATCTCAGAAAAAAGTGGTCAAAGAATTACTTGTTGATCTAGAAAAAAATATCCCCATGAACAGACTTTTACAAGGTGATGTTGGTAGCGGAAAAACAGTTGTAGCTGCAGTCTCAACTTTTGTTTCCTTTCTAAACGGTTATCAAAGCATAGTTTTGGCTCCCACTCAAATTCTTGCTAATCAACATTTTCAAACCTTCAATCAATTATTTGATAAGTTGAAAATTAGAATAGCGCTGATTACAGGAACAACCGAAATCAGAGATGTGGGACAAACGGATATTTACATAGGCACACATGCACTTCTTGGAAGAATCAAGGAATTCAAAAACGCAGGACTACTTGTTATAGATGAACAGCATAAATTTGGTGTCAAACAAATTGAGTTTATGCAAAAACTAAATCCGCATAGAATGACAATGACAGCAACTCCAATTCCCAGAACTATAGCTCAAACGCTTTTTTCAGATATGGATCTTTCAATTCTGGATGAAATACCCGGAAACAGGCCAAAGATTAAAACCTGGCTGATACCAAATGAAAAAAGAGATTCAGCTTACAATTGGGTTAAAGAACAAATCAAAAACAACAAATCTCAAATGTTTGTTGTTTGTCCATTAATTGAAGATTCTGAAGAAGAAACACTAAAGTCAGTTAAATCTGTTAAAAAAGAGTTGGGAAATTTAAAGTCTGTTTTTAAAAACTTAAAAGTAGGTCTTTTACACGGAAGAATGAAGGAGAACGAGAAAAATAAAGTCTTAGAAGCTTTTAAAAACAATAAAATAGACATTCTTCTGACCACCCCCGTTGTAGAAGTCGGAATTGATGTACCAAACGCAACAATTATGATTATAGAAGGTGCAGATAGATTTGGGTTGGCACAACTTCATCAATTAAGAGGAAGGGTAGGCAGAGGTGATAAAGAGTCGTATTGTTTGCTCTTTACAGAAAATGATTCTGAAAAAGTCCAAGGCAGACTTTCAGCCCTGACCAAAACAACTTCAGGTTTTGAACTTGCTGAGCTGGATCTACAACTTCGTGGAGCAGGAGAGGTTTTAGGTTTAAAACAACATGGATTTGGTAACCTAAAAATAGCAGACTGGAGCGACACCAAGCTAATACAAATATCTTCTGAGGTTGTTTCCATGTTGTAAGTTGTTATGTATTCTGATAATTTAATTTCATGAGATGGGAAACCGATGCTGATCAATTAATTGATCATCTTAAAATGCAAGTTGCTCACCAAATCGAAGCCGCAATAGAAGGAGGAGGAATTTTAGGAAAGTATTCTACAACGAAGGCTGAACGAGAATTGGATGCTGCAGCAAAAGCAGTTTTTAGAAAACCTGTATCACCATTAACTAAACAGATTGCAGAAGAAATTGCTGAAAAAAATAGGAAAGTGTCCTCTTAATAAACTCAGAAAATTAGTAATTGTAAATTTGGTACTTTTAGCCTAGAATTCTCTTATATGGCACCACTTCCAAAGAAAAAGCACAGTCATGGCAGAACTGCCAGACGCAGAAGTACTTTTACTGCATCAATTTCAGCTTTATCCAAATGCGGAAGTTGCGGTAAATTGAAAGAACCCCACAAAGCATGTCCTTCTTGCGGAAGCTATAAGTAAAAACTATACTTACCTCATGAAAAGGGCTTCCGATCCAAGACATATAAGAAGAAGAGATGTAGTCAAACTTCTTTTTGCCGAAAGTTTTACCAAACAAAGTAAACATTCCGATTTGGCTGATAAAATTTTAAAAAGTCTCAAAAAGATCGATATAATAATAACCGGTGCAGCTCCTACTTGGCCAATTGAGAAAATAAACAAAATAGATTTGGCAATTCTCAGATTTGCTATCTATGAACTTGCCTATGAAAATACTCCTCCCAAAGTAGTCATTGACGAAGCAGTTGAGTTGGGTAAGGAATATGGATCTGAAGCTTCGGGTGGTTTTATCAATGGTGTTTTAGGGTCAGTATTTAGTAAAATGGAACTTGAAACAAAATAAAATATAAAGTTAAAAAACTTTATTGAATTATGAACAAAGACGAACACAACAAAAGAAATGAAATAAAAAGACTTTTGGCCAAATACCTTGGTATTGAAGATGCTGATATACATGAAGATGATTTACTTCGTGAGGATCTGCATATGGGACCTATGGATTTAACTGATTTTTCCCAGCTATTATCTGAGCATTCATTTGAAATTAAACACAGCGATTGGGCAGAAATAGAATCTGTGGATGACATCTACGATTACTTAAATTAATTTAATAATTACATTTTATGCAAAAACCTAAAATAGATTTAATCGACTACATCTCCAACAAAGAACTTTTATTAACTGCACTTACTCATAGATCTTGGGTAAATGAAAATATTGGTAAACGTGGAACAAACGAAAGGTTAGAGTTTTTGGGTGATGCAATATTAGAATTTGTGGTTTCGGATAGATTGTTTGCTTTGTTTCCTGACAAGGAAGAAGGTTATCTTACTGCCTTGCGCGCCAACTTGGTAAATACAAAAAATTTGTCGGATTTAGCACGACAGATAGATCTGGGTAAACAAATTTATCTTTCAAAAGGAGAGGAAGATGGGGGAGGAAGAGAAAATTCCTCGTTATTGGCGGATACAGTTGAAGCTATCATCGGTGCAATATTTTTAGATGTGGGGATTGAGGGAGCATATAAATTTATTGACAGTTTGCTCTTGCATGATGTTGAAACACGATCAAAACTTCCGTTAAAAGATCCAAAAAGTTTACTTCAGGAATACGTCCAGTCCAAAAAACTTCCTGCCCCAAAATACGTGGTTGTTTCTGAAACAGGTCCTGACCATCTGAAAAGTTTTATTATTGAGGTTGTTGTTGATCATAAAGTATTAGCCCAAGGTGGAGGAAAGAGCAAGGCTGAAGCAGAACAAAACGCTGCGGCAAAGGCACTGGACGTTGTTCTTAAAGTAGGCTAGAATACTCTCTAGAAAGTTAGAATAAACAAAAAATGTCAGTATCAATTAAATTATCAAGGTATGGAGCAAAAAAGTCTCCTTTTTATAGAATTGTTGCCCAAACTACCAGAAGCAAAAGAGACGGAAAATCTTTAGCGATTCTTGGCTGGTGGAATCCTTTGAAAAAAACAAAAGAAATCAACATGGAATTGTTAAACGAGTGGAAAGGAAAAGGAGCAATTATTACGGATGGTGTTAAAAAATTATTAGCGGAAACTTTGGAGAAAAAGAAAAAATGAAAGACCTGCTGGATTTTATTATTAAAAACATTCTTCCCACAGATACTAAATATGAGATTGCCGAGGAAGTTGATAATGATATTGTAAAATTAACAATAACTACTGAAGAAAAGGATGGGGGTTTGGTTATTGGCAAGGCAGGAAAAATTATAAAAGCGATTAGAAACGTCTTAAGAATCAAGGCTACACTTGATCATAAAAAGATTATACTACAGGTAAATCCTACTTCAACAATTTAAAACTGCTATATTTAAATATTAATTGAATGGGTCTTCTCTTCTTATTTGCCCTTCCAAATCGGAGCCTGTTATATTTTCTGGGATAGTAGGTTGTAAATTGTAAAATTCGGGTAGGTTATATAAAGCCAGTTCGTTTAAAAGAGTGACTTCTTCGGGAGTAAATTCCGAAATTACAGACGTGACTGAAGGAAGTTTTTTTGGTAATTCTGAAGAATAGACGTTTAAGCTAACGTTTGCTTTGACAAGACCTAATTCGCTACTTATCTTTACCTTGGAAACCGTCATTAAAGGTAAAACTTTTTGTATTGCGTCGATAAAATTATAAACATTTGATTGATCACCTGTGATCTCAAAAGATAGTCCCAATTTGGAAACACTTTTAGCGTCAAAACTTCCACCGGACCTAATATTGGACAAAAGCAGACTGCGCTGAGCTGAGAGGGTCTTTATCTGATAAATACCATAAATAATGGCATTTTTATCAGGAAGTGCAATATTGATAAACTCCAGTCCGCTTGGTACCAAACTGTCAATTTGTCCCAAAACCTGAACTTTTTTATTCAAAACATTTTTAGCATGGGTTGTTTCTTTAATCTGATCTCTTATTTTGTTAATTCTGGATAAACCAAAACTGATAACTACTATTGTTCCCAATAAAACAACCACCAATGCTACTATCGGTTTTGCTAAAAATTTCAGGTTATTTATATTCATAATATTTAACTATTGCTGCAAATTTCTGTCTAAATCGCTTTTAACTCCATCGCTTTCAAATATTAAACTGGCCAAATAGCCGGATGTGGGGTTGAATGAAAGAGCAGACAGAAGAATTGATTTTGCACCGTTTAAATTGGTTATATTTTTGAAAAATAGAGCCAAAGGATTTGAACTGTCAGCAAAAATAGTACTTTCAAGTTTTTTGGATTCAATATTTACTTCAGCAAAAGTGATTTCAGGTGATGTTTGTGAAGACATTTCTTTAAATAGAGCTAGTTCGGCGCTCGCATCATCTTCTTGGCGTATTTCTTTTATTTTAGCTAACCTATCTTGAGCCAATACTAGTCTCTGTTCAGTTTTTTCCAGTGAGAGAACCTGTTCTTTTAATCTGTCTACATTAGTGTTTAGAGATTTCAACTGTGAACTGTAAATAATAATTCCACCAATCGCACTTATTATTAAAAGGAGAAGTATAATCACACCGACAGTTGCTAATGATATTATCATACTTTTAGTTTTATTGGTTGAAGCACTTACTACCAATTCAGAAGGTATTAGATTTATTTTCCTTTGCATTATTCCTCCTTCAGAGCTAAGCCCACAGCAATACTATATAGTGATGAATAGTTTGCCAAGCTTTTAGATGTTTCCGGGTCCATAGTTATTTTGGTAAAGGAATTACCCAATATAGTCTCAATCCCTAAAAGTTGTGTTAAATAGGGGACAACTTCTGGCATGGTTGCCACACCTCCGGTTATAATTACGGATTGTGGAGTGTCTCCTTTTTCTTCACTTTGATAGAAACTGATTGCCTTTTTGACCTCATCAACTACCAATCGAAAAACAGGATCTAACGCTGCCTTGACTTTTCCTTCCAACGCAGAAGGATTAAGACCATAGGTCTTTTTATATTCTTCCGCCTGTGAAGGTTGAATCCCCAAAGATTGTGCAACTGCTCTAGTAAAAGCTTCTCCGCCTATTGGGATTGATCGTGAGAAATAAAGCATCGAGTTTCGGCTAATCGCAATATCAGTTGACGCTGCCCCTAAGTCTACTACCAAACTCACTCCTTTAGATGGTGCCAAACTTCTACAAAGTGCAATAAGATCAGTTTCAGCAGAAATTGGAGTTAATCCCGCCAATCGTGCAATTTTGACATATTTTTCAACCAGAATTCTAGGCGCAGCAACCAAAAGAATAGATACACTATTAGTTGCTTCATTTCTTTCCAAAATACTATGTTGAACAATAGCCTCTGCAAGGGGGATTGGAATGTATTGTTCCGCCTCCCATTTTACTGCTGCGCTTACTTCTTCATCATTTAAGAGAGGAAACTTAATAACTCTGGTGAAAACTGCCGGTTCGGGGAGAGCAATATTTACCTCCCTGGAAGTTATTTTAATTTGTTTAATTAATTTCCCCAATATATCAGCCAATGCTTCATAATCTTTATCGTCAGTCATTTTATCTGGAGATGCTCCAGAATATCCCACTGCCCCTGAAGCTTTTAACACCCAGGCTACACCGTCTTTGGCAAGCTCTATAACTTTAATTGTTTTGCTTCCTATATCAAGTCCGACCATATGGGCAGTTATTTTCTAATTTCTAAAAAAACATAATTATTTTGTAATTCCGTTCGCTCCAAATACTAAGCTATTAAAAACACTTGGTATTTGAGGATGAAGCTGAAAAACTTCTATCCTACGGTTTGCATTTGCGTATGTTCCAAGCGATTCAACCCTTACTCCTTGTGACGGTAAAGTATCATTTGTCGCCGAGACATCAATACCAATTCTATGGGAATTTGTAGTGTTATACAACATCCTAATGGTGGAGTATTGCAGTACATTATTGGTAGCATAGTTACTGATGCTCAAATCATTAGGAAAATTAACAACTTTAGAAAATGCATAAGTTTGGTCACCAATGGTACAATTACCGGCTGGATTGATAAAGTTGTTATTGCGACCTACAAAGGGGTCAATTGCCATTCTACCAATCCTCAAGGTGGAGTAATCACCCGCTGTATTGGCATAGACAACCGATACTTCAACTGCAGGAGTCTGGGCAGAAGAATTTGAAGTACCAGGTTCTCCCCAGCATACTTTCATTAGTCTGGCACTGAAACATGATTCCTCCCCACAACCCAAACTTCCGTCATTATTATGTCCGACAAACCAAAATGTTGCATATTCTCCGGATTTCAGATTAAAAGGATAGGCGACACTTTCTGAACCCTGGGCAAAATCACTTATATCAGCGCTGAAAGTTGCATCGCCTATGGTTAGATTTCCAGTATCACTGCCTATAATCAATGCTCTTTCAATCCCAGCCTCAGCGGCTGAAAAGGCGCGAAGAGAATCTTCCTCTTTAGTGGTTATTGAAATATCTGTAATGGAACGGGAAACAATGAAAAGAACTACAATCAGAACAACGGCGAGAGATAATAAGACAATAAGAAGAGCTTGTCCTGAAGTATTTTGTTTTTTGTGTTTAAATCTGTATTGCATTATTTTATTCTAACAGTTCCAGAACAAAGTGTGTATTGAAAATCTACTCATAAATTTATCTTTCTTATAATGTTTCAATCTTGTCAACCACGATAGCGTCATTACAGGTACAATATTTTTTATCAGGTGAATCACAGGTTTCACCAAGTTTAACATAGCTACCTGAAACATTTACTTCCAATCCTAAATAGGGAGAGAAAAACTCAATTCTTTGCTCCGGAGAAGTTTGATTTTTGACTAGCCAAATAACATCCTGTCCTTTTTGAACATAATATTCTTCCTCACACAAATTTTTATCTACAAGTTCAGTTGATCTTCCCTCTACTATTTTTCCTAAAATTGTTTCCTCGGTAGTTTGAACGGGTAAAAGTGGTGTGGGGGTTGGATAAATAATATTATTAGTTTTTTGATTAATAGAGTTTCCCTTATTGGTAAAGTAGGAATATCCATAAACAGATAGCACACCCGTTAAAAACAATATAACTAATAAAATAAATGTTTTTAAACTTGATTTCACTTCAATCTTAATATAGCAAAACTCCAATATCTTTGCAATCGAATAGAAATAATATCCTATATTATAATAGACTTTTACCTATAATTTGATACAATATACCTTTGATGGAATCAACTAATAAGGATCTATCTCGCCGTGACTTCCTCAAATTGGCCAGTTTGGTTCCTCTAGGTTTAGCAGTGTCTCGAATACCCGTAGTTAGAGCATTAAGCGAAAATGTTGAAAAAGCAGTGTTTCTTACCCCAGATTTTGTAGATGGTGTAGCTGTATATGGTCTTAAAAGTAACATTGGCTCAGTTGAGTTTGAAACTCTTAAAAGAGAATTTAACAAAGAATTTGAAAAAAAAGCCATAGCAGCAAACTTCTTAGCTGCAGTAATCCCTGATTCTTTGACTGATCCCGAGAAGAGAGACTGTGTCTGGGGTGCAAATACCAGAGTTCTGGAAGTTGTAGTACGCAGATCTGACTATCTGAACGATCCCTTGGGTGGAAGTCTTGTACAAAGGATGAAAGTTGAACTCGACTTAATGAATAGAATACTTGAAAATGCACATCCTCAACCAGGATTAAGAGCACAATTGGCTAGAATAATAGTCGTGGAAGATGGTTTTAAAATTAATCCCGCAGGGTCAGACATTGCTAACGATGTTGATCACTCAGAGTTTATAGGGGGTTTAGAAGCAGGCAACAAGTTCGATCGTATAGCTGGTGAGTTTACGGAATTGTGGAATGTGGATGCCGACAATTTTGGAAACGCAATAATTAGATGGAAACAAGGTCAAGGCGTATTTAGAGAAGAATTTTATTTACCTGGTAAAGTTGACTCTGTTACTTCTCTTGGTGGATTTCTTGTAAGTTCTTTCCGGATTCATGATCTTTGGCATAGACTTTTTAATTTCACCGATAGGTACGTTCAAGACATAGTGGGAGTTAATTCAGCTAATTTCAGATTTAAAAATTTTGAAAATTTTGATGGTAAATTAATCAAACCGGTTATTAGCCCATTTCTTGCCATGCTTGGAAAATGGATAAGGGAACAAAATATAAGAGGTCACTTCGATCACCCAAGAAGTACATCGATAAGTCAACAAAATCAGACAGATATCTGGAGGATGAAGCCAAGAAAAATATCACTTAATATTCCAGGCGCCGAAAGTATTAAAATTTATAGACCGAACATGAACGGAGGATATTATCGGAAAAAAAATCCTGGCGAAAAAGAAAAAACCCTAAATGATACTCCCGATCAAGTATCTAAGAATTCCAAGTTTACTTTAAATCCTAAACTTTTCATACCCACTAAATTTCACGAACCTAGTTTTTATGAAAATGAACAACGTATCATGACCGGACAGGATGTAGATATTGTACCAACTTTATATGTTGTTCAAGCAAAGGTAAACGGAAAGAACAAAGAACTTTTTATTCCCGTTGAAGTATTCGTAATGAGCAGGTTGTCTGGAAAATGGTTATCTGCAAAATATAAAATAGAGTTTCTGCCAGAGTCTCAGGAATTGAATACGGACACATTGATTGCTGTCGTAGTAGAAACAAAAAATGTTGACTCATATATAAAAGCAATGTCTACACCAGATTCATCTAAATCTCCTTATGCAAAAATGAAAATTGAAGGGACAGCGTTTCACATGGTCTGGTACCAAGAAAATAATATTGTCCGAATAGACCCATTGGACACTCAACGACCAAATCCTTTCGAAAATCCTGAGGATTAACAGCTGCCATATTGCAAATTCAATCAATCTTAACTATATTAAAGAGTGAAGTTAAAAAATCGATTATTAATATTTTAATGAAAAAATTGCTCATTCGTTTTTTGTTTTTGATAATTTTTCTAATCTCGTTTTTAAGCTTCACGTCATCCGAAAGTATTGCTCAATTAAGCTGTGGAGACAATCAAAAACCCGGTGTTTATTGTACTAAATGTGTAAGTGGTAATACCTGTGCTTGGGATATGTCTTGGTGTGCATCGCAATGCGAACCCCCGTGTGAAACAAATGCAGATTGTACAGGTGGGGGAGGGTATCAGTATCCAAGCTGCCCAGCAGGTCAAGTAATTACTTGTTACAGCCCTCCGGTAATAGATTGTACACTTAAGATAACTTGCGGTAACTCGTTTCCCTCAATGTGGAATCCGATTGATGGAGGTTGTAACAAAAAACCTAACGGTGGTGCTTGTCAATTTAATTGTGCTTGTATACCTCTGTGTAGTCAGGTTGAGGCACCAGTATTTTTAAGTCCATCAGGACAAGCCTGTGTCTCCGCTCCATCAAATAATTTAACCTTTAGTTGGAATGCAGTGAGCGGAGCCACCAGTTATTCACTTCGTATAAACGATGAGGTAGATCCTTGGACTGGTGCATGTCCTGCTGCAAACCCAGGAGATACCTGTTTGGATGTAGGTACTAATTCATACACCAGAACAGTTATTCCCGGTCATACGTATGGATTTTGGGTACATG
>CAZIPM010000006.1:0-71651 GCA_964541395.1 uncultured Gammaproteobacteria bacterium | reverse complement strand
TAAAAAATATGTTTGATAAATTTAAACAATTGGGTGAACTAAATAAAATGAGAAAGCAGGCTCAAGACCTGCAAAAGGAGCTTGAGAAAATAATTGAGACTATGGAAAAGCGTGGCTGGACAGTCTCAGTCACAGGAGATCAGAAGGTAAGATATATTAAAAAGGATGGAGAGGATTTTGCAGAATTGGTTGATCTTATAAATGAAGCAATGAAGAAAGTACAAAAGGAAGCAGCCAAGAAAATGATGGAGATGGGTGGTGGACTATCAGGACTCCTGGGTGGGCTGGGTAAGTAATTTAACTTGTTCGACCGTTGCGTCTACTCCTAAAGACTGAAAAATATTGGGAAGTTGTGTTTTATTTTGCAATTTCTGAAAAGCCACGCCACCGTTGTTTATGTTAATTTTACTACCATACTTTCTATTTAAGTACGAAAATGCTGATTCTTGTTCCCAAGAAGACTCATTTATAAGTTTGACTATCTGTAAAGGTCCAATAAAAGCTACGCCGCTAGGCTTCAATAAATTTTCGACTTGTTGGAGTAGCTCATATTTAGTATGTTTCATCCATGTAATCGAATAAACAGCGACGATTACATCAAAACGTCCTAATAATTCAACGTCTTTTTCCGATAATTTTGTGAAATCTATAAAATTGAATCCTATCTGATTGTCTTTGAGATCCTGTTCGGTAGGTCCTCTTGTAATTCTTCGAGGAACATCACTTAAATATAATTTGGTATCATCCTCGTGTCCGATTACTTCGATGTCAAGTTTGTCAGATGCGTGAATTGATCGAACTTCCAAGTCAGCTAGCGCTGCCCCTCCGCCAATGTCTAAAAAACGAGTTTTTCCTCCCCCCCGCACTTTTTCGGAAATAACTTCCAGAAAATTCTTACCATTGAATGTTGGGAGAATATCCAGGTATTGCTCATTTCTTTCGAGCCAAGGTTCACCTGGCTTTCTTTGAAGACCTCTAGTTATTGCCCACCTTTCTTCTTCAAAGCTTTTAAATTCAACTTTCGTGTTATCTAAAACTATATCCACAATATAAATTATACAAGAAAACGAATTGGTTATAAGTTATAATTTGTTCTCTATGCGAATTGCTAAACCTCTACAGGCTCTAATAGAGTCTTTTGAAAAACTACCGGGAATAGGACCAAAATCAGCGCAACGGTTGGGTTTTTATCTTCTTCATGTCCCACAACATGAACTTGATGAATTTTCCAGGAATTTGGACAGACTTAAAAAAGATACACTTCTTTGTTCAATTTGTAAAAATGTAGATGAAAAAGACCCATGTGTTATTTGTTCAGATCCGATACGAGATAAAAATACAATTTTAGTGGTTGAGCAACCTTTGGATTTAATTGCTTTTGAAAGATCTGGAAAATATAAAGGCCTTTATCATGTTTTGCATGGTGCAATAAATCCGCTGGATAATATTGGGCCTGATGAGATTTTTTTGCAACTTCTTTTGGACAGGATAAAAGAACCTGGTTCTGTTTTAACTGAACTTATTATCGCAACAAATCCTACAATGGAAGGAGAAGCAACATCTATGTATCTGACCAAAGAGATTAAAAAGATGGAAAGCATAAACTTAAAAATAACCAGACTGGGGATGGGTATACCCACAGGCGCGGATTTAGAGTATGCTGATGATATTACACTGACCCAAGCTATCGAAGGAAGACGTTAATTGTAACATTGATTAGTAAAAAATATGAATACAACTGCCCAAATTAAACAGGCGATTAAAAAATCAGGTCAACAAATGCAGGCAGAGCCATTAGAACTTCTAAAGGCTGCTAGATCTCAAATTTCAGGAGAACAAGAAGAACAATATTATGATCCGGCACAAGAAGCTGAAAAACAAAAACTCCAAAACGAGCAAATATTAAAACAGCAGGTTGATTCATCTGATCAAAGACATTTGGAAGCACTACAAAATGAAATGATCGATATAAGACGACAAAAGCTTTTTAATGATCTGATTCGAAGGATTCAAGAAGGTGAAGACATATCAGTTGAAGAATTTCAAGAATTAACCCATGAACAACGAGATGTTTTAAAAGCGCACAACGAAGCTGCTCAAAAAAGAAAGGCTAACGAACAAAACCAACAATCAGGATTGGTTGAGCCTCCAAGTAAAAGAAACAGAAGACTGGGTGGACAAAGAAAAGCTGCAGAAAAACAACAGACCAGAGTTGAAAAACCTGTACCCCCAAGTGGCTAAAGATTTACTTTTAAGTAAAGTAGTAATACTTGACAAAGTAATACTTTTATAATATAGTTACTTTATGCAGATCATTACTACTACAGTTACACGAAAGGGTCAAATCACAATACCTCAAGATTTCCGGAAATATTTAGACATAAAACCAAATTCTAAAATTACAATGGTAAAAGGTGATAACCACATAAGAATAGAGCCCGGGGGTCCAAGTATTTTCGATCTGGCAGGTAAATTCAAGATTCCTAAATCCATGCCTGATATTCTGAAGTCTCGTGAGGCGATGGAAAAAAAATATTCCAGGTCTTGATGAAAACATATATTTTAGATACAAACGTATTTCTAAGAATTTTTTCTGGATTGGATAGTGTCCAAAAAAATGAATGTTCATTGCTTCTAAAACGAATAGAAAAGGGAGACGTTATTGGAATTGTTCCCAATCTTGTATTATCGGAAATTGTCTGGGTTCTTTCATCACATTATAAACATTCAAAAACCGATGTAATATCGGCTGTAAAAAGTATTATAAACATAGTTAAAATTAAATTTGTTGATGGTTATAATACACTCTCAGCTCTAAATATGTTTGAAAACAAATCGGTCAAATTTATAGATTCACAAATAGCTTCAATTCCACAAGTTTACGACGGTAAGTGGTCAGTAGTTTCCTATGATAGGGATTTTGATAAATTAGGTGTTAAACGCGTTGAGCCTAAAGATCTATTGTCAGGTTAGAAAAAATGGCTTTACCTATATATATTTACTTTTTTAAAAATCAAATTATAATACAAATATGTCATCTTTCTATGATAGGGATGTTTTTGAGAGGGCGCACCATTTAGTAAAAATAGATGGTAGGCTAATTTTAGGTGAAAAGAGTGTCGCTTGTAAACTCCCACGATAACCAGGGAGTTTTTTGGTTTTAATTGACAAAGCTCCCGAAGGGGAGTTTTTTAGTTTTCTAAAGTATGAAAATTACAAAATATTACATTGATAATGCCAAATACAGGGCAGAAGATGAAAAGGGAAACATTATTTGGCTCGAAATCAATTACTGGGATAATGAGTTTAGGTTAAGTAAGCAGAATATCAGTTTAGAAAACTTTGCAAAGAAACTGTTATCTAAAAAGCATAGAATTAATCTAGTTCACAAAATGCATTCACCAGATTAGAATAGACTTATGGATTTATATTTATCAAATACATTAACAGGTAAAAAAGAAAAGTTTGTAGCAAATAAAGCAAATGAAGTAGGTATCTACTCTTGTGGCCCCACAGTTTATTGGAATCAGCACATAGGTCATATGTATGCGTATGTACAGTGGGATGTCTTGGTCAGAACCTTAAGATTTATAGGTTATAAAGTCAAATGGGTGATGAATGTAACAGATGTTGGGCACATGACTTCGGATGAAGATACTGGTCTTGATAAAATGGAAAAAGGAGCAAAAAGAGAAGGAATATCAGTTTGGGATGTTGCTAATAAATATATCGACCAGTTTAAGGATAGTATGAAACTTCTGGGAATAACACCCCCTGATATTTTGTGCAGAGCTACAGAAAATATCCCGGAACAAATCCAATTAAATCAAAAAATTGAGAAAAACAAATTTGCCTATCTGACCAAAAAAGGCCTTGTTTATGATACTGGTAAGTTTTCTGATTATTCCAAATTTGGTGACCTTAATTTAGCCGAGATGAAATCCGGGGAAGATGTTGAGGTGGATAATGAAAAAAAGCTTTCATGGGATTTTTTTCTTTGGGCAATTAACCCAAATCATATTATGAAATGGGAAAGCCCTTGGGGTGAAGGATATCCAGGTTGGCATATTGAATGTACCGCAATGTCCACAAAATATTTAGGAGAAAATTTCGATATTCATACAGGTGGCGTTGAACACATTAAAGTTCACCATACCAATGAAATTGCACAAGGATTTGCTGCCTTCGGTATGCGGACTGCAAACTATTGGTTACATAATGGTTGGCTGACTGGTGAAGGGGGAGAGAAAATGAGTAAAAGCCTCGGAAATTATGTTACCGCACAGGATTTGGTTAAAAAAGGATATGACCCACTGTCTATGAGGTATTTAATTTTAACATCTCATTATAAAAAGGGTCTTAGATTTTCCTTCGAATCATTAGATTCTGCAAAAAACGCACTCGATAAATTGAGAAGTTTGGTTCAGGCAAATATAAACAGCAAAGAAAGAACAATTCTGTCTCAAGAGAAAGAATTAAAGATAGGGGAGTTTCAAGACAAATTTAGAGAATCTTTACTGGACGACATAAATGTTCCTCAGGCGTTAGCAGTTTTTTGGGAAATGTTAAAAAGTAATATTCCCGCTGTAGACAAATATGACTTAGCTATTAGTTTTGATGAGGTTTTAGGACTAGGTTTATTGAATCTGTCTGTAACTGAGACAATAATTCCGGACAATATCAAAGTGTTGCTCAAAAAAAGAGAAAATTTGAGAAAAGAAGGTAAATATGAAGAAGCAGATAAATTAAGAGCAGAGATTGAAGAATTAGGATATAGCGTGTCGGATAAACCAGCAAAATAAATAAATGAAGATTTTAGTCTATTTTAATTTTTTCTTAACACTTTTGTTACTTGGGACAGTATCTTGGGTACTAGTTTCCAAAGATACAACAAAAGACTCAATTCCAACACCTCAAGATGTAATAATTGAGACAACAAATAATTCAGGCGTAAACGATTGTGGAAATGAATGTATTAAAAGAATCAATGATGCAGTCTCTCAGGCTGTGTCATCAATGTCCGGCACTATAAAAGAATCAACAAAGATAGTAACTTCAACCCCTCTTTCTAAGCAGTTAAAGACTCAAGTGTCATATATTCCCTTAAGTGGTCCCATAACTACAACCTCATCAAGTTGGTACGATGCACCAGGAACCGATTTTTATTTGGATTTGGAAAAAGATTACAACTTAAATGCACTTAGTTCATGGGAAGCTTATCTAAAAGTAGCTCATAGTAACGGAACTGCTTATGCCAGACTTTACGATGTTACCCATGGGATTGCCGTTAATGGTAGTGAAATAAATTTGAGTAACAATTCCAGCCTGACGCAAATTTCATCTGGAAACTTAAGTTTATGGGCAGGTAGAAACTTGTATAGAGTACAGCTTAAATCCTTAAATACTTTTGAAATAACTTTTGGAAGTGGCAAAGTAAAAATAACTTACTGAAGATTTATTTTTTTAATTTTAAATAGATTTTCCTGTTTGTTTAATTGAGATTTTATATCAGCATATGCAGGTTGAATAGTGTTGGTTTTTGAAATTACTCCAATAAAGTCAATCATTGGAAATTTATTTCTGACTTCACCCCAGAATTTTTCCGAGAGATTAGATGTATAACCACCATAACCCGCTTTTTCAGATTGACTACACAGTTTGGCCTCCCATTCCCTGATTACTTTCATGATTTTTTCACCTTCTTGGTTAAATATGTCCTGCATAGATTCTTGGTTTAGGGAGTATCTATCGTGAAGATCTTGAAATTTTTCAAAAAGCTCCTTTTCCGTTTCCAACATTCTGTCGAAATATTCTTTGAATTTGGTTGCCATATAGATTTAAGTAAACAACTGACTTTAGTACAGCTACAAATGATAAACAATTTTTAAGGTTGAAACAAGTCCCTTAAATAGTGTAAGGTATAAAGATGGCAGATGGTGAATTGAAAGTTGTAGGAACAACTCCAAAAACAGGGAATAAAATCGACAAAAAAATAATTTGGGCAATTATCGGAGTTTTGGTTGTGGTAATTGGTTTGGTAGCAGGAATTCTTCTTATCAAACAAAATCAGGATATCAGAGAACAGGCAAGCACAAATTGTCCCGCTGCTCAACAATGTCCTGTTCCGGGAAACCCCAATTTGCTTCGAAACTGTACACCTCCTGATGCAGATAATACTCCCATTGATAGTCTTTGTAATGCTGCAGGCAGAATAGAAGTTTGTGGAGGCTCTCAATACTGTTGTCCTTCTGCCGGTGGATCATGGACAACAAATCTGTCCCTTTGTCCTCAATCAACTGCAACGCCTACATCCTTGCCAACAGCAACTGCCATGGCGACTGCAACTGCTACAGCAACAACTACTGCAACAGCAACAGCAACCGCCACTACTAAAGCAACAGCAACCGCCACTTCAGCAAGTAGCCCAACAGCAACAGCAACTGTGAAACCCACAAATACTTCCACGTCTGTAGCCAAAACTGCAACACCTACTACAACATCCACAGGATCGACTGCAACAGCTGCACCAACTGCTACATCAACGTCTATCTCACAGGGTCCCACTGCATCTCCTGTACCTATACCTGAAACAGGTATGGGTTGGCCAGCTGTAGTTGGAATGGTTGCAGGTTTGGCAATAATTATCTTCTCATTCGTTCTTGCTCTCTAGTGATTTGTAATTTATTACACTTTGCCCTGAATTTAAGCTCCGGTGAAACGACAGCAGTAACTATAAGCAAAGCTTGGCCACGTTTAACGTGGTAAACACAGTTGTAGTTAGTAGGTTTGAATCCCTACCGTCTAAGGAAGACGTAAAGTTGACCATATGCTGGAAACTCCGAGCATACAGCGGTACTTGATTTTGTTATAGTTTTAGATCTATAATACCAATCAAGTAAAAATCCGTCTGTTGCGGACAATCAGCAGGAAAGATTGGATAGATAATATGTCAGAAAGAAATAAAGACGATATATGCGGATCTGGTTATAGTTTTGGTTTAGGAAGTTCAAGATCAGTTGAACCATCAAAACCAAAGAGTGATGAAGAAAAACGTCAAGATGAATTAAATCTCCTAAGGAGTATAAAATCAGACACTTTAATGTATCAAGTAATTCCAAGTCGCGAACAAACGTTAAATTCGATTGAAACGACTGGCATGGCAGCGCCAGGAGGTATAGTTTTATCATCAGAACGAAAAGAAGTTTGGTTGAGAGATACTAAACAAACAATTGAACTAGCAAGGCAGGTTTTGCAAGAGAGAGGCGATTTATAAATCCAAAACTTCAGAGAGACTATTCGTCAACTGCTAAGTAGGACCATTTAACTTAGTAATGATATGTCGATCTCACAAGATCCCATCGCATCTCCTGTACCTATACCTGAAACAGGTATGGGTTGGCCAGCTGTAGTTGGAATGGTTGCAGGTTTGGCAATAATTATCTTCTCATTCGTTCTTGCTCTCTAGTGATTTGTAATATACTCCTCTGGTTGTTCCTAGTTTTTGGATAAAACCACTATCTGCCAGTTTTTTAAGATCATATCTTAAAGTTCTTTCATTGATATTTTTAAATCTTCGTTTAATGGAATCAAAATTGATTATTTTTTGGTCATTAATAATAGATAATATTTCAGATCTTCGGGGAAGTAGTAAATCAGAAGGTGTTATTTTCTGATAGTTGAGAACATTCTTTTTGGTATCTGAAGTAGCTTCATTTAATATCTCAAGCATGAATTCAAGATAGTCTGTTACGTCTCTTTCAGGTTCCTCAAGCATTTTGTAATAAATATCTCTTCTTTTATCAATTTTTTCTTCAATAGGCAGAATTCCTTTAAAGCCATAACCGGCTTTTGAAAGAACCATTAAAAGAAATAATCTTCCCACTCTTCCTGAACCGTCAGTGAACGGATGTATTTTTTCAAAAATGAAATGAGCCAAAATCGCCCGTATTGGAACAAAGATTTCTTTATTACGGTTGACGTATTTCAGTAATCTCTCAATTAGACCCACGATTAATTTGGGAGGGGGAGCATGATAGATGACTGCTCCTGCAGATGAAAATATTCCTTCGTGTTTAGTCCTGAATCTTCCAAGTTCATCAAAATCAATTCCTTTCATTACCAAACTGTGTAAATTGAGAATATCCTTAACTGTGATATCACGGGCAGAACGTTGAGCAGCCCAGTTAATTGCCCGGAGTACATTATTAATTTCCACTTTCTTAAGGTCACTTGATGACAGTTTTGGAAGAGTGTCGGGAGTTGTGTTATTGCCCTCAATTCGTGCAGAAAAAAGGGAGCTTTGGAGTGTTGATTTTCTTCTGATGTTTGCTTCAACCTCCAAGGGAATTTTCACCGAATCTACCACTTGTTTCGAACCTTCTATTTCGGAAAGAAGTCTTGAGACACTAGGAGTCAGAAAATATTTGGGTGGAATTAACATTATTACGTTTGTAAATAATTATTACCATATATTACCAGATGCTGCCAAATATATCCAGATATTGCAGAATGCAGTTAAGGCTTAAGTATTAATTTCATCAGCTTGCATACGGTTGTATAATAGACCTGGTGGGAAAAGAACAAAAAATAGGTTTACTTCAGGCATTGGGTGTTACTTTGTATTGTAGTTTAGTCGGTTTTTTAATGTGGAATGGAGAAACCATCTTTGGACAGATGAAATCAATTCTAGGTCCGATTACTTTTTTGCTAATGTTTTTAGTCTCAGCGATGATTTGCGGATTACTAGTTTTTTATTATCCATACAAACTTTTTACTGAGGGTAAAAAACAAGCTGCAGCAAGTGTTATTTTGGTTACAACGGTTTCGCTTTTGGTTATTCTAATAATTTTTATTGCGTTTTTATTAATAATCAGACAGTAAATCTCAAGACTTCAAAAAAGCTATTAATTTTTTACAATATCAACACGAAAATAGTAAATTAAATATGTGTTAATATTAACTAATATGAAATATAAAGTTTATTACGGTGGCTGGTATCAAAGAACAACTCTTCACCTAAGCGAGATATACGACCTGCTATTTTTAGGACATTCGAACCTGCCACTAAATAAAGAAAAGATTTTGGAATTAAAAAATAAGTTGAATTTTAGACAAGTAACCAGAGAAAATGACTTCTTAGAATATGTTTTAGCTAAGAATAATAACGGCATAACACTTTATTATTATGAGGATGGGCTTTACCTCTTGGAGACCGAAGCAGATTTTGTAGATATTGCAAAAGATAAACTGGAAAAATTTTACAACGAGTTACTTAATCCTGCAATTTCATATATCTTCTCACTAGGTGCTCCCACACCAAAAGTACTTGCACATATAAAGTCAGATCATCCGTCAGTGGTTCTAGTTGAAACAACAGACCCTTCATTATTTAAGGTAGATAAAAACATATTTGGTGAAGTCTATTCAATAATCTATTCCGATAAATTTAATGTATTTAAAACACCTGATTACATAATAATTGCAGTCAATAAAGCAGATGTTAAATCTAGCATGGATCTGGTCGGAATGCAAGTGTTTTTCAGAGAATTCAAAGACCAACTAGAAAGGTACTTAAATATTCACAGAACAATTTGGGAGGAGATAACTAATATCAAAGATAAAGGAAGCATAAGAGGACAAGATATAGTTAAAAACAGAATGCGGTTGGAAAGCTACGACAGATCAATAAATTTAATTAATAACAGAATTAATCAAATGGGATCTTATATCAAAACCAGACAATCTATTTCAGCAGAGCTTAAAATAGAAGAACATTTAGTGAAAGTGTTTGATTATAAATTCGAAACGTTATCAAACACACTTGCATACATTAAAGAGGTTTGGATGATGACAAAAGATTATGTAAAAAATGTAACCTCGGTTTTGACAGAAATAGAAAACCAAAGTTTAAACAATAGTATTAAATCGTTGCAGCTCATCACGAGTATTGGAGTAATTTCCGGAATAGTTGGATATCTAACTAAAACTGAATTACCAAGAATTACAAATGCCGGTTGGTTATATCTGCTGGTATTAATATCTGCAACAATCCTTATAAATATTCTGATTTATTTCTACTACAGAAATATAAAGTATAGACTTAAAATTGTCGATACTACTTCTGGCAGCTTATAAATTTTGTTGCTACTTTCATACGAATTAAAAGTCGTACTTTTGAATTCTAAATACTATGTGTAAACTATACTAAATAATATGGAACAGCTTAATTTATTATTATTAGCACTTCTAGGGAGTGTAATAGCACTTTTTGGAGGAGTCATTTTTTTATTCAACAGAAAACTATCCAATGTTTTGGAAAAATATTCTGTACCATTTGCCGCAGGTGTATTGGTAACCGTATCACTTTTGGGTCTTATTCCTGAATCAGAACATGAGATAGGAGAGCTGGCACTCTGGCTAGTTCTTTTCTCATTTTTAGGGGTCTATCTTTTTGAGCATTTATTTTTTGGAATCCATCATCATGGGGATGAGGATGACCACCATAAAGAAATCAAACAATCCTCAATAGGTCTGGTGATTTTTGGTGATACAATTCACAATTTCATAGACGGAATAGCAATTGGGGCAAGTTTTATGATCAGTCCGGGACTTGCATTTGTAACCGCACTTTCAACTTTTTTACATGAAGTACCTCATGAAATAGGAGATTTTGGAATTCTTTTAAAAGCAGGTTGGAGCAGAGCAAGGATTTTAAATGTCAACATAATATCATCCTTAATGACAGTAGTCGGTGCCTTTGCAATTTACTTTTTAAATGAAAATAAATATATAAACGGCTCATTAATGGCTGTGTCTGCGGGAATTTTCCTTTATTTGGGAGCCAGTGACTTTTTACCAAAAATTAAAGAAGGAAGTACCAGTAAAGTCAAATCAATTCTGCCGCTTCTTTTGGGATCGGGTATAATTATCTTGACTCTACTTTTAGTTCCTCATGGTTAATTAACGTTCAGTTGAATAAGCTATAATAGCTTCATGTTGAAAATTACCAATCTCACATTTGGTTATTCTGACAAACCTTTATACACTAAGGTTAATTTTGTTGTGGGTAAAGGACAAAAAGTGGGACTTGTCGGACCGAATGGGTCTGGTAAGTCAACTTTACTTTCAATAATTACAGGTGAAGATGACGGTTTTAGTGGAAAGGTAGCTACAATCGGAAAGGTAAAGTTGGTTCCTCAAGAAATCAAGTATGACCCAGATATGGAGGTATCAGCCACCGTTAAAGAATACTTAAACCCTTCAAAGAATTTAAAGAACCACGAAATTCAAAGGCTTTTTTCTGGTCTAGAACTGATAACTAAGCTTGACCAAGACCCAAATAAACTCTCAGGAGGACAAAAGACAAAACTTGCTTTAGCTAAAGCACTCTTACAAAAACCGGATATATTACTTTTGGATGAACCAACCAACTTTATGGATAAGGCAGGTAAAATCTGGGTAATGAAATTTTTGTCGGAATATGAAGGCACCGTAATTGTTATCTCTCACGATTTGAACCTGATGGATAAAGCTATTAATAAAGTATTGGCTGTAAACCCGGTAACGCAGTCGATTGACGAATATAAAGGTAATTATTCAGACTATATCCGTCTTAAAAAAGAAAAAGAAACTCTTCTTTCAAAGCAAATACAAGTCAAAACTAAACATATCCACAGTATGGAGGAGGGTCTTAAAAAAATGGCCAGGTTTACATCCAAAAAAGGTGTAAGAAGGAGGGTTCAACAGCAAAGAAAAATAGAAAAGGAAAAAATGTTGTTGCCGCAAATGCCGGTTGATCTCAGAAAGATATCCGTCAAACTTCCTGAACCTAAAAAAATAGGAGAGCTTGTGCTTAAGGCCAGTTCTATTTCAAAAAGTTTTGGTGATAACTCAGTTTTGCGTGATGTGAACTTAAGTTTGATAAGAAAACAGAGAATCGCATTAATTGGGGCAAACGGTACAGGAAAAAGTACCTTGATAAAAATATTAATGGGTCTAACAAATGCATCTTTCGGAGAAATTTATAAACACCCCGAGCTATTAATTGGTTATTATTCCCAAGAATTTGAAACCTTTGATTTTACAAAGACAGTGATTGATACTTTTTGTGAAGCTACAAAAAGAGACGAAAGTTTTGCCAGATCTTTTTTGGGTAGATATATGTTGTCGGGTGACAAGGTATTTCAGAGTGTGGGAAGCCTGTCCGGAGGGGAAAAGACCAGGCTGTCAATTTCAATTCTAACTGGTGAGGATAACAACCTGTTAATTTTGGATGAGCCAACCACATATCTGGATGTTATGTCACAAAGAATTATTTTGGAGTCTTTAAAAGAGTACAAAGGAACAATGATTGTTGTCTCCCACACGGCGGAATTTATCAAAGAATTAACACCCGACAAAGCATTTTTGTTTCCCGAAGAAAAATTGGTATTTTGGGATGACGATCTTTTGGATAGAATTTCCGAGATATAGTAAGACATCTTGAAATTAAGAAATATCTGGATAATATTGTATCAATGGATGATACTCAGAAAATGTTAGCTAAAATAATAAATGGCCAAAGTGATTTAAAGGATGAATTACTAAATAAGATTGGTAAATTAGCTTCTGAATTGAGTAATTTCAGAAATGAAATTAGTGACAGTTTTAATAACATCAATAGAAGAATTGACAAGTTAGGAAAACAATAGGCGTTTATTGAGGGAGATACTAATTAGATAAATACAGAGTAAGTTAGGTTTTAATCCAAAAAAGCATTTAGATCTGAAAAGTTATTTTTAGTAAAAACTCCAAAGTGGCCACCATCAGTTTCTATCAACAAACTGTTTTTCAACAACTTTTTGAAACCATTATCATTATCGTTTGGCATCAATAAATCGTTTTTGCCAGAAAAGACAATTGCTTTGTTATTTAAAGTTTTAAGAAGCTCGGTGTTATCTGTAGTAGTTACAAATTTTACAACTTCCGATTCCTCTGAAAGTGGAATCGCTATGATGTAATTTATATTTGTTTTGATATCGGCCAAATATTTATCTCTGCCGTTTGCATTGCCAGTTAACGGAATAATAAATTGATAAAAATTGAAAAATATTTTTTGGGGTAAAAATTTAAATCTATCTAAAATTTGAATATAATTTTTATTTTTTACTAGATCTAAAATAGTCTTTAGACCTTTTGTTTCAGGCTTCATTTTGGGGTTTGTTGCAATTAATACAAGCTTTGCTTGAGGATAATCCTCCGCAATTATGGGTGTAAGTATACCTCCTAAGTCAACCCCCACAATTACGTCCGGTTTTACCTCGTTTAGTTTTTCTTTTATATACTTTTTTGAATCTTCTGATGTTAATTTAAATTCTTTGATAAAGAGTTTTGGGGCAACTATATTGTAATTATTTTGCCTGAAGTATTCCAAAAATATATTATTGGAAGAATTTTCTTCGACTGGCTGAGGCCACCCGTGGAGTATAAGTACGGTTTTTTGATCTTTTAAATTTGACGCCATAATTGAATTCAAAGGAAATATAAAATAAATAAATATTAAAAAGTTGAAAAATATAAATTTAAATCCTGTACTCATAATGTTTAATAAGTATAGGTGATAGATATCTTACTGAGAAGTATGATATGATGAACCATGTCTTCATTTGATTTTCTTTCTTATTCTGTGGGTCTAGGTTTTCTGGTCTTGGTAGGATTTGTGTCATATTCCGCATTCTCTTTATCTCAGACTTTGAAGAGGTTAACATCAATACTCGAGAAGATAGACGATATAACCAAAGATATAGATGATGTAAAAAACTTAATTAAAGGTGGTGTAATGGCTTTAACTAGTGTTTTTTTAAATAAAAGTAAAAAGTCAAAAGAACCAGAAGCCAGAAGGGCGGTGAAAATAGATGACAAATAAAAAAAGGGTTAATTCAGTAACAGCTGGTATAGTAGGAGCTGTTGTTGGAGCAGCAGTTGGAGCAACTGCAGTAGCACTGTCTGATGAAAAGACCCGCAAGAAAATATCAAAAAAATTTAACGAATACAAAAAAGACGGACAGAAAGTTTATTCTGACTTACAAAATAAAGTAGATGAGTTAACTTCACAGGGGAAAGAAAAAGTTAAGGAAGTAAAAAAAACTTTAAAAAGTAAACTTTAGTTTGAATTTTTAAATATTAAATTTTCTTCCGGATGTAGTATATTTTAAAGTTTTCTGATATGTTAAGTCATTTTTAAGTTTGTTTTCAGTTTCAGGGGTATAATTATGAACTGAATGAAGATTTTAGTAGTAGAAGATGAACATAAAATTGCCAATTCCATAAAGCGGGGTTTTGAAATTGAAGCATGGGTCGTGGACGTTGCCTATGACGGTCTGGAAGGTTTTGATTTGGCCTCAAGCGAAGATTATGACGTAATAGTTTTAGATCTAATGCTTCCCAAAATGGATGGTTCTACTATATGTGGAAAACTCAGGGAAAACGGAATTCACACCCCTGTCCTGATTTTGACCGCTAGGGGAGAATTGGCTGATAAAGTGGACGGCCTTAATAGAGGAGCCGATGATTACCTAGTTAAACCATTTGCATTTGAAGAACTTTTAGCCAGAGTAAAGGCTCTTTCCAGAAGACCTAAAAAAACAGTATCACAGTTATTAACAGAAGGTGACCTTACTTTAGACAGCAACAGTTTTGAAGTAAAGAAGAACGGCAAGGTATTGAACTTATCCAGGAAAGAATTTGCACTTTTGGAATACCTGATGAGAAATCGGGGAAAAATTTTTACTAAAGAAAACATTATTTCCCATGTTTGGGATTACGAAGCGGAAATTCTTCCAAACACTGTTGAGGTTTTTATTGCTTATTTAAGAAAAAAGATTGGTAAAAATATTATCAGAACAATCAGGGGATTTGGCTATCAATTTAACCCATCTCATAATGTTAAGAAAAATAAAATATGAATTTATTTACTAACGCTCGTACCAAATTAACTATCTATTATTTGGCTATTATTATGGCTATATCTATGTTTTTCAGTTTGATTATTTATCATGGTGCAACTTATGAGCTGACCCGTATTGAAAGAATGCAAAGATTAAGACGTCCGGGAATCTCTTTTTTAATTGACCCTGAAATAATCACAGAAACTAAGTCCAGGGTATTTTTAACCTTAATGTCTTTAAATGCAATTATTTTAGCAGCTTCTGGTATCTCCGGATATTTCTTGGCAGGAAAAACATTGAATCCAATTTCTGAAATGATGGATGATCAAAAAGATTTTGTCAGTAACGCCAGTCATGAACTTCGCACTCCATTAACCTCATTAAAATCGGAAATAGAAGTTGCCTTGAGGAACTCTGGTTTATCATTGGTAGATACTAAAAAACTTCTTAGGAGTAATTTGGAAGAAGTCAACAGAATGACTAATCTTTCAAATTATCTTTTGAAGCTTAACAGATATCAGGAAGGATCGTTTAGTATTGAATTTAAAGATGTTGATTTGGCACAGATTGTAAAAAAAGCAGTCGGAAAAAGAAAAGTAAAACTGGTTTTAGAAAAAACAATTGTCTTTGGAAACGAAAATTCATTGTTTGAACTAACCTCAATCTTGTTAGACAATGCTTTTAAGTATTCAAAAGATGAAAAAAGTATAGAGGTTAAGGTTGCAAATATAAATAAAACTAAAATACTGGAGGTTACCGATAGAGGAATAGGTATTTTAGAATCGGATCTTTCACACATATTTGATAGATTTTTCAGAAGTGACAAGGCAAGAAATAAAGACGGTTTTGGACTTGGTCTTTCAATTGCCAAACAGATTGCCCAAATGCATGATGCATCGATTAAAGTTTTTAGTAAACCGGGAATTGGATCCACTTTTAAGGTTATCTTCAGTTAACTTATTTAAAATATCTGTATGATCGGGGGTGATAATTAATGGAAAATAGTATAGTACCAAATAGGGGTAAAAAAATGTTAATGACAGTGCTTACCTTGGGGGTATTAATCTCTGCAGGTTATTTTGGGAGCAGTTTTGTAAACGCACAAGACACAACACCACATGATGTTTTGGTAAGCAAAATTGCCGAAAAATTTAATCTTGACACATCCGATGTCCAGGCGGTATTTGATGCAGTCATGGACGAAAAACGATCCGAAATGGGAAAGAACAGAGAGAACAGACTAAATCAAGCTGTATCAGATGGAGTAATAACCGAAGATCAGAAGAATACACTTTTAAGCAAAATGGAAGAGCGTCGGACAGAGAGGATGCAAAACAGGGAGGAAATGCAGAAGTGGTTTTCAGAACAGGGCATAGATGAAACCAAACTTAGAGAATATTTAGGGTTTGGAGGTCACGGACCGAGAGGTATGGGACCAGGAGGTATGTAAGTTAACTCTACGATTTAAATCGTACCCGCAATACTAGTACAAGCGGGTACGATATTACTTGACAATTAATTAATTAAGATTTAAAACGTATTAAGGTGGTAGTTTTTAAGAATTTATTTGTGCTCTTCTTTTTATCAATTCTTCTGGCAGGGGCATTATTTTTTAGCGCATTTCAGAATAACAATATTTATGCTACAACCTCACCGATTCATCAACAGACAGTCAGTTCTATAGCAACAAATACGGCATCCGTTGTCACCCCTTCGGTAAATGGTGGAACAAATCAACTTTATTTGGTGGCGGTCAATAATTATTTGAATGTTAATGTTAATTCCGTAACAGGTCTAGGTCTGACCTGGTCTGAAATAAAAGCACAATGTGCTAGTGCGAATACGACCGGAATTGAAATTTGGAAAGCATTTGGTTCACCTTCATCCGGTACTGTTACAGTAAATTTTACCTCTACAACTCAAGCAGCAACAGTATCAGTTAGCCGTTATTCCGGAGCTGATCCTGCTAATCCTGTAAGTGGTGCTATTGGAGAAAATACAGTAGGTCTTAACGGCGCATGTAGTGGGGGAACTACTAATGCAAATTTAAAACTGACTTTGACATCAGCACAGAATAACACGACTTTATATACTGCATCCGGTGTCAGGATGAGAACAATAACCATACCTGATCCCGATTATACGGAAAGGGCTAATAATATTGCCGGGACTGTTGAAAAAAGAACGAGACTTTATATTCATGACAGAGCTTTTGTAAATAGCGGATCTGACACATTAAATCAAACATTATCTGATAAAACCGATTGGGTGGCTGCTGGCGTGGTCATAAACCCTTCAGGAGGAGGTCCGACACCAACTCCAACTCCCACAGTCACTCCAACACCATCGCCCACTGTTGCTCCAACTCCTACCCCGACACAACCCCCTGTATTCGGAGGGCCTGATAATCCTGAAGAGATGAAAATTAAATTAATGGTTGTTATTAATGATCCTATTTTAGAGAACTTCGGTGGGGTTAGACTTCATAATTACTATAGTAGTGGTGGTTGGAATGACCCTTCAATATTAACAAATTTAATGATTAATGATCTGAATGTTTCATCTCATGGAATTGCAAAATATGAGATTGTCGAGATCATTGTGCGAGATGAATGGCTACTGCATGAAAACGGACAAAGATATACTGATGAACAGTATATTAATGAAACTAATAATGGAAATTGGACGATGGGGTGTATTGACTATAACGATTTTATAAACAGAAACGGTATAGAACAAAAGGTTAACGATGGAAATGTAGATGAGGTTTGGCAATGGGCTGGTCCCGGCGAAGGATGTTGGGAATCGGCTATGGCAGGTAATGGCGCCTATTGGATAAATGGAAATCCTGTTAACGGTGTAAATAGTAAAGCCTTTGTTATTATGGGTTTAAACTTTGAGAGAGGCATGCCAGAAGCTTTAGAGTCCTACGGTCACCGGGCGGAATCGATTATTCGAAGAAATTATGACGGTTGGCATATCTTTCCCGGAGAAGGTCAGGTTCTGCATGATTGGGATGCCTTTACTGCACAAGAAAGATGGGAACCTGGATTGGGTGGAGTAGGAACAGCTCATGATCCTTTTAATGCCCCGTTTGGTATTGATTATATCCGCGATAGTCAAGTTTATGCTTCGACAAATGCTGCGGATTGGTTTAATTTTCCTGATATGACAGGGGACAGACAAACAAAGAATTGTTTGGAGTGGGGTTGTTCCAGTTATGAATGGTTTATTTATTGGTATAGTCATATGCCTTTTATGGCAGGTATTAAGGACAAGGCTTTAGCCAACTGGTGGAGGTATATTGCAGATGTTGAAAGTTATAAAACCGGTTATTTATTTAATAATCCTACAGCATTCATTGAGCAGGATTTAACTGAAAATAATGCCTCAACCTGGTCTTGTTGGGCTGAAGAGGGAACGTGCTCCCTAACCGATGATAATCAGAAAGTAGCAGAAGGTGCTTCATCGGTTAAGTTTGACACAGATGGTCCATTTGACACATGGGTTCGCTATCCGACCGCAAATAACGCCAATTGGAATTTAAACGGCTTTACGAGTTTATCTTTTTCGGCATATGCGATTAATAGTAATGAATCGCTATTTCAAGGACCTATTGTTATCTATTTAAAAAACAACAACGGCAGCTTTTTCAGGTATGAGTCTTCAAATGATTCAATGAATTCCGCCATAAATAATTGGAAGGAATTTAATATTCCTTTGACTGGTAGTCCCGATTGGGTCAGAACGACTAGTGGTACTCCCAGCATGTCTGATATCGACCAGATTGAAATCCATAACGATACTTGGGGAGCCGGATTTACAATTTATTTTGACGGATTAGGTTTTATAAAAGATATCGATTTAGCGGAAAACAACGCCTCCTCCTGGAGCTGTTGGGCGGAAGGGGCTTTATGTTCTTTGGAAAATTACACTGGATTGGTTAAAACAGGAGCAAGCTCCATTAGGTTTGTTACCGACGGAGGCTTTGATACTTACTTTGCTTATCCTGCGGCGGGAAATGCTAACCTTAATCTTAATGGTAAAAATTTGGTTTTTTGGGCTTATGCACAAAATGCAAGTCCAAACGATTTTCAAAACCGATCACCCTGGATAATTTTAAAAGATGCAAACGGTAATTATTTCAAATACCAGGCAGATACGGAAAAAATGAATTTAGCCCTTGACCGTTGGCAGAGATTTACAATTCCATTAAGCGGGGACAGTGTCTGGAAAAGGACAAAAACAGGAAATATAAGCTTAAATGATATCGATCAAGTTGAATTTCACAATGATACTTGGGACTACGGTTTTATCATTCATTTTGATGGAGTACACTTTGAAAAATTGGATACTTTGGTCCCAGATGTGTTAATTACCAATCCTCTAAATAATTCTAACCATTCAGGAAATGTACCAATTAAGGTAACAGCCACTGATAATTCAGTAGTCAATAGAGTAGATTTCTTTTTGGACGGACAGTATCTGGGTACGGATGCACTACCTCCGTATATTTTTGAATACAACGCCATTGGGGGAACACACACACTTAATGCAAAAGCACTCGACTTTGCTGGAAATGAAAAAGTATCAAATACAATTACAGTCAATCCCGTAATTTTACCTACTCCAACTGCTTCACCAACGCCCTCAGTTACTCCAACTGCTACGCCAACAACACCACCATCAACACTTACTTTGCAACCTTCACACGACTCTTTTGTTAAAAGTGATGTACCTACTACAAATTTTGGAACTAATACGGTACTTAAAGTTAAAGCCGGGTCGATTTCTATGAAATCGTTACTTAAATTTGACGTCAACGGAATTACCAGTCAGGTACAAAGTGCAAAAATCCGATTGAATGTTTCTGATGCAAGTTCTGTTGGTGGGACTATTTTCTTGGCCTCAAATAATTATTTAGGTACAACAACTCCCTGGGTTGAAAGTGGTCTTAATTGGAATAACACACCGGAAGTAATTAGCCCAGCCTATGCAACTGTGGGTAATGCAGCACTTAATAACTGGGTTGAATTCGATGTTACTCCAGCCATCACCGGAAACGGAATTTACAGCTTTATTATTACAAGCACAAGTACCGATGCCGTTTTTTATCAGTCAAGTGAAGCAAGTTCCAATAAACCAGAATTAGTAGTTTTGTTGGGAACAGGAACTCCTCAACCAACGCCGACTGTTACTCCCACATCAATTCCAACCAGTACTCCGTCAGCGACTCCAACTCCAGCAGGAAACTTGGTTGTTAATCCGGGATTTGAGTTGGATACAAATACAGACTCAAGACCAGACAATTGGACATCTAATGCTAAATTTACCAAGTCTGGCGTAATTGTGAGAAGCGAAAATTTCAGTGGCAGACATTTGGCTACTGATAATAGTGGTTGGACAATAAGCCAGATAATAAACGGTATAAGTGCTGGAGGGAATTATAATTTTGGCGGATGGGTGAATATTCCCACGACATCTGATGCCTTTACCTTTAGCATCAAAATAACATGGCAGAATTCAAGCGGATCTAATTTGTCCACAGTACTTATTAAATCATATACCGTAGCAACGGCAGGGGTTTGGAATGAAGTAACAAAAGCTATTACAGCACCGACAGGCGCGACTAAAGCGGTGGTTAAAATGGTAGTGTCTAGTCTTAATGCCACAATTTATGTAGACGACTTCTCTTTAACTGCAATTTAGGTAATAACTGCTTCATTTATCACACAAGTACATGTATAATAAATTTAAGCTGTTAATATGAAGAAATTAACTATTCTCTTAGTTACCTCATTTATAATCTTTCCTTTTGGTCTTTTTAATCTCTTTTCTTTTCAAGCAAAAGCCCAAGATAACAGCAATCATGTTCCCGGCCGAATCCTTGTAAGTTTTAAGGATGGAGTTTCTCAGACAGAGAGGGATGGTTTGTTAAGAAATAATAGAGCGCAGGTAGTTAATAAACTTGATGTTCTTGGGGTTTTGGTCTTGCAGGTTCCTCAGGCAGCAGAAGAAAAAGTAGCTACTGCACTATCCAGAAATCCTCATGTGGAGTATGCGGAATTAGATTATACTGCCGAGACATTTTTTACCCCAGATGATACATATTTCAATAGACAGTGGGGATTCGAAAATACGAAACAAGTTATTAACGGTGTTGTGGGAGTGGAAGATGCAGATATCGATGCTTCAACTGCTTGGGATACAGAATTAGGTAATGTAAAAGTGGCTATCCTTGATACCGGGATAAATGAAAGCCATCAAGATTTAACTGGAAAAGTTGTGGGACGTCAAGACTTCACCGGTTCATTAACATCTGGCACTAACGATGTCTATGGTCATGGATCCCATGTTGCGGGTATTGTCGCTGCCAATACTAACAATGGTAAAGGAGTAGCTGGAGTTTGTCCTAACTGTACACTTCTCAATGGAAAGGTTTTAAATGATAACGGGTCAGGCGCTTATTCTTGGATAGCCAACGGTATAACTTGGGCTACAATTAACGGTGCAAAAGTAATCAATATGAGTTTGGGTGGTTCATCTTCATCAAGAACTCTTGAGAGGGCAGTCAATTACGCATGGAAAAATGGAGTGGTTGTTGTCGCTGCTGCCGGAAACTCAAACAATCCATCCAAAACATATCCTGCCGCATATACAAACGTTATTGCGGTAGCTGCTACGGATAACCAGGATAAAAGGGCCTATTTTTCAAGCTATGGTGCTAAATGGGTGGATGTAGCTGCCCCTGGAGTTTTTGTTTATTCAACTTGGAAAGGAACAACAAGTAATGCCAACCCGCAGCCGGAATGCGACACAACAGGATGTTATAAATATGCTTCAGGAACATCAATGTCAACACCAATTGTTTCGGGAGTAGTCGGTCTTATCTGGTCAACAAATTACGGGATTTCAGCTTCAGCAGTGAGAACCCATCTTGAGTCGACTACAGACAAAATTTCGGGAACTGGAACATACTGGTCTAAAGGAAGAGTTAATGCTGCTAATGCTGTTAAATAGTCCAGGTTCTAATAAGTTTTTATTTCTCGATCTTTTTAAATAATAAAGGATAAGTTTATAGCCACACCGTAATTATATAGTGATGTAATAGCATTATTTTTATCTGTTATAATCTGCTAAATATGGGGTTTCAACTTAACGTCGGAATAGTATTTTCTCCGTCCCAACTTTTGATTTTTACTTCAAAATAATACTTTCGAAATTTAATAAAAACGTTTGATTATAAAAAGGAATAATTTGATATAATTATGCTATGGATATATTACAAAATGATACAAGAGGTATTGAGTTAACTTTGGAATTTGTTGAAAAAAGTGACAAGGACATTGAAACAATCAAAACATTAAATAAATTAGGATTAGAAACAGGGGATATTCTTGTTGTGTTCGGTGGATATGCAACTGAAGCTCTTTGTGGAGGTGACATCACCAGACCACATGGTGATATTGATATTCACTTTATTTTGACGGGTAAAGTATCCAAGGATGATCTTTTTACAAGAATTGACTCAATATTAGGGCAAGAGAAAATTTTGTGGGAAATAAAAAAAATAAATCCTAACAAAGTTGAATATTTGGAAGACGCCGAAGATAAGGAGTTCTTTAATAGAAGAAAGGTGGAGATTTACATAAATTCTCCCGATGAAGTAAATGTTGAGTATTCTAAAAGGAAACTGATTAAATCGCAAGGTGTGGCGATTGAAATTTGCGTTAGAGATCTACAACAGCTGGTCAAACATAAATTACAAAAGTTTTATGAATTAAGAAATGGTGTCGATACAACGAAAGATAGACATAGTAGTAAAAGTGACTTTTTTGATTTGAAAAGACTATTGGAATTGGAAGAATTAGATTTAGACAAAATAAAAGGAAATTTACCTCAGGAGTACGAATATATACTGACTTTAATGTCAGTATAGAAATAGATAAATATGATAAAATACATTCAATATGGCACTTTCTGTAGGGATTGTGGGTCTTCCAAATGTAGGTAAATCTACACTTTTTAATGCATTACTTAAAAAACAACAAGCATATGTGGCTAATTTCCCATTTGCTACCATAGAACCCAACATTGGAATTGTACCCGTACCTGATGAAAGGCTTAAGGGATTATCTGAGACTGTTAAAGAGTCTGAAAAACTTTCCTTTCTTCCTCCAGAAGTTCCCGCAACTGTAGAATTTGTAGATATTGCAGGACTTATTGCAGGTGCCAGTAAAGGTGAAGGACTTGGAAATAAATTTTTGTCACACATCAGAGAGGTAGATGCCATTTGTCATGTAGTTCGTGCATTTTCTGATCCTGATATCATCAAACAAGGGGTAATATCTCCCAAAGATGATTTTGAAACTATTAAAACAGAACTTGACATTGCTGATTTGGAAATGACCGAAAAACATGAGAAAAAGAAAAATCCTAATGCTGAAATATTACCTCTTTTCGCAAAAAAACCCATTCTTGTTGTTATAAACATAGACGAGAATGCGTTAAAAAATGCAGAAGAATTGGAGGAAAAGTATTCCAAGGAATTAGGTCTTGAGAACGACCAACTGGTAGCAATATCCGCCAAAGTAGAATCAGAACTTTCAGATTTATCAGAAGAAGATCAAAAAACCTACTTAAAAGAACTGGGTGTTGAAAACTCGGGTTTGGAAAGACTGATTAAAAAAGCATTTAAAACCTTAGGACTAATAACATTTTTAACGGCAGGAGAGAAAGAGGTTAGGGCTTGGACTATTACTGATGGTTTTTCAGCCCAGGAGGCTTCAGGAGTTATCCATACTGACTTCATGGCCAAATTTATTAAAGCAGACGTTTGTAGTTTTGATGAATTTACATCAAATAATGGTTGGAAAAATGCACGTGAGAATGGAAAAGTAAGAAGCGAAGGAAGAGATTATGTTGTAAAAGATGGGGATGTAATTGAATTTAAAATAGGAAGTTAAATACTGTTAATCTGTTAGGCTAACTTTGGCTTCGGTATCTATCAAATTATTACCAATCGTATTTATAAAAGTATGTCCATTAAGTTTTACCAATACTCTGACTAATGTGTTAGCCTCATCCAACTTCGCATAAGCAGAAGTTGGATCCTCTAGAATCTGATCCGTTGCCTCACGTCTTAGTTCAACAACCATTGTTTGTAAATCAATATCGACCATCATTTAACATTAGCATAAATTATAGAATATATTTAAGATTATGATTGAACCCTAAATTTAACTGGTAAATAATCTGAATGACCGGATTGATTGGCAAAATTCACTATATTCATTCTGTCTTGAGGTTCTAATTTTTCTAACAATGATCCCATTAATTCAACTGAAAATCTTTTTGCTTCTTCTAAATCTTTTTCACTGTATTTAATTACTTTTCCATCAGGAAGTAACGGGTGGGATAATCTGTCACTGGCCATTTATCTAATCTTAAACCTCAATTTGTTTTTGTCAAACTAGTCAACTAAGATTACTAAGCAATTTTTTAATTAAACTTATCCTTTTGATATCATAACAGACTTAGTTGGATCAAAGTTAAGAGAATAATGCTATTGAATTAATAATGATCTAGTATATAGCCACCTGAAATGGTTTTAATACGTGTTCCTTCCTTTAAAACATGAACAGTCATTCTGGTTGCAAAAACTACTTCTTTCGCCCCAGGGACTGAGGTTTTGATGTTTTCTTTGCAATCATCTTCAAGATGAAACTTTACTTGATCACCACATAAAAAATTATATGGACAGCCGGTAAAACACTCCAGATTCTTCATTGCGGAATTGTAGTTTTTTCTATTGAAGATATCAACTTGATCGTGATATACTTGCCAATATGCACAATTATGAATTGACAGTTGTTTTGGACGGTAAAGCAACCGCAGCTAAAAAAACTGCCGTAACCAAAACTATAGAAAAAGTAATTGAACTTGGAAAAGGAAAATTGGGAAAGGTTTCAGAGTGGGGAGTAAAAGACTTGGCTTACAAAATCGGCAAGAACACCACAGGATCATATATATTTTTTACTTTGTCTATCGAACCCTCTTTTGTAAAACAACTGGACAATAAACTGAAGATGGAAGAAAATATAATCAGGTTTTTAGTAGTGAAGGAATAAAAAGTTAAAAATAATGAAAAGTTTAAATAAAGTCCAACTGATAGGTAATCTAACAAGAGATCCTGAGATGAAATATACACCTACAGGTACTGCAGTTGTTACTTTTTCAATCGCCACCAACAGACAGTGGACTACTGATCAGGGAGAAAAGAAAGATGAAGCTGATTTCCACAGGTGTGTAGCCTGGAGTAAATTAGCAGAAATATGCGCCAACTTACTTAAAAAAGGCAGAAAAGTCTACGTTGAAGGCAGAATCCAGACAAGATCCTGGCAGGGACAGGATGGACAGACCAGATATACCACAGAAATTGTAATTTCGGATATGATTCTTTTAGATAGTAAAGGAGCCGGATCTGGAACAGATGTTGTTTCAGCACCTGATGAATTTAACATTCCTGACGATTTTGATGTCAACCAAGTAGTTGAAGAAAAATCAAAACCTGTTGCAATCAAAAGTAGCAAGAGTAAAAAAGAAGAACAAAAAGCAGAAGAACCGGCTGGAGATGATATTCCATTCTAAATAATAGTAATCTAATTAAAAAACAATAAACATGGCAAAAAAACAAAAAGCTAAAAGAAAGATAATCAAAGTAAGACCATTATCAGTCAATTGTCTGTTTTGCGAAGCAAAAACAAACCCCTCTTATAAGCAATCTGAAGACATGGTAAAGTTTGTCTCTGACCGTGGGAGGATTTTTAACAGGGAAAGATCAGGTAACTGCGCGAGACATCAAAGAATGTTGGCCTCTGAAGTTAAAAGAGCAAGACATTTAGCGCTCTTGCCCTTCACAGGAAGTATTTCATGAGGTAGTATTTTCACTATGAGTAATCACAATATGCCCAGAATTAATATATCATTGGTCAGAAAAATTTTACTTTATTCAATAGTAGTCGGAGCTATTTTTGTTTCAGGCTACAGCCTAGGAGCAAAAGGATTCAGATTGGAGGCAGGGTCTTTTCCTAAAATTGAGATTGAGCGTCAAACACCTGCAAACAGAAGTGATGTGGATTTTAACCTTTTTTGGAGAGTTTGGGATACTCTTGAAGCCAATTACTATGATAAATCCAAAATAAATCCTGCCGCCATGGTTTATGGTGCCATTTCAGGTATGGTGGGAGCAGTTGGTGATCCATATACTTCATTCCTTTTACCCGAAGAAAATAAAGTTGTTGAAGAAGATTTATCGGGTTCGTTTGAAGGTGTTGGTATTCAGATAGGTTTTAAAGGAAAGCAGTTAGCTGTTATTGCTCCACTTCCTAAATCACCTGCAGAAGAGGCGGGTGTAAAAGCGGGAGATTTTATAGTTGGAATTTTAGATGAAGCGAATAAAATTGACAGAGGAACAGTAGGTATTAGTTTAACGGATGCAGTCAAACTGATCCGTGGTAAAGCAGGCACTAAAGTCACTTTGGTTATTCTGCGGGATAGTTCAGATGAACCATTAAAAATTGAGATTGAAAGAAAAAAACTTGATGTTCCGTCTGTTGTTTTGGAATTTACTGGTGAAAACAAGAGCATTGCCCACTTTAAGGTATTGAAGTTCGGAGCCGAAACCAAAGCAGAATGGAAAAAAGCCGTTAATGAAGTTAATGCTAATAAAAATGTAAAAGGATTAATTATTGATTTAAGAAATAATCCAGGCGGATATTTACAGGCTTCAGTTGATTTAGCTTCTGAATTTGTTAAAAGCGGTACCACAATAGTTATTGAAGACAGAAGCGGTGTTAAGACTAACTTTAAGTCTGAAGGAATTGGTTCATTTCAAAATACAAAAACAGTCATTTTGGTAAACGAGGGCAGCGCTTCAGCATCCGAAATTTTAGCCGGTGCCTTAAGAGATATCAAATCAATTAAATTGATAGGGCAGAAAACGTTTGGTAAGGGAACAATTCAGGAGCCTATGCAACTGGATAAAGGTGCAGGACTACATATTACAACGGCCAGATGGCTGACACCTAATGAAACTTGGGTTAATGAAAAGGGATTGGAACCGGATGTTGTTATTGAAGACAATACAGAAACTGAAGAAGACGAACAGTTACAAAAAGCCATTGAGCTTTTAAAATAAATTCAGTTAGCTTTTACTTTTAAGCTATTTTTAAGTTTGTATTATGATAATCAACAATTAACATATCAGGTTCGCGGTTTTGGTGAAACTGTTATAATAATCTAAACAGATGTTAAAACTTAGAAATCCGATAATTTTAAAATTGTTTTTATTATTTGCGGTAGCTTTTAGCCTTTTTATAGGGGGAGTTGTTGTTGATAGGTTAGTATCCATAAACTTTTTGGATAAGTTTTTACCCATTAAGAGAAGTACAGCTGTTTTGGAACAGAAATTAATAAAAGAAGAATCGGCTGTTATTGATATTGCTGAGAAATCATCACCTTCAGTGGTTACAATTTCAATTCAAGTTCCCCAAAGAAGAGTTTTGGAATTTAATCCATTTGGAGGATTAAATCAGAGACTTGAAGGTGGAACGCCAAATGATATAGGTACGGGATTTATTGTTTCTGAAGATGGACTTATAGTTACCAATAAACATGTTGTTTCAAATTCAGCAGGAACTTATAAAGTCATAACCAGTGATGACAAAGAATATGACGTAGTTTCAATCAATAGGGATCCTGCAAATGATATTGCAGTTATTAAAATTGATGCCAATGGCTTGACTCCACTTAATTTAGGTGATTCATCGAATTTAAAAGTAGGACAATTTGTAGTAGCTATTGGAACCGCATTGGGAGAATTTAGACATACAGTTACTACAGGTGTTATATCAGGTTTGGGACGTGGAATAACTGCCGGATCAGCTTTTGAAGGATTTGTCGAAAAACTGGATGATGTTATCCAAACCGATGCGGCCATAAATCCGGGAAATTCCGGTGGCCCTCTATTAAATTCAGCAGGTCAAGTAATTGCCGTTAATGTAGCAGTTGCACAAGGTGCTGAGAATATAGGATTTGCCATACCTATTAATGTAGTTAAAAGTTCACTTGATCAGTTTAAAGCCAACGGCAGATTTATAGGCAGAGCATATCTGGGAGTGAGATATGAAATGATTTCCAAACAGTCAGCCGTTTTAAATGATATTCCACAAGGAGCTTATGTAGTTGAAATAATGCTTGGATCTCCTGCAGAAAGTGCGGGAATTAAAGCGGATGATATTATTACAAAAATAGACGGCAAAGAATTAAAAGATCAAAATGATTTATCGGAAATCATAAAAAGTAAAAAAATAGGGGATAAAATTGATTTGGTGATTTACAGAAATGGAGACACACAAAATCTTTCAACAACTTTATCTGAATTTACTGAGTAAGAGAATCTGCTACCATTTTTCCATTATAACCATTTTCAGTCATCATTTGAGGGATATGTAGTATTTAAGATTATGTATGTCAAATATATCCAAATTAAAATCAGATTGATTTTTAAATGATGGTGGGTATATAATGCAATTTATATATAATGACAACTATAAGTTTGAATGACCTAATGCAGGATGACTCAAACCAAATTAGACGTGAGATTCATGCAAATGTGGGTAGAGTTGAGGATACAAGAAACGGAACAGGGACTGCTGATGAAGCCCAACTAGCAAATGCCGAAATTAAAAGGCTTTCAAAACTACTTGAATATAGGCTTGATACTGCAGGAAAGGAAATTCAATAATGTCTTCTTATAGTGAAAGAGCAGAAGATTTAGCCAATCAAATAATTGAAGCGACAGGTGGTGATCCAAAAATAGCCAGAGAAACTATTAGATTACTTAGAACGTCTGCTGACAGTTTAGGGTGTAAAGCGGCAATCATTGAAGCTAATGGTCGCGATTTTAATGAAGCAAATTATCCAGAAAAAGCTTGGGACATGGAAAATCCAACTGACCCTGTTTCTTTAGCTCTTGACGAAGAAGCAATGGTAATTCATGAAGCTTCAAATATTGTTAGAAGAAAACTTGACTTAGATCGAGGATTAAATCTACACTTTTAAATACTTTTTGTTAGTTCTAATATCTTTTCTAGATTTCCTTCTACAATAACTTCTAAATTACCCCAAGATTTTCCTAATCTGTGGTCAGTCAATCTGTCTTGCGGGAAGTTGTAGGTTCTTATCTTTTCAGACCTCATCCCTTTTCCAATAACAGATCTGTAGCCTGCAATAGTTTTAACTTTCTCCTCTTCCTGTTTTTCCCATAATAATGATCTAAGAAGTGATAGTGCAATTATCCTATTTTGTTCCTGAAATCTTTCTTCTCTTGACTGGACAACGATACCTGAAGGCTTGTGTAACAATCTAACTGCAGTTGAAACTTTATTGACATTTTGTCCTCCGTGTCCTCCTGCCCTGGTAAACTGCCATTCTAGATCAACAGGATTAATTGTGACATCAGTCTCTTTGACTTCAGGTAAAACAACTACTGTAGCAGTTGAGGTATGAATTCTTCCTCTTTTTTCTGTTTTTGGTACTCTTTGAACTCTATGTACTCCTGATTCATTTTTAAGTTCATCCCAAACACCTATTCCTTTAATTTTTAAAACACCATCATCAATAGGTGATGTTTTCCATCCTTTTTTGGTAGCATAACGCAAATACATTCTGGCAAGGTCAGAAGCCCAAATTTTAGCTTCATCACCACCGGTTGCGCCACGTGTTTCCAGATATACCGTTTGAGGGGAGTTGTTGTCCATGTATGGGCTATTTTGCTTTTTTGACTTGTTTTCTGACTTCTTCCAAAGTTTCAGGTCGGGATAATTCTTCCTGAAGTTTCTTTTCTCTTTTCAACTTTCTTTTATCTGTTTTACTGACTGCTTTTTTGGATGCACCCGCCAATCTGGCTTTAAATGCTTCAACACGTCCCGCTGTGTCTAAATACTTCATCTGACCAGTATAGAAAGGATGACAATTGGAACAAACTTCAACCTGAATTGTAGGAACGGTAGCACCAACTGTGAATGTATTTCCACAGGCGCAGGTGACTTTGCAGTCGCTAAACCATTTAGGGTGTATTGCTGTATTCATTATTCTTAATTTGAACGTAAATTCATTTTCCTTTCTACGCTTCTGTTACTAGCTAACAACGACATCCAAATTTTAGCTTTTTCAGTGTCTCCTTTTAGGGCAACTTCAGCTATCCAAGATTTAAAAATTTCAAAATCTCTCTCTTGTTCAGCAGTTAACCCTGATGCTAGCAAATATGGCCTAATTTCAGGATCTGCCATGACTCAGGTATTATATCTTTTCTTCTTGATTTCGGCAATAACTACTCCTATGGTAATTATTATGCCTCCAACAATAAAAGTAGGAGTGACTTTTTCCCCCAACCAGAAGACAGCCAGAGGGAGAGCAAAAATAGGGTAGAGATATGAAAATAAAGACTGTTCTCCAATTTCAATTGTCTTTTGGGCTCTATTTCCAAGGTAAAAAGCTAAAGTTCCTGATAACACTGCCATATAGATTACACCCAAATGATAGCTTAATGGGACTGCCATCAATGAAGAAACCGTAAATCCTTCAGTTTTTAGGGCAAAAGGCAGGAAAAAAATAAATCCAAGGATAAAAGATATGTTGGACATTGTCATAGGATTTGCACCATCTTTTAATATCTTTTTGGCAATAATAGTGGTAACCACAGACGATATAACATAACCAAAAACTAAAATATTACCTGATAGTTTTATCATGTTGTGACCGTTGTTGATTAAAGGTTCGATTATAGTCAGAAGTGTTCCAAGTATTGCTATTCCCATCCCAACCCTTTCTCTTTTGGTAATGTGTTCATGTAAAAAATAAACTCCAGCAGTAGATATTATAAGTGGCATAGTTAAAGTTATTAAGCTAGTTTCTAAAACAGTTGTGTTTTCCATTCCGAAAAATAAAAGTCCGAGTGAAACCACAGAATTTAAAAAAGCGTGTATTAAAATAAGTACTAATAGCTTCCAGTTTTTGGAAAAGTGATCACGTGTAACTGCAAAAATGACTATTGCAATGACTGTAGAAATTCCAAATCTGTAAGTCAAAAAGATAACGGGGGAGAATCCTTCAAGGGTGTATTTAATAATAGGTGTTGCAATTCCCCAAATAACGGCAACAACCAACAACATAAGATAAGCTCGCAGTCTGGCAGGGTTCATTGTGTTAGTTCAACTATTCTATCAAGTCCGAAAGAAAATCCAACAGCAGGTATCTTTTTTCCTGCAAACACACCTATTAAATTGTCGTATCTCCCTCCACCACCGATTGACAAACCATTTGGTGTTTTATCTAGTTTTAATTCAAAAATTGTTGAGGTATAATAATTTAAACCCCGTGCTAAACAGGGATTATAAATATAATCCGTATTTTCAACGAATCCTTTATCTTTTAAAATATTGAAGATTTCAGCCAGTCTTTTTGGTTTTGGACTGTTAATAATCTCATTTAGATTGGGGACTGTTTTCTCAACCTCCTCGCGTCCAATTTTATCCATTTTATCTATTGCAGAAATCTGTTCGGGAGTGCAACCTGCATTATCAAATACTTCACGGTCATTTATTTGTAAGATTGCTGTGTTAAGACCAGCTACACGGCTACATTTAAGTGTAGTTATAATCACTTTTACGTCTACTAACGTATCTTCAGAACCTACCGTGTCAAAATCAAATTGAGTAAACTCTCGCTTCCTTCCCTTTTGGGGGTTTTCACCACGGAATACCTGACCAATTTGGTATCTCGAAAATGTAGGGGAGAGTAATCCTAAATTATTAGCCACAAACCTAGCCAATGGTACAGTTAAATCATACCTGAGAGCTAACTTTCTCCCACCTTTGTCCTCAAATTGGTAAATCAGTTTTTCTTCTTCTCCATACTTACCCAAAAGTGTTTCAGCAAATTCGACTGTTGGTGTTTCAAGTGGTTGAAATCCGGCTTCTTCCAAAATTGGTACAACTTTGTTTATAAAAGCACGACGAGATTTAGCCCCTTCAGGCTTTATATCTCCAAAACCTTTTGGTGTAACAGGACCTTTAGTTGACATATCTTTATATATTAAGTTTAACATAAGTTTTAGTTTAAAATTGCTGGATTCCTTGTAAATTTAAACTTAGTAATCAGTTAATATACTGAATACTCGCCTCGTTCACTTCCATTATCCTCTCTTCACAAAGAACCCTCGTTCACATCGCCAAGAAATTTAATCCTTAGCAAGGAACGAGGGTTCTTTTTTAATCAAAAAAAAGAGACCTCCCACGGTCCCATCCTTAATTCTTTGAGACACTACTTCTCAAAGCTCTTTGTCCATCTCTACTTTTGCGGTGACAATGGTTGGATTATTTTTACGCTCATCCTTGCGTCCGGTATTTTGACCAGCTCCTCGTGGATCGTGACTCCACTAAAACGGTTTTATTTAAATGTAGGTTGTATTATACCAAGAACTATTGTTCTGTCAAACTTGAGGTTATAAATATTGTTCTTAAGTTAAACCCCTTATCATTTTGAGTACCAACAACCATAATCTGTTCGTCTGTCTCCAGTTCGGAAACATTAGGACCCTCCCAACTTTTAGGTAAAGTTATCTCCATAGCTTCATTATTATTTTTTGTCATACTTAAAAGTTTTTTAGTGATTTCTGTAACTTTTCCCGGTATAGCCACACTTTCGTTTTTGTTATTTTCTGAAGTGACTATTACTCTTTTGGTGTCCAAAACACCACTGCCATTGGCGAGAAATCCGAGGGTAATGATGTAATCTCCTATAGCTAAATCCGTTGATTTAATAGTTTCTGCAGTTCCCGCTGGTTGTTTTATTTTTACGAATGATGCATCACTAGCAAGAGTTAATTGTTGTATCGCACCATTTGCAGTTTTTATTTGTAAATTACCCTCGTTTATATCAGTAATAGTGCCCAGAAAGGCTGATGAATTATTCTTATTAGAATCATCAAGGTATTTGGCAAATTCTGATGAAAAAACCAGATCAAGTTTCGCTGTTATCTCATTTCCTAATGAATTAAAGGCGGTCAGGTTTGTGATGTTTAATCCAGGCTGAAGTGTAATATCAGAACTGAAATCTCCGTTGTCGTCTACTTTTACAAAATAATCGTCTACTGAGGTTGAAATAACCATTTTTGATAAAGGCTCGGATTTACCAGTAATTGTTAGCAGACTATCTGTTACTACAGAAGAATTTTTTGGACTGGCTATTGTTATAGTAAACCCGGGCTTTGGAGTTGGAGTTTCATTTTGGACAATTGGAGAAGGTGAAATGGCAACTTTCTTTGAAATCTTTGAGGTGAGTTTCCAAACACCAAAAGCCAGGAATAGACCGGCACCTATACCTGCGATTATGGCAAATAGAACCTCTTTTCTCATGATATTAAATGTTTTGGCACAGGTTAAGTTTAATTATTTTTTTGCGTAAGTAAATATAGAGGTGGTAACGCCACTTGTCAAGGTTTATGTATTTAGTTAGAATGGCTACTGAAATGGATATATCAAGATTAGATAAAAAGGAATTTAGGATTAAAGGAAGAAGTGGAACTATAACCACCTTTGAAAACGGAGTTAAAATCGAATCATCTAAAGATGGATCTTCAAAAGAATTAAATGGTGCAGGTGAGTATGAAGTTGCCGGTATTTCGGTCATCGGTGTAAAAAATGATGGAGGGGTAGTGTTTGTGTATGAGGTTGACGGAATTAGAATTTGCCATTTTGGAATAGTGAAAGATGTATTATCAGAAGGAAAATTAACTCAAGTAGGAGATATTGCTGTTTTACTTCTTCCGATTAGTTCCAGATCAATTGAAATTATGCAGCAAATTGAAGGCTATTATATTTTGCCTTACGGTTATGATTCTGAAGTAGAACTGGATAAGTTTCTTAAAGACAGCGGCTTTAATGTTCAAAGGTTACCAAAGTTACTTTTGAAAAAAGAGGAAATGATAGAGGATCAAACAAGTGAAATAATTGTTCTTGATAGTAACTAAGTTCTGCCTCATTAATTTTTTAGTAAATATATTTTCATGGCCGTTAATACTAACCAAATAAGAATTGCACCACATTCAACCGAAGCTGAAGAAAGTGTTTTGGGAGCTCTATTGTTGGATAAAGACGCAGTTATTGCTGTTGCGGAAATATTAAAACCCGAAGACTTCTACGATGAACGACATAAATCAATCTATGAGTCAATAATTTCTTTATTTGAGGAACGGGTACCTGTAGACGTTTTAACGGTTACCGAAAGACTGAAAAAGAAAAAAGTTCTCAAAAACGTCGGTGGGGCAACTTACCTGACTCAATTAACAAATAAAGTTCCGACAGCTGCACATGTCGAACATTACGGGAGGATAGTGCGTGACACCGCAATTAAAAGGGCACTGATGAATGCTGCCACCAAACTTGTTGATTATTCAATGGACGAAGGAATGTCCTCTGCTGATCTTTTGGATAGGGCAGAATCGGAAGTTTTCGCAATCTCTCAAAAAAACTTATCCAAAGCATTTACCTCTGTCCGTGACACTCTGGCTGAAAGTTTTGACAGACTGGATGAGCTACACAAACAAGGAGAAGGTTTGAGGGGAGTATCAACCGGATTTCCCGATCTTGATAATGCACTGGCAGGGATGCAAAAAAGTAACCTTTTAATTCTCGCTGCCAGGCCTGGAATTGGTAAATCGGCTTTTGCGCTTGGAATAGCTCAACATGTAGCCGTAGCCAAAAAACGACCGGTGGGTATCTTCTCCCTTGAAATGAGCAAGGAAGAATTGGTTGATAGATTACTAGTAGCTCAAGCAGATATTGATGCCTGGAGGTTGAAAACCGGAAAGCTTACAGATGAAGATTTTACCAAACTCAGTAATGCTATGGGGGAGCTGGCAGAAGCCCCACTTTTTATAGATGATACTCCCGCACTTTCATTACTTGAAATGAGAACTAAAGCAAGAAGGCTTCAGGTTGATTCAGGTTTGGATTTGATAATAGTAGATTATTTACAATTAGCCAAGTCAAGAAACTTGGAAAATAGAGTTCAGGAAGTAGGTGAGATATCTCAAGGTTTAAAGAATCTAGCCCGTGAGCTAAAAGTTCCAGTCCTTGCACTTTCTCAATTATCAAGAGGTATTGAATCCAGGGGAGTAAAAAAGCCACAACTTTCAGACCTTAGAGAAAGTGGAAGTATTGAACAGGATGCAGATGTCGTTATGTTTTTGTGGCGTGAAGATGAGGAAAAAAACGAAAATATTATGCTTGATATTGCTAAACACAGAAATGGACCTTTAGCATCAGTACCATTATTTTTCAAAGGAGACAGAATCAGGTTCTACAGTAGAGATACAAAGCATTAAATCTTTTAATTGACGCATTTACCTCTTTTTTTATATTTTCAAATTCAGTTTTTGTAGCATTTTTCGTTGCCCGAGCTACTCCATTTGCAATTGCTTGCTCAACACTTTTTATAGTCAAAATATAACACCGCCAATCATACATAAATTGTTTAAATTTATTTTATTACTTCGTCAAATACAACATAACCTCCACCCGCAAGAGGTGTAAAAACGTTAATTACATGTTCCCTACGGTATTTGCCATAATCAATGGCTAGTTGAGCCGTAGGTGGAACATTGTGTAATTGTCTTAAACGAGTCAATTTGGTATCTTCAACTAATAATGCTTCAGTTTGAGATTCAATTATTAATGTAACTCTATTACTGGTTCTTTCTTCCCGCATATTTTTCTAAATTTCGTTAATTGTGTGCTCGGGAAAGGAATCGAACCTTCACGAGGTGTTAACCTCATAGGTTTTTGAGACCTACGCGTCTGCCGTTCCGCCACCCGAGCATATTCTACTACCTCTTAGCCGAATCTACCTGGTATTTTAACATATGGTGAGTTAAAATACCCCTGTCATGTCAAACATAAATGCAACCAACTTAAGATCAGGAACAGCCTTTTTATATGAAGGAAAACCACTTAAGGTGGTCAAATACAACCTAATTAAAATGGGTAGGGGAGGAGCTACAGTCAGGGTTAATTGTATAAATTTGGAGAATGGTGCCAACATTGAGCATGCATTTTCAAGTAATTTGACTTTTGAACAAGTTGATCTTTCTAAAAGAAAACTGCAGTATCTTTATAAAGACAGTAACATGGCCTTTTTTATGAATCCAGCCAGTTTTGAACAGGTTGAAGTACCCCTTAAAATATTGGGAAGCGATATTTATTACGTTAAAGAAGGAGAAGATGTAGATATTCTTTTCTGGGATGACAGAGCCATGTCTGTTGACCTGCCCCCTAAAGTCACCTTAAAAGTTATTGAGTCAGATCCAGGCATTAAAGGAAATTCGGCCAGTAACTTTTTAAAATCAGCCAAAATGGAAAATGGCTTGACTGTTAAAGTTCCTTTGTTTATCAAAACTGGTGAGAAAATCAGGATAGATACCAGATCGGGAGAGTATGTAGAACGCGCAAAAGAATAATTAAAAAATTTGCTTTATATAGTTATTTGTCAAAATTCAGTCAAGTTATTTTTTTTTAACTTTATATAATAATATGCGTGGCAACAAATAATTCATCTAATACAAATACAAAAGATCTTAATGATCTGCTCAACCGTCCTATTGCTTTAGATATACCTTTTTCGGTAGTTAGCGGCGAAGCTCGTATTGTCGGGAAAACATATCCAGAAAGACTTGGTGAATATCTAGTAGCAGATGAAAAAGTAGTAGGTCAAATCAGAAACGCGGTCGAAAGAAGATAATCTCGGCACGATTAAGTGAATATAATTATTGTAAATCTATCTAGATTATATAAAAAGTCAAAAATTATTTTTTCAAGTAAAACTCAAGAAAAACATTTCTAATAAAATATAATTTTAAAATAACTAAATAAATATGTCTGATGAAATAATACACCAATTCCGACCTGATGCTAGGGTAGTTTCATTAAGTGGAGGATCGGTCATTTACGACCGCAATTCGGGAATATTTTTTCGTGTAACTGGTTTCAATCCGGAAGCGTTAACATGTACAGATTATTCTAAAATTAAACAAGTATCTAGTGAACTCGATCTCGCACTTCAAGAATTAGAATCATTAACTCTCAACCCCTAAATATCCAAAAAAGAGTTGCAGCTAATGTTACAATTTGAGTGATTATTCCCCAAAAAGGAGTTGTATCAACCTGAATTGCTTTTTGCCATTTTATCCAGGTTTCAAAAAATTTATGTCTAACTCCAAAGAAAAAATATGGTGCTTCCAACAGATCCGGAAGTACTGATGCAAAACTGCAAAGCAAAACATTTGCAGTTTGCATTGTGTTGGGTAAAGCTTGTGAGGCAAAATAGCTTCCAAGAAGAAGCGATACTGAAGCATCAATGATTACAATTAATGTTGTTTGTTTTGTTGGCCTTCCGTATTTTTTTGTTTCTGTATTTAGATGAGGATTCCAATGTGGAACTCTCTCTAGTAAAAAATGACTTGCAAAAGCTAGAGGAATAGCAATAAAAGGATTGGGTATTTTTATGGCAATTGCCGCTCCCAGGGCAACGTGTGGCGTTTCAAGCATAAAGTTATGTTAATATATACTACATGATCATTGCAAATGTTGTTGGTGTTCTACTTTTGTTTTATTTCTTATGGAAGAGGCTCAAAGAAGACTACCATTTCGAAAAAATTTTTACTTTAGGTGTTCATGTATTAGTAGGAATTATCATCGGAATATCGGTATCAAGAAGTTATTTAGCAGAAGCATGGTTTTGGATTACCATAGCCTTTGGTTTAGTAGGATTTTACATTGGCTTGAAAAGATTAAAAATGAGTTTTTTTGAATCTTTGGAGGCTCTTATAATTGGACTACTTGCATGGTTGGGATTGTATTTATTTTCCTATTCTGTTGAAAACTATAACGCGTTCTCTTTTGTAGTATTTTGGATTACATTGTGTTTATTTTTTTTGTTCCATTTTTTGGAAGGACATTACAGACGCTTCGGTTGGTATAAATCCGGCAAAGTGGGTTTCTCAGGTTTGGTGATCGGACTGTCTTTTTTTTTGATAAGAACGGTTATTGCACTGTTTAACATTTCGGTGATATCATTTCTACCGAGAGGGGAGAGTTTAGTTTCAGGGATAACAACATTGACATTACTGGCTTTGTTATATAAATTATCTAAACAATGAACAAGAAAAAGACAGTTAGGAATAATATTAAAAAAACAAAGTCGGTGAATAACACCATTAAATTTCCCAGATCAGTCCTGCAACCCGTTTATGAATTCTTAAATCAAAGACTTGTCTCTCTTCATATAAACAGAAAAAAAATATCATCGGAGGATCCGTTTAAAGTCCAATCCAGAGTGATGGATAATGCCAGTCCCGATGCAGACGCAGAGGAACAATTCGGCCATGCCAGGGTTTCTGCAATTAAAGAAGAATTGAATTTAAAATCAAAACATATTAAGAAAGCTCTCGAAAGAATAAAAAGCGGTAAGTACGGCATATGTGAAGATTGTGGCAACATGATTGATACGGACAGATTAGCCGCTATCCCGGAAGCTTCGCTTTGTGCTTCCTGTGCAAAAAAGAGAGAGAAATAAAAATTAGTTTTATTTTCCAATTCTTAATTTTCACTCAATTTGTATTTAGTTATTGCTATAATTAAATCATGAATAAAACAGAAATGAAAAAACTAGTTGAAGAGCTTGCGCAATCGATAAAAATAGACAAAAAATACAAAGGTTTGAATTTAAAGAAACTTGTTGAAAAGACCAGAGAGGGTTTTTTGTCGACATATTATAACAGCATTCAAAAAAACCATGGGTGCCTGAACCCGCGGATGAATTGACAATCCAAAGCATCGGTTACTCACCCGTGTGTCATCTACGTTCAGACAGATACATGATCTGAAAGATGGGGAGGATGACATTTATATTCAAAGCGAACTGAGAGCAATTAATTTGACTTCGAGATCTCATAGTATTAAAATACCAGTTATGAAAATCGAAGTTTATGTAGTTCCTGGTTATGGAGATAGAGATTTAATAGGCACAGATCTTTCTTGTCAGGGCTCTGCTTATATTGAATATAGCCCTGTCAATAGAGGGGAGAAAGTGGGCGTTAGCTTGTCCTATCAAACTCTGGACGATGATTTTCAAGTTATTGATGAAAAATAGCTACGCCGTTACGAGGTTGCTGTTATTTTGGTGAGGGTCTTTGTGCAAAAGGTGGTACATCGTGTCCAGTAGGATCGGTTGTGAGTCTGAGTCAATTAAGGGAAAGGCAGAGAGAAATCAAAAAACTCGAGAGAAAACAAGCATAATTGTAGTACAATTGCTTCATGCAGTATCCAAAAATTGTATTTGAAGATGATGATATATTGGTTTTAGATAAGCCATCTGGATGGATCACCAATTCAGCCAGTACTACCTCATCCCAACCTGTGGTACAGGACTGGGTCAGAAAAAATCACCAATCTGAACTAACCAATAATGTTGAATGCAGGGATGGAATAGTTCACAGATTGGACAAAGAAACGTCAGGAATTCTATTGGTTGCCAGAACTAAAATGGCATTTGAGGAGCTCCAAAGACAATTTAAAGAGAGGTTGGTGCAAAAAACATACATAGCTCTGGTTCATGGTAAAATTCTGTTAAATGGGGGTATGATAGACAGTCCTGTAAGCCGTCTTCCTTGGAGAAGGGACAGATTTGGTGTAATGCCTGGGGGAAGAGAAGCGGTAACTTTGTATAAAGTTATTAAGAGACTAAAAAAAGAGGAATCAGAATTTACCCTAGTTGAACTATCTCCCAAAACAGGTAGAACTCACCAAATAAGAATTCATTTAAAACACATCGGTCATCCGATTGTGGGGGACAGTTTTTATGCTGGGAGAAAGACCGCCAGAAATGACAGGGTGTGGTGTCCCAGGTTGTTTCTTCATGCAGGAAGTATCAGCTTTTTACATCCTCAAACCAAGGTAAAAGTAGACTTTAAAACAGATATACCGGAAGAACTCCGTGAAACACTGGATAAATTAAGTCAAGTAGCCTAATATTATTTATTAGATGAATAACTCTTTCACGCTGGGACTGTTGTTGGTTTTAATTTCTGCCTTGGTGGGGGGTTACTTTGCCAAGCTGTTAAAACAACAACCGGTAATCGGTTATATCGTTGCAGGGGTAATTGCGGGAAATATTTTTCCTTTAAAAGAACTTGGAATAACTAGTTTAGCGGAACTTGGAGCCATATTATTACTTTTTTCTATTGGTCTAGAATTTTCTCTTAACAGGTTTAGCGGAATTTTTAAAAAAATATTGATAGCTTCTGTTTTGCAAATGATTATCAGTTCGATAGTTTTGTTTACAATTGTTCATTTTTTGGGTTTTGCCATCGGCCCATCAATTATTATGTCTTTGGCATTTTCCCTCTCATCAACTGCTGTTGTGATAAAGATTCTATTTGACCGGGCTGAATTGGATTCTATACACGGAAAACTCATGCTAGGCTGGTTGTTGGTACAGGATTTGGCAGTTGTTCCTATTATGGTGACATTGCCGTTTATTCAAAATCCATCATCCGGAATTTGGCTTCCAATATTTTTAACCTTAATAAAATCAGTTTCATTGGTGGCTGTATCGCTAATTTTGGGTAAACACGTAGTTCCATTTGTCATCCATAAAGTGGCCCAGGCTAATAGTAGAGAGCTTTTACTTTTGACTTCTGTTTGTCTGGCTTTGGGCACAGCATTTGTGGTTTCATTAATGGGAATATCAGCAACATTGGGTGCATTTTTGGCAGGGTTTGTTATATCTGAAAGTCAGGAAAACCATGCTGTATTTGCCGAAACAAGACCCTTAAGGGATTTGTTTATAGCTATGTTTTTTGTAACCTTAGGATTTTTTGTCAGTTTTGGACAAATCGTGGGTAGTTTGGGGATTATATTAGTTCTAACTGCATTAATCCTGATAATAAAGTCAATTGTTATTTTACTATTATCAATAATGGTAGGATTTAGAGGGAAGACAGCCATTACTGCTTCATTAGGACTCTCACAGGTTGGTGAATTTGCATTTATAATATTAACGGCTGCGTCTGTTCAAGGTATTCTATCAGACCGCGAAGCATCAGTGGCCATATTTACTTCACTTCTTACCCTGATTATAACTCCGTTTTTGTTTAAATCTATTGTTCCACTATGGAGGAAAGTTAAATTTCTAAAAATACTTTCAACCGGTATTCAATCGGAAGGAATTCCCGAAGGATTAACCAACCACATTATTATTTGCGGTTTTGGTAGGGTAGGTGGCTGGGTAGGCAAAGCTTTGGAAAGTCAAAATATCCCGTTTGTTGTAATTGAATATGACCAAAGTATTGTAACAACTTTGAAAACTAAAGGAGTGCCTGTAGTATACGGAGATCCAACTGAAAATGAGGTATTGGATACAGCAGGCGTGAAGGACGCTAAAGCCGTAGTAGTAGCAATTCCGGATCGTTTTGCACAGGAATCTATGATAGCTTATATACAAACTAAGGCACCGAATGCAAAAATAATTTCAAGAGTACATCTTGATGAAGACTGGGACAAATTAAAGCAACTTAGGGTTGATAAACTTGTTCAACCTGAATTTGAGGCTGCCACCGAAATCTTAAAAAGTATCCTAAGATCGATAGGTCGTGACCGCGAATCGATTAAAATTAGCGTTAAAAACTTACGTCTATCGCATGCAAAAATTTAAGATAAATTAAGAATGAGAAGACAATTAAGACAAAAACGTAATTTAAAAAAGCAAAAAAGTAGGAGAAGTTTCCGTTTGTTAGCCATAATCATTATCTCCACAATATTTCTAATTGTTGTATCTCTGGCTCTTTTTATATGGAAAGTAATGACTCTAACAAGATTTATTTATGTAGAAAAAACGGATAATGGAGGAGCGGTAGTGACTGTGGTCGATTCAAAATATAATCAGATTGACCAAGTCACGATTGACGAAGATATTGAGCTTAATGTTTCTCACGGATTAGGTGAGTATAAGTTGCAAAGTATTTGGAAACTAGGTGAAAAAGAAGGGTATCAGGGTGATTTAGTTGCTAAAACCATAGTCAAGAATTATGGTTTACCTGTATATTTATGGAAAAACGACAATAATTCAAATTTGTCACTTTTGCAAAAAGTTTTTTTAAAATTATATAAATTGAAACTTTTAAGACTGAACTTGTCTGAATATAAGGCTGAATCCACAAAACTTCCCCTCTATGTTAGTACGGGTTTTTCAGATAACAGAATAACTGAAAAGTTAACCACTGTTGAAATAGAGGATGTCAGTGGCAATTATAAAACCACAGCGGACATTTCCAGAGTTCTTAATATAATGGGTGCAAAAATTACAAATTATTCAAGGTCTGAATCAAAAGACATAGACTGCCTGGTGAACGGCAAAAATATTTATGCTACAGAAGAAATAGCCAAAGTATTGGATTGTTTATATGACGACAAGTTGGAAACCGAATCGGGCGTTAAGATTAAAATTGGAAAATATTTCAATCAGAGATTCTAAATTATTTCATCTTCTGTGGAGCCTTTGAATGGTCTTTCACTACTGACCAGTTCCGGAGGGGCATATGAAACGTAATCGATTTTTTCAGAAGGGAATGAAGAAGTGTTCAAATAATCTTTACCTCGGTAAGTTTCCCTTATAAAAATCTTGAAATTGGTTGGATCTATCGATTTAATGAAAGCACAATATTTATTGCCTCCTTTTACTAAAGTTCTGAGTCTTGCGGCCAAATCGTCCGGGAGTTTTCCGATATACTTACCGTCCAAGGTAGTAACCGTAACCCTGTGGGTATATGCCTTGATCTTAACCTCATCAGCAGTATTAAGTGACTCTACTACCTTGCTACTACCCAGATTAAGTAAATTAACGATCTTTGTTTTTCCAGGCTCCTCCAAAAAAGTATCCGGCCTCGCAAAATTATCGGACAGGTGAGATGTACTGTTAAACTTGATACGCCCCCACCTTAAAAGTGATTTTTGTGCTATTGGGTTAAAAGGATCAATTTTTAATACTTGGTGTGCATATTTTTTTGCTCTTGCGAGTTGATTGGTTTCTGCATATGCTCTGCCGAGTCGGTTAAGAGCATCTACATCATTAGGGTTGGTTTCCACTATAAGGTGATTAATTCTGATAGCTTCTTTCCAGTTAGATGTTAATGCGCTTGAAATTGCATCTTGGGCAAGCGAGTCGTCCATTTAATGTAAAAGTATAAAGATAGGAATTAGCTTGTCAATATTGTATACTGTAAAATTGTATGTCAGGTCATTCTCATTTTGCTACAATTAAGCGTCAAAAGGGATTAAAAGATGCAGTTAAAAGTAATTTATTCAGTAAACTTTCGAAAATGATTTCCATTGCTATTAAATCAGGTGGAAACGCAAACCCTGATACCAATTTCAAATTAAGGGTAGCGATTGATAAAGCCAAAGAAAACAGTATGCCCAAGGATAACATTGACCGAATCCTAAAAACGGCTGCCGAGAAGGCAGACAGTATCGAAGAGATAAATTATGAAGGTTTCGGCCCTTACGGTATAGGTGTTATTGTAGAAACAGCGACTGACAATAAAAATCGAACCGCTCAGGAAATGAAAAATATTTTTGAAAAGGGTGGGGGATCATTAGGCGGACCAAATTCCGTTTTATATAATTTCGAACATAAGGGCTTTCTGCTTTTGGAAAAGACAAAAGATGTTGAAAGACAGACCTTAACCTTGATTGATTTGGGAGTTGAAGACATTGAGGATAAAGATGACGGTTTGGAAGTATACACCAAACCTGATCAATTAAAAGAAATCATGAAAAAAATTAAAGCAGCCGGTTTTAAAGTATTGAAAATGGAACTTACTTTAATCCCCAAAAACCTGATAGAACTAACGGACACCCCTCAAATTGAAAAGGCTACGCACTTTTTGGAAAGTTTTGAAGACCATGATGATGTCCAGCGAGTATTTTCTAATTTTTAAATATTCGCAAAAAAAACAATTTGATTTATAAAAATTTTTAAAAATATATTTATTTTTTTCCAATGAGCAAAAGAACCCGTTTTATAATTACTTCACTCATACTTTCAGTAGGGCTTTTGGGTATTCAATACATTGAAGGAGCCTATAAATTTTATGCAATGATAGGACTAATCATTCTCACAATAATACTTTTTTTTGTGTCTCTGAAGGAAGGTTTGGAAAGAAACATGACCTTAACAACTCTTCTTTTACCTGCATTATTTACTTTGGGAGTAGGTCTTTTTTGGTTTTTGTTACCAGCAAATCTATTTACCAGGATTCCAATTGTAATATTTTTTGCGGCGGGTATATATGTACTTTGTTTGACAATGAATATATATTCGGTTTCAGCTTTCAAAAATATTGCACTTTTAAGAGCGGCAAGGGGAGTAGGTTTTGTTTTGACGCTTCTTACCTCATTTCTTTTGTTTGACGCTATTTTTTCACTAAGACAGCCTGTTTATGTGACTTTACCATTATATTTTGTTTCATCATTTCTTCTTTTTTTTCAAGGATTTTGGTCTATTGAATTAAAAAAGAATTTGACTAACAATCTTTTTATAATTACTTTAATATCTTCATTGGTTTTAACGGAACTTTCTGCTCTAATATTTTTCTGGCCTGTAACGGTAGTTGTAGGTTCACTTTTTTTAACATCTGGAGTATACCTGCTTTTAGGTTTAGGTCAGGCAAAGTTAGAAGAAAGATTATTTCCAACAACGCTCAGAGAGTATTTTACTTTAGGCATAATTGTGCTTATGGGAATGTTTTTTGCTACCCACTGGGGTTAATGGGGGAGGAGTGGAGTATCTCACTACCCTATAATTATAGGGTTATATTTCACGACGTATTATAAGTTTTCACGAAATGATATAGTGTGATACATAACAAGTTAAGTTGTGGATAAGTTCCTGCAAGTAATTCCGGAAGAGACATGTCTTGTTATTACCGCTTAAAATATAAAAGGATTCTTCAGAGTATCAGTGTCGGTGAGACAACAATTCTCTTATCAGTAACTGTCTAATGTTGCTTAAGTATATAAAGTCGTACAATAATACTTTTGCGACGTATAGTATTTTGTTGAGGAGTGGTGCAGTTAACGTGCATTTCTTTAAAACTTCTTATGCCTATATAAATTACACAGTATAAATAAAAGTTTTTATGGTCTTTACTAGACATTTATATCTTTAACTTGTATCTATCAGTTTATGCCTGTATCTATAGATCAACTTCCCCAATGTTTATTTTTAAGGGGAGTCATTTTAATAAATTATCAGTATTATGAATAACCCGAAACATTGGGATAAACAATAGATAACTAGATATATGTCTTTCGTTCTGGACAGGCTTTAAAATCGATTACAGAAGGTCGGTTTATGCAAAAATTTATAGTTAAGAATTAAGAAAATAATAATTAAATTATTCAATTATAATATTTTCCGAGAAATCTAAAAATTGTTTAATTAAGAAAATCTAAAAGCATAATATCATAAACGATTTGGTTGAAAAAAATAACACTATTATTTTGAGAAAAAAGATTTTTTATAAAAAATAAAAATTATCTAAAAAATTTATAAAATGAAAAAAATTATTATTCTATTTCGCAAATACAAAACTATAGGTTTTTTTATATATATATCTAAAATACTACTCTCCTCCCCTATTAACCTGTACACCGTGAAAAAATGGTTTTATTATAAATTGTACTGTATTATCTAGCCATGTTAATTGAAATTGAAGACACACGGAATGAATTGGCTAAGTATTTCAAAATGTCAGATACTGATTCAGATTTAGAACAATTAATTGAAAAACAAGGTAAAAAGATTGCTGATAATTTATCAAGATTTATACAGCTTTTGCCCAATTCCAGCTTAATTGAGGGTTGGGTTCTGTGGAATTCTGATATTGAAATTAAATTGGGTTTAAATATTCAAGATATAAGATTTATTGTTGAAAGTTTGAAAATTGAAAAGGTAAATAATCGATGCAAACTTATTTTTCTGATGGATGCCCAGATTGGTGATTATATTGAGTTAAACCGTTTTAACTACGAACTTAATTTTAATGATGAACAACGAAATATTGTTTTCGAACATGCTAGTGTAAATCATGGGACCGGTAGTAATGAAATTTTAGATCCTAAAGAGACTTTGCTTTTTGTATCTTTTGCGAATTTGGTAGTCAGTTTATTAACCGATTATATGCACCCAAGGCAGATACATGGTTATTTACCACTAAACTAACCCTGTTCGAACTCAATTTGGTTACTACGGTCAATTTATAAATTCATTTTAGATATATTGCCGTATTATTGGACAAAATTCGACTAACTCATATGACTTTTAGATCAAGCCTTCCTTTAAATTGATTTTGTGATATGTTAGTTACATTTTATTACATGTTGCAAAAAATGGATTATCGATTAGTATACGGTCATGCCAGAATATTGTTGGTCTGTATTTGCTGAAACTCTGAGCAATACGCAAGCTTCTCTTTTAAGGAAATTGTTTGAGTTTAAAGTCGTGAGAGTGAATTTAGATTTTGACCAGATAATGTGTGCATCAGAAACCCCTGTTGTAGAGGAATTTTTTCGGCAAACGGGGTTAGATTATAGAGGTTCCCCAATTGATAGGTGGTTGGCTTTAAGCCATCGTGCCGCGCGGGAAGGATCAATGTCATTTGAAGAGGCAGCTGTTATAGAAAAACCAATTTGGGAGAATCCTAGCGTCTTAATGAAAGCAATGCCTATATTGGAAATTCAAAGATATTCTGAAAGAGCTCATGAAAATGGAGTCATACAGACTATAGTTTCTACCAGAATTCCCGGATTACGCGAACAAACACTAGATTGGATAAAAATACATTATCCATGGATTCCATTAGACTCAGTTTACATTCGCGGCGGGCTAAAGACACCAAAAAACGTATTTAAGGGAATTATAATTGATGCATTAGGAGCGGAAGTACATTTGGAAGATGCAGTAGATTCAGCTCAAGCTGTCTTGTCTTATTCTGATGCAAGTGTAATATTGTTTCCAAGAAGTTCTGAAAGGGGGTCATTCTCTGGTGAAGAAAGGGTAATTGAGATTCCTGATATGAGCTTATGGAAAAATGTTTACAATGCATAGGCATAAAAAATATAAATGGTGGTTCAATATAGAATTAACCTTGCCGAACATCTACTCTCAGATTAATTGTTATTATCTCCTGCAAAATCAATTTTTCTCTGAGATGTTTTGGTTACTTGAACTCCATGTTTTAATAATATTTTTGTAATATATTTATAACATTTGTGGCAGGCATGTTCTAAAGTTATTCCAGGTTTATGATCTATTAATACAGTATGATAATACTCAATTTCCAGTTGCTTGAGCGACTTAAGTGAGTTAAGAGAAAGTGTCTTGTCTAGAGATACTACAAAATTTCTGCCGTCTACGTCTTGTATAATAATTCTATACTTTATTTTTTTAAGAATGCCTATGATACGAAGTTTCTTATTTATCTTTTGATTAGCTAAGTTTATTAATTCTGATACACTTATATCTTTTTGCATATAGACATAATTTGTCTTTCGTCTTAGTACCTTGTTGTTTGAACTCTTGTCGTCCGTTTTCCATTTAAGAATTGTTTCAAATCCATTTTCCTTTACCCCTTCTTTGTTGAGCTTGATTTTCGTTACTATTTCATGCCACCCTTTGTCGTCTTTCCAACCAATTATTGTCCTGTTTAACTCCCCATATCCCCTAATTGAGATTAAAGGATCTGTAATAAATAGATTATACGGCGACTTGTTTTTTGAAAGAAATTCTTGCCAAAGTTTTTTAATAAGTTTTTTTAAGTCTGGGTTACCAATTATATTTGCCTTAATTTCAATCTCATTTTTAGGGTTCTCTACTGACATTGATCCATAATTCTTGGATGCCTCTACAATCATTTTGGGATATGAAGTCGTTGTTTCAGAGCCCGTAATAAGTAGATTATTTCTAAATTGCTTAGCAATTAAATCGTCCATTTTTAAAACTTCATCTTTTACCTTGCTTTTAAACTCAATTTTTATAAGTTTAGATACTTCTGCAATTTGTGCTCGATATTTTGAGTAAGAACGATTTTTTTGATTAGATCTATGTTCAACAGGATAAGGATAGAAGGCGGGTTTTGACTCCAGGGTAACTTTAATAACAGGATTTTTAATTGATTCAAATGTTTTTCTTAAACAAACTCTGGTTATTTGAGGAGTAAAATGTCCTATTACTTTTAATAATTTTTCGAATGTAAGTAAACTAGGAGCCGATTTATTTCTGGAATAGTTAGCAATTTGAATATTATTTAATTTATCTATAAAAGCCTTGACTTTATTCGATGGAAACGGAGTTGTCCTAATTAATTTGAACAATTTGTAAAGATCAGAGCCCCTTTTCGAAGACAAATATGTTCCGTATTTAGTTACATAATTTCTCTTTTTATATTTAAATTTTAATTCGAGATTACCTGAACCTGATAAAGTCCAAAACTTTGGATAATAGACCTTTTTATTTCTTGATTCAAATTTACATCTTTGACGAAACCGCAAGACAGAACTTTTGTTGATATCACTTTCTAAAAAAGATTCGAAGTAGGTAGTTGCAATCAGTTCTTCTTTATAAACATGTCGCATTAAATAACTTTTTATAAAAGCAATAAGTCTTTTTTCCGCGCTGGAATCAAATAGTCTTGTCATCTCAAATCTGTTTGAAAAAAATGAAGAGTAATCAACACTTTTAAATGAGGAATAGAACTTAGCAAGGGTTGGAACCATCTTTATATTTGGATTATATCCTTTTAGCTAAAACTCTTCAATTTAACAATAGTGTCGTACAATATTGACACTTCTTCCCATGTTTAGTATTATTATTTTTAATGCCTACTGCCATTGGTAATAATTCCGAAATTGCCAAAAAGATAAATGAATTTCTTGATTATCTTTCGGTTGAAAAAGGCTCCTCTCCCCTAACAATCAGAAATTACAGACATTACTTAGGAAGGTTGGTTGAATGGCTTATATCCCACCATAAAGAAATGGGAGTCAAAGACATCAATCAGGACATAGTCCACGATTTCAGACTTTTCTTGACTAAATTGGGTCTTGCCAGAAAAACTCAAGGCTACCATGCGATTGCACTCCGGTCATTCTTAAAGTGGCTTATCAAAAACGATTTTCAAGTTATGGCACCAGACAAAATTGATCTACCAAAAATTGAGGATAGACAGGTTAAATTTTTAAACGGTGAGCAGATTGACAGACTTTTAAATGCTCCATCACTTTCTACTATCCAGGGAATACGCGATAAAGCCATATTGGAAGTTTTATTTTCTACAGGACTACGTGTCTCTGAATTGGTTTCATTAAATATAGATAAAATTGATTTAAACAGGCGTGAATTCGGAATAATTGGTAAAGGAGGAAGAGCTAGGGTGGTTTTTCTTTCTTCTAGGTCTGCAGAATACTTAAAAAAATATCTAGACGTACGAAAAGACCATTATCAACCGGTTTTCATTCGACATAAAGGGAAAATTGATCCTACTACACCAGGTGAAAAGATGAGACTCTCTCCCCGATCGATTGAAAGGGTCTTAAAAAAATATGTCAGAAAGATAAAGCTTCCAGTTGAAGCTACACCACATACGATCCGCCATAGTTATGCTACTGATTTACTTGTGGCCGGTGCAGATATAAGAAGTGTCCAGGAAATGTTGGGACATAAGAATATTTCAACTACACAAATATACACGCATGTTACCAATAAGCAACTGAAAGACATCCATGAGACATTTCACGGCAGAGGAAAATAAAATGGAAGATTCTAAAGCAATTATAGAAACAAAAAATTCTGGTCGATTCTTGGATCAATATATTGAAGAAAAAAATCCTGATAATAGACTGAAGATGGCAGAAGAGTTTTTGTTGGATGGTGCCCAGGACAGATGGTTATATGTTTATGGCTTAGTTTCAAAACAAATTGAATCAGCGGCTAACCATTCATCAACCTCTGCAAAAAAAACACAGAAAGTGGTAGAAGTGGAGAGATCTGAAGGTGTTAGAAATATATTGATTGACTGGCTGGTTGAATATTCGACCAATAATCATTCAAGACGATTATTTTTAAAAGCCTATGATCTAGATAGCGTATCGAATGAAGATTCAAAAGCAGAATTAAATGAAACTTTGACTAAAAGAGACGATGAAGAATGGGAACGGTTAGTTAAAAAATTTGGAGTATCTGGAAATAACGAACTTGAAATTTGTTTAGAATGGTTTAGAAAAATGACAAAAACAGACCGGATCCTTATATCTGATCAAGAATTAAATACTAGTGAACAAAAAGATTTTTTAAAAACAGGATTTACCATGATGCATGGTGAAAATAGTTACAATTTATGTATAATACCAAATCAGATCCCATCTTCGGAATCTGCCTCAGACATTTTATTAAGCATTGCTCATGAGCGTGGCCACGATTTCCATTATTCCAGTAGGTCACGTGGTTCTTCCGAAATTGGTAAAACCGAGATTGTATTAATAGAATTCTTTGCACTTTGTGAAGAATTGAGAATATTTAATCGATTAGGTGATCTTCAAAAAGAAGTCGCTCCCACAATGATCCAAGCACTTTACCAACCTGCCTTACGCAATAAAGAATTTTCAGGAAAATTACCATTTTCCAATGTTGAAATTAAGTTCAACATGGATATGGAAACTTATATATTAATTCAAGCCTACTTACATTCCCTTCAACAAAATCTAGGAATGAGAAAGATCTTATTAGATAAATTTGTTGGAATTTCTGACGATAAAATAGCTGCCGAGACATATTGGAGAAAACAATTGGGTCTAAATGACTTACCGCCTGTAATGACTTACGATGAGATGGGTTGGAACTAATTACACTTTAGAGCCGTCAGGCATTGAGTTTTGGAATCTCCTGTTAGATTATTACAAACTGAACACTGCGTGGAAAGTTGGTCTTTTAGATTTACAAATTCAACATCGGTAGGCAATGTAAAAACACTTGGATTTGCTACCCACGGCATGCAATTGTAATTTAAATCTGCATTCATATCAAAAGAACCATTTGCGTTTTCGGTTACTTCATTGGGGTCTATCTCAGTTTTGTAACCTGTTTTTTGTTCATCGGTCCAAATATATGAAATATTATCTTGAAAGAGCATGTGTGAATTAATTGTTTTATCTTCGACAACTGAGCTGTAATCAGCCTTTACTTTACCAGCTGATGTATAAATGGTACCACTTATCGGATTTTCACCAACCTGATCGTAGGAACAGCTTTGTGAAACATTATTTTTGATTAAGTCTTTTAAAGAACCGGGTTGCTCGGCCGATTCGTCATTTTGAATGTTATTAATTGGAGCAGTTGTTGATTCATCACCTATTTTTTTACTTTGAGTTGCAGCTACTACTCCCCCAACAACCAGAAGAATTAATATACTAATGATGATTAATAACTTTTTGTTCATCTTCCAATTGTAACATAATTTAAACTATAATTTTTGTTATACTAATAAATCGATGAGGAAACTACCAAAACAACCATTTATTGTTATGATCATTTTTGTAACAGGAATGTTTTTTGGTTCATTTGTTTATCTTAAATTTTTTGATAAAAATACTTCATTTGCTCAAGTTCAGACATCCCCTGTACCAGTTATATCTCCGCAAACCGACTTTATTGAAAGTGAAAGTAATGTGGTTTCGGAGGATTCAAATTCATTTAATGTTTTACTAATGGGACATGGAGGAGCAGGTCATTCAGGTGGTGGATTAATGGATTCAATTATAGTTCTTCATATAAATAAAACAGACAAAAAAGCTGCATTAATTTCAATTCCTAGAGATTTTTTCTTTTCTGGTCATAAAATTAATGAAGACCCATCCATCAAAGACGCTGTAGCCTCCATTACAGGATTATCAATTGGAGATTACATTTCAATTGACTTTAACGGCTTTATAAAAGCAATTGATTTATTAGGAGGAATAGAGATCGAAATAGAAAAACCATACACGGACAATTTCTATCCGGTAAGAGGATTGGAAAATGAAACCTGTGGAAAATCCGACGACAAGATTGTAGAGCTTCATCAAAATTATTCTGGATTTAATCTTGAAAAACAATTTGAATGCAGATATGAAACAATTCATTTCGATACAGGAAAAACCAAAATAAACGGAGAAACAGCCCTTAAATACGTCCGAAGCAGACATGGTGACGGAGATTTTGGACGAAGCGGGAGGCAGTTTGTTGTCTTAAAAGCATTAGCCAAAAGTCCGTGGAACTTGGAAAAAATTGAGAGTATGATTAGTCTGGTCAAGACTAATTTAGAACTTGGAAAAATAAGAACATTATTTAGTTTCTTTGGCAACCCCGACGATTATCAAATAAATACAGTTCATCTGACTGATGCAAACGTTTTGGTTTCCAGTAAAAGCCAAAACGGTGCTTACATACTTATTCCTAGGGCGGGAATTGATAATTACGACGAAATTAGAAATTTCATAGCAAAATAACTAATTTTGCTGAATTTTATAGCAAAATAACTAATTTTGCTGAATTTTATAGCAAAAATAATATCTATTTGGCTTGGCCTCTTGTTATATGCCATTTCTTATCTGCTTCTGTTCTAGTTGAGGTTGGTTGAGGTTTACTTGTGGAAAGTTCATTTCTATCCAAACGCTGTGGTGGTTTAGTAGTGTTTCCTTCCCCATTCTGAGGAACAATCAAAATTTTTCCTTTTCCCTTTGCAAATTCGTAAGACATGCTATCTTACTTCATAGGAGAGTGTTAATGTGACTTCAAATTCTGTTTCACCAGGTTGAATATTTGCATCTACAGCCGGTTCAGAGCCTGCGCCTATAGCTTTTTCTAAAAAGATTGGTCTTGGGTAGTCAACTCCCCTGCTCTCTGAAACATTTATTATTTTTCCTAAACTAATTCCTGAGGCTTTGGCTAGACTTCCTGCTTTTTCCTTAGCCTCTTCGGCTGCAATTTCTCTGGCTTCCTGAAGTTTTAGTTTTTTAGTTTCCTCGTTTACTTCAAGATTTATTCCTCCAACAGTATTAGCTCCAGCATTGGTAACTACAACCAATGCATCATTTACCTTTTCAAAGTCAGTTATCTTAATTTCATATGAAGTTGAAATTCTGTAACCAGTTACTCCCCTAGTCGGTGAGTTGTAATCATATTCCGGGTAGATATTATACGAAATCGTTTTAATGTTTTTCTCATCAATTTTTAATTTTTTTAGTTCATCCGTGATGGTTTTAGATATTTGGTTAACTTCATTTTGAACTTGTTTTATATTGGTTCCGTTTTTTTCTACACCGGCAGTTATTTTAGCTATATCCGGTATAACCGTAACTTTTCCGGTTCCAGTTACCATCATTGGATCACCTTTGGTTTGGGTTAAAACCGAAATTGGAAGACTGGGGCCAAATTTAGAATATAGAAAAAGAAGAAGAAAAAATACCAGAATAGAACCTGTAAAATTTAATATTCTTCCCCTTTCCATTATTTGAGTTTATTACTTTTTATTGCAATTTACAATAATAATGTTTATAATTCGGAAATGGTTGATCGTGCCAGACTTTCCACTCCGTCTGAAGCCATATTGAAACTTGCAAATACATACCCAAAGCAGTTTTTGGAAGCATTAAAAAGGGATGATCCTTTATCAGCTACAGTCACACGAATATTGCTTGATGCTACTATGGAAGAAACGATTCTAGAATTAACTGAAGAATCTGAAATAGAGCCTTGAATTAGAAGTACTCAAAATTCAGACATTAATTAAAATAATATTTATTCTTCTTCCTCATCACTAGTCTTTTCCAAAACAGTAGCTGCAGCAACTGAATCTCCCTTATCGGCAAATCTCATCACAATCACTCCCTGAGTGGCTCTACCCAATTGTGGGATGTTTTTAACAGGAAGCTTAATGACCTGGCCTTTTTTAGATGTTATAACAATCTGATCGGATTTCTCGGTAACCATAGCGGCACAGGCCAAATCTCCGGTCTTTGATGTAACTACACATGCCTTAACACCTTTGCCGGCTCTTTTTTGTACAGGGAACAAATCAAACCTGGTTCTTTTGCCTAGCCCATGAATGGAAAGAGTTAAAATATCCCTGAAGATCTTTTTCCTTTTATCTTGTGGTATCTCTAGTTTTTCAGGGAATACTTCCATACCGATTACTATATCTCCTTTATCCAATCTCACTCCTGCAACACCTGTTGTAGCTCTGCCCATTGGTCTAACATTAGCTTCAGGAAATCTGATTGATATTCCCTTTTGAGTTAATAGCATTATATGGTCATTACCGTATGTTGGATGAACAGAAACAAGAGAATCAGTACCTTTGAGTCTAATAGCGATTAAGCCACTCGCCCGTAAGTTGTCGAACTCTTTAAGGGTAGTCTTTTTGATAACTCCCTCGGACGTAGCCATAATAAGATGTTTGGCACCGTGCTCTGCTGATAAAGGAAGAATTGATTTAATTTCCTCTCCCTGTTCAAGATTCAAGAAATTAACCAGAGCTTGCCCTTTGGCTTGCCTCCCCGATTCCGGAATTTCCCAAGCTTTTGTACCAAAAACCCTACCTTTGTTGGTGAAAAATAGCATTTGGTCATGGGTAGTAGCTGAAATAAGATGATCTATTTCATCTTCCTCTTTGGTAGTCATTCCAATCACACCTTTACCGCCTCTTCTTTGTGCTTTATATGTAGATCTGGGGACTCTTTTTATATATCCGGTTCTGGTAACTGTAATCAAACAATCTGCTTTTGCCACCAAGTCTTCTTCCGAAAATTCTCCGACCTTACTTTTATAGATTTTTGTCCTTCTACCGTCACCGAATTTTGCCTTAATTTCGGATAATTCTTTGACTATTATATCTAAAACTTTTTGCGGATCACGAAGTATGGCAATAAGTTCATCGATAAGCTTTTTAATTTCTTCATATTCTTTCTCTATTTTTTCACGCTCAAGTGCAGCCAAACGTCTGAGTTGCATGTCCAAGATTGCAATCGATTGAATTTCAGATAATTTAAATCTGGAAATAAGATTATTTTTGGCGTCTTCTTGGGTTTTACTTTCCCTTATTGTTTTTATTACCGCATCCAAATTATCAAGGGCGATTTTTAACCCTTCCAATATATGAGCTCTTCTTTTAGCCTCGGTTAAATCAAAAATTGTTCTTCTGGTAACAACCTTTTGTCGATGTTTGATATACTCAACTATGATTTGTTTAAGGTTTAGAGTATGGGGAATACCATCTACCAAAGCTACGAAGTTAGCGGGGAAAGATGCTTGAAGTCTTGTGTGTTTATAAAGATTGTTTAGTACTGATTTTGGTTTAGAATCGCGCTTAAGATCTATTGCCACTCTCATTCCGTCCTTATCAGATTCATCACGTAGATCTGCAATACCTACCATTTTTTTATCTTTTACAAGTTCAGCAATTTTTTTAACCAATTCTGCTTTGTTTACCTGGTATGGAAGCTCAGAAATTATTATTTGGCTTCTGCCTTTTTTATCTTCGGTTATTTCAGCAATTCCCCTAACAACTATTCTGCCTCTGCCTGTCGCATAGACTTCACGTAACGATTCGGCATCATAGATTGCTCCACCTGTAGGAAAATCAGGTCCCGGAAGGTTTTTTAAGATATCTTCAATTGTTGATTCGGTTTCAAACGACAAATTATCTGGAGTAACGTCATCTTCAGTTAATCCTTTTTCAACTCCAGAGGCCACCAAGTTTATTTTCTTAATGACAAAATCAGTTTTTTCATCATGTGATTTGGCTTCACTGATTACTTTTCCCTTTTTGATAGTTTCAACAACTGCATTTATTACTTCAGTTAAATTGTGTGGAGGAATCTTGGTTGCCATACCAACAGCTATTCCTTCAGACCCCATTAATAGAAGGTTGGGTAGAAGCGCAGGTAGAAAGACAGGTTCTTTAAGAGTGGTGTCAAAATTATCTATAAAATCAACAGTGTCTTTCTCTATATCCGAAAGCATCCATTCCGAAATTTGAGATAACTTAACCTCGGTGTACCTCATGGCTGCAGCTGAGTCACCGTCAATGGAACCGAAGTTTCCCTGTCCTCTGACAAGTGGATATCTCATTGAAAAATCCTGAGCCAAACGAACCATGGCATCATAGACAGCCATGTCACCATGAGGATGGTATTTACCTAAAACTTCTCCGACTACCTTAGCTGATTTGGAAAATGATCCTGAATGTTTAAGTCCCAATTGTGTCATTGCGAATAGAATTCTTCTATGAACAGGCTTTAATCCATCTCTAACATCAGGTAATGCCCTTGAAACAATAACGCTCATGGCATAGTCAAGATATGATTTAGAAAGTTCTGCTGTGATTTCTGCTATTTGAATTTTTCCTATATCCATATTTGATTTAAACGTAAAAAATAGCTCTACTAATGAGCCTAGAACATTCTACCTTGCCCAATTTCGTTTGACAAGTAGCTGTAAAATGAGAAGTTAATCTAGTCTTCCACCCGTGATTTTTATTCGTAAGACTTTTTCTTTTTGCCGTAAACTTTTAGCTACATAATGCCAGTGGTTTGATGGAGGGATATTTTTGTCGACGTCATCTAAAATCGGTTGTAAATTGGGTTGACGACTATTTAATTCGTCAATTTAATCCTTAGTTGATTTAAACCCTAAAGTGGTTGCCTGATCGTCAAGCTCTTGTTTTCTAGCCTTAGATTTGTCATCTTCTAAATCTAATTTAGCATATCTATTCTCAGTCATCTCTTGAGCAAGTCGATGAACGTCAATTCTAAAACTCATGAAATCACCTTAGAAAAAAATACCCCCTTACTGCAATAGGTAAAAATCATATATACTTATATTTCCCCCAACAAAAAAGGAGCCATAAATGACTCCTGTAATTGTGCTAAATATTTAAACCCCTTCTATACATTTAACATCACCTGACCGGTATTTATGAATTATATTCCGTGTCTAACACAATACTTACAAAAAATAAATTTTATGGAAATATAGTGCGAGGGATTCAAGCGATACTTATATTTTAAATTATTCCTAGTTTCAATTGCAACAACCAAAAATTATTTGATAGCTGAAGCAACTGCCCCAACAATTCCTTTTTCAAATGGATTGGGAATTATTTTTTCGGCGGTTGGTTTTTTAACCAACTTTGAAAGATTAACCGCTGCCAGGATTAACATTTTATCGGTAATTTTTCTAACCTTATTATCCAAAGCTCCCCTGAATATTCCAGGGAAAGCTAGTACATTATTTATCTGATTGTTAAAATCAGATCTTCCTGTTGCAACAATTCTAGCACCACCCAATTTTGCCTCCTCTGGCAATATTTCCGGAGTTGGATTAGCCATGGCGAAGATAATTGATCCTTTTTTCATGAGCATCACATCTGATTTGTTAATTAAATTTCCTTTACTTAACCCGATAAACACATATTTATTTCTAATTAATTGATGGATATTCCCTTTTTCAAATTGTTTATTGGTTTTTTTAGATAATTCCTTCTTTTCTCTATTTAAGTCAGGTCTGTTGGTAAAAATAGCACCTTTTGAATCACATACAACTATATTTTTAAACCCATATTGTAAAAGAAGATCGGTGACGGCAGTTCCGGCTGCCCCAGATCCATTAATAATTATTTCTACATTTTTACCTTTCTTAACTACTTTTAAAGCATTTATTAATGCAGCCAAGACTACTACTGCAGTTCCGTGTTGATCGTCATGCATGACAGGAATGTCAAGCTCACCAACCAATCTTTTTTCAATTTCAAAACAACGGGGTGCTTCAATATCCTCTAAATTTATTCCACCGAACACTGGTGATATTGACTTAACTATTTTAATTATCTCTTCATTATCCTGAGTTGTTAAACAAATTGGAAAAGCATCGACATTGGCAAATTTTTTAAAAAGTGCTGCTTTTCCTTCCATAACAGGAATTGCACCGAATGCACCAATATTTCCTAAACCCAAAACTGCCGACCCGTCAGATATTACTGCTATAGTATTGTTTTTTAGAGACAGCATTGAAGCGGATTTCGGATTTTTAAAAAGTTCAAGACTTACCTCTGCAACTCCGGGTGTATAGGCAAGGGATAAATCTGATCTATTGTCTATTGGAGATTTTAATTCTGTGCCAATTTTACCTTTGTATTTTTTATGATATGAAATTGAGTTCATGTATTTCTTGTATAGTATAATAACTATTCAATAAAAGGTTAACACCAATAATGTATACGGAAGTAATTTTTGATCTTGAAACACAACGTTTTTTTGATGAAATTGGAGAATTTGATGCGAGTAAACTTGGAGTTTCTGTAGTTTCGGTATATTCCCGGACAATAGATGAAAACTTCAAAGAGATTGAAGGCAAAATCCAATCGTTTTGGGAAGATGACCTTTCCGGTTTATGGGATCTTTTTACTCGAGCTGACAGAATTGTAGGTTTTAATTCAAAACACTTTGACGCAGTTGTTCTAAAACCCTACACCTCAATTAATCTTCAAAAACTTCCCCACTTTGATATTTTGGAACATATTAGAGAGGTAAACGGCAAAAGGGTTTCACTAAACTCCATAGCCAAAGAAACATTGGGAGACCATAAAGCAGATGATCCCAGAAATGCAATTCTTTATTGGCAAAAAAGAGACAAAGAGTCTTTGAGACTCCTTAAATTCTACTGTGAAGAAGATGTCAGACTTACCAAAGAAATATATGATTACGGGTTAAAAAATATGAAGCTTCGCTTTAAAGATTATTGGAACACTATTCGTGAGATAGAAGTAGATTTTTCATATCCTAAAATTGAAAAAATACAAGAAAAACAAGTTTCACTTTTTTAAGTGGATACCTAAATATATTGGTTATTTTACCAATGATGTTTGAATTTCTTTAACTGCTTCTGAAACATCTTTAAATTCTTTTACTTTTATCCATTTACCCGGCTCAATTGTTTTGTAATTTTCATAGAAGTGTTTAATTTTGGCAAGCAAAGCTTCTGGCACATCTTTGATGTTTTCATACACCCCATAAAAAGGATCTACTTTTTTATCGGGGACCGCAATTATTTTGGCATCAATTCCTGCCTCATCTTCTGATTCCAAGACTCCAACTGCATGACATTTCATTACCACTCCCGGTACTACCGGTTCGGAAGATAATACAACTACATCAACAGGGTCTCCGTCTCCGCCTTTAGTTCCAATGACATAACCATAATTGAAAGGATACTTGAATGCAGTGAATAAAAATCTGTCTACAGTTAACTGACCTGTTTCTTCATCTACTTCATATTTGACAGATGCTCCAATTGGTATTTCTATAAAAACTTTAAAGTCCATATCTTAATTTGATTTTAGTTTTAAAGAAATTGATTTTCAATGGGGAAAATTGTAAAATAAATTGTGTCAATTTATCCATTACCGTCATCTGATGATGACGCACAATTTTTAAAAAATTTGGGATTTGATATACCAGAAGGTACTCCCAGCATTACTCTATTATGTCAACGTCAATTAGCCGAAACTCATGCTAGATATAATCAACAGATACCTAACAAATTGAGGGAGAAAATGCAGGAAGATATAAATGATCTTTCTGTATACAATCGAAGCGTGGAAAGTTATTGACAATGATCAGGATTAAGATTAAAAATAACTAATGGCACTAAGTCATAATAAAAATTCAAATACCTCTTTTTTGATGCTGTTAGGTTTATTCGCAGTCTTTATGCTCAGTCTTTACTTTCTAAACATGACTGGTGCTTTAAACTTAGGTACAAAAGCAAGCTTCAGTAAATCCTTTCCTAAAGTAACTCTTAAACCAGTGGGTTCACCTTCTCCTAAAGTTAATTATGGAAAACCCAGCCCTAAAACAGTGCCCAATGTAGATTATCCGCTAAATAAATAGCCCCCCTTTTCTATTTAGAATTATGCTTAAATATCCAGTGTCGCCATCTTGGCTCTGGTTTGAATAAACTTTTTTCTTGGAGGAACTTCTTCACCCATCAGCATGGTAAACAAGTTACCTGCTTCTTCGGTATTATCTACGGTCACCTGTTTAAGAGTTCTTGTTTTTGGATCCATGGTTGTTTCCCAGAGTTGGTCAGGATTCATTTCCCCCAGTCCTTTATAACGAGAAATTACATATTTCTTGCCTTTCATGTCGGTACTTATAATTTCATCCCTCTCTTCCTCAGTGAAAGCATATTTAAATTCTTTTCCGGAAGAAACTTTAAAAAGTGGAGGTAGTGCTATATAAAGATACCCTCTTTTTATAATGTCCGGCATATGGCGGTAGAAGAAGGTCAAAAGAAGTGTTTTAATATGCTCCCCATCAACATCTGCATCTGTCATGATAATTACTCTGTGATATCTTACTTTTTCATAGTTAAGACTTTCCCCGACTCCTGCCCCTAAGGCAATGATTAGATCTTTAAGTTCCTCAAACTTCACTATTTTGTCCAAATGAGCTCTTTCAGTGTTCAAAATTTTTCCTCCAAGAGGCAAGATTGCTTGGAATCTTCGGTCTCTTCCCTGTTTCGCTGATCCTCCGGCTGAATCACCTTCGACTATATATATTTCTGATACCGAAGCGTCTCTACTTTGACAATCTGCTAGTTTTCCTGGAAGACTTGCTCCATCCAATGCTCCTTTTCGTAGTACTGCATCTTTTGCAGCTCTTGCAGCTAATCTTGCTTTGGCAGCCAGCGTTACTTTTTCAATTATTCTTTTGGTATCCTGTGGATGTTCTTCAAAATAAGTATCCAGACCTTCTTTTACAGCTATTGCTACAAAACCTTGTATTTCAGGATTGTTTAATTTTGCTTTAGTCTGGCTTTCAAATTGAAGTGATTCGGAAGGCATCTTGACATAGACAACAGCCGATAATCCTTCTTTTAAGTCCTCTCCTGTTAACAGACTGTCTTCACCTTTTCCGTTACCACCACCTTGCTTTTTAACATAGTCAGTTATACTTCTGGTTAAGGCTGTTCTGAATCCTGTTACGTGAGTTCCCCCGTCGGTGGTATAAATACCGTTGACAAACCCCTTAACGTTTTCTGAATAAGAATCTGTATATTGCAAAGCTACTTCACAGGAAATAACTTCATCGTTTTTTTGAGTATAAATAACATTAGAAATCAAGCCCTTTCCCCGGTTAGAATGAGCAACAAGCGATTTAATACCTCCTTCAAAATAATAACTTGCTTCATCCCCATCGCGGTTATCTATTAAATTAAAGCTTAACCGAGCAACAAGGTATGCCCTGTCTTTCAAAAGAAGCTTAATTTTATTTTTTTCAAATGCTAAATCGCCAAATATCTCCTTGTCCGGTGTAAAAGTAGTGATAGTGCCTGTTACTTTTTTGTCTATTCCCCACTCATCAAGCTGTTTACCTGTTGCTTCACCTACGGCTTTTTTTGGTACGCCTCTGACGTATTCCTGATAAAAAGCTTTTCCCTCTCGAAGAACCACGACTCTAAAATATGATGACAGTGCATTTACTACTGATGCTCCCACTCCGTGTAATCCACCAGAAATCTTATATGCTCCCCCGCCAAATTTTCCTCCTGCATGGAGTTTGGTCATAGTTAGTTCCAAAGCAGAAACCCCACTTTTGTGTTTATCAACTGGAATACCTCGACCATTATCTGTAATAGTTGCAGTATTACCTTCGTCTATTTTAACTTTGACCATAGTGGCAGTACCCGCAAAACTTTCATCAACAGAATTATCAATTATTTCTCTTAAACATTCGTGCAGACCTCGGCTGTCCGTTGAGCCGATGTACATTCCGGGTCTTTTCCTGACAGGCTCAAGACCTTCTAAAACTTGAATCTGACTTGCATCGTATTTATCTGCCATGGCTGTTCATTTTAGCAACAAGATTTAAAAGCTGCAATGGTACGTTACCGTTCGCTTGAAGTTTTTTATATGTTTCCAAACATTGCTCAACATTATCAAAATGTCCCAAAGTTCTTTCTGCCATCATCAAATCTTGTGTAAAATTTACAGCTTCAGATCTGTCTTTAATTTTTGAAATAAAAATCAATTGTTCGTCAATTGATAAATTGGAAAAATTTGCTTCACCATCAGATTGAAAACTGGTTTTATTGCTAATTAATTTAATAATTTGGCATCTGGAAATAATGGTGGGAATTACTTGATTTAAATTGTTAGCCGTGAGAATGTAGATTAATTTTTCCTGTGGCTCTTCAAGATTTTTTAAGAAAGAATTTTGAGCTTCAAGAGTAGCCGAATCTATATTTTTTATGACAATTGCGGTCTTTTTGGATAATTTAAGTTTGACTATACTTCGCAAAGTTTTGATATCAGAGATCTTTTGTAACTCAAAATCCAACCTACTGGCTTTTTGCTCTTCAACTAAATCAGAAATCCTAATATTTAAAAGATCAGTATCGGTTGCAGTAAAAATAAATGCATGCATGGCAATAATTAACTTTTAGCTTTAAATGATAAACATGTCAAGTCAAAGGGGTTACTTGATAGTTAATTATAAAACCATCATAATGATTATTAATGCCTAATCAAACCGCTGTTTCTGCACCAAATAATTCTTCAGGTAGCACTCTCGCTGATATCTTGGTGGGAATGAAAGTTTTAACACCTGCCAGAGCCGAACAAGTCAAGATGGGTGAAGTTCAATATGGAACCACTCAGGAGGATGTCTTAAGAAAACAGAATATGGTTACGGAAGCTCAGTTGGTGCAAGCTAAAGCTGCATTATACAATATTCCCTATCAGGATTTAGCAGTTGTACCTGCCTCACCTGAAGCCTTATCTATCTTAAGTCAGGAAGTAGCCGAACGGTTTAATGTTTTTCCTTTAACGGTAGATAAAGCAAATAAAATTCTGACCCTGGCCATGGCAGATCCGATGGATCTGTCAGCCATTCAGTTTATAGAGAGTAAAACTGGAATGAGAGTCAAACCGGTAGCTGTTGAAGCAAGGAAATTAGCAGATACTGTTACACAAAGATACGCAACTTCGCTTTCTCAGGAAGTTACCGACGCCTTAAAGGAGGTAGCACCTGATAAGAAAACTGATCCATTGGGAAATATGAAAATAAGTTTTATTAGAGAAGAAAAAATCTCTCAAATTGTATCTCACATTTTGGAATTTGCAGTCAAATCAAGATCCAGCGATATTCATATAGAACCGCAGGAAAGATCAACCCGGGTTAGATATAGAGTTGACGGTATATTACAGGAAAAATTAACCATTCCCAAAGAACTTCATGATGCTTTAATTTCCAGGGTAAAAATTCTATGTGGTATGAAAATAGACGAAAAAAGAATTCCTCAGGATGGAAGATTTAATTTTAAAGTGGGTGACGAGGACACAGACCTTCGTGTCTCTTCCCTACCAACAACTTGGGGTGAAAAGATAGTCATGAGGTTACTTAAAAAAACAGGAGGTGTCCCCGATCTTCCTGAATTAGGTCTTAGGGGAAAAGCATTGAAAAACCTTGAAGATGCAATATTAAGACCTCACGGTATTATTTTAATCTGTGGTCCTACAGGATCAGGAAAAACAACTACTTTATATTCAATAATATCAAGAATAAGTACTCCGAAAATAAACATTGTTACTTTGGAAGATCCAGTTGAGTACAAAATCCCAGGAGTAAATCAAGTACAGATAAATCCAGCAGTAGGGCTAACTTTTGCCTCCGGACTTAGAGCTTTTCTGAGACAAGACCCAAATGTAATTCTTGTCGGAGAAATCAGGGATCAGGAAACTGCTGATTTGGCTATTCAAGCATCATTAACCGGACACTTGGTTTTTGCCACTTTGCACACTAATGATGCTTCCGGTGCGTTACCCAGGTTATTGGATATGGGTGCAGAGCCATATCTTTTGGCATCATCTATGACAGCTGTTATGGCCCAAAGAGTAACTCGTAAAATTCATGAACCCTGTAAAAAAGAATACACTTCAGATCCAAAAATAATTGAAGATATTAAACAAGTACTTGGTCCTCTGTGGCCGGAAGGAAGAAACAGCAATATCTGGAAGGGAGAAGGAGACCAGGAATGTGGCAATTCCGGTTACTATGGCCGCGTCGGCATGTTTGAGGTCTTGCCAGTTAGCGATTCTATTAGTAAATTAATATTAGAGCGATCCGCTGCGTCAGAAATTGATAGAAGAGCAAGAGAAGAAGGAATGATTACAATGAAACAGGACGGTTATATGAAAGTAATTGAGGGTGTTACCACTATCGATGAGGTTCTAAGAGTGGCACAGGAATAATTTAGATAAAAAACAAGAATAATTAAAATATGATAAATATATATAACCATCAATATGATTGATATAAAAAGTTTTTTACAAATGTCAGTGGACTTAAAAGCGTCCGATTTGCATTTGGTTGTCGGCGTTCCACCCACATTACGTATAGATGGTGAGCTAGTTATCATTCCCAACTCAGGCATCATGACGCCGGAACTGATGGCCGAAGCCTTAAAACAGGTATTAAACAGTGAACAATTTGAAAGACTTTCGGTAAATAAAGAAATTGACTTTTCCCTTTCATTTTCCGAAAAAGCCAGATTTAGAGTTAATGCCTACACTCAAAAAGGATCCTTGGCTGCAGCTTTCAGAAGAATCCCCTTTGAAATTCCTGAAATAGATGCATTGGGTTTACCTAAAATAGTCCATAGTTTTTCGACATTACGTCAGGGTTTGGTTCTGGTAACGGGTCCTACCGGTCATGGAAAATCAACTACTTTAGCGGCTGTACTTAATGAAATCAACAAAAATCGGACTTGTCATATTGTCACTATTGAAGACCCTGTAGAATTTGTTTTTAAACCACAAAAATCAATTGTTTCTCAAAGAGAAATGAGAAGCGATACACATTCCTGGCAGGTAGCCTTAAGATCGGTCCTAAGAGAGGATCCTGATGTGGTTCTAATCGGCGAGATGCGGGATTTTGAAACAATTGCTTCCGCGATTACCATTGCCGAAACCGGACATTTAGTATTTGCAACACTCCATACAAATTCTGCTGCTCAAACCATAGATCGTATAGTCGATGTTTTCCCTGAAAATCAACAAGTACAAGTCAGAATGCAGCTGTCTTCTGTTTTGGAAGCGGTATTTTCACAAAGACTAATTTCCGCTCTTCCCTCAGGTCGTGTAGTAGCCCATGAGATAATGACTGGAACTACGGCTATAAAAACAGCTGTTCGTGAAGGAAAAACTCATCAAATAGATTCGATAATTCAGACTTCATCTGAAGCGGGGATGTCTACACTCGAAAGCTCTCTCGCCTATCTGGTTAAAAATAACAGAACTACTCTGGAAACCGCCCAATCTTGGTCGGTCCGGCCTGAAGAACTTAACCGCTTAATACGTGGATCAAAATGAAAAGATATACCTACAAGGCCAAAGATAAATCCGGCAAAACAGTAACCGGTGAAGTAGAAGCAAGCAGTGAACACGCAGCAGCCAAATTAGTCAGAGAAAGAGGAATGTTAGTTCTTTCAATCAGATTGAATTTTATGTCTCCCCTTTCATTTATAAAAGGTTTTAAAGATAGAATAACACCATCCGATGTTGCTACTTTTACCAGGCAATTTGCAACAATGGTTGCTGCAGGCCTTCCTATAACAGAAGCACTTTTGATACTTAGGTCACAAGCAAAAGGATCAATGGGTAAAGTAGTCTCTCAGGTTTTGGCCGATGTAGAAGGAGGAGAACCTTTGTCTAAAGCGTTTTCCAAACACCCCACCGTGTTTACCCCGACTTATATTGCTCTGATGAAATCGGGTGAAGTTGGGGGTGTTTTGGACAGTGTTTTGGTAAGACTGGCAGATGATCTTGAGAAACAGCAAGAATTTAAAGGAAAAGTAAAAGGAGCCCTAATCTATCCTGCAATTATAATCGTCGGTATGGTGATAGTTGCATTCATCATGATGATTTTTGTTATCCCCCGACTAACATCATTATATTCGGAATTTAATGCAGAGCTTCCCCTACCCACCAGAATATTAATAGGAATTTCCGATGCAGTGATTAAATTTTGGCCTTTGACAATTACTGCGTTAGTCGGCTCTTTCTACGGCTTTAAGGCCTACAGAAAAACGGTTACCGGTAGGCGGAAGACTGACGAGCTGTATTTTAAAATTCCAATTATCGGAGAACTTCAAAAACAGGTTATTTTAACCGAGTTAACCAGAACTCTTTCATTAATGGTTGGTGCAGGTGTTTCGATCCTGGAGGCTTTAAGTATAACTGCGGATGTGGTCGGTAATGTGGTTCTCTCCGATGCGTTAAAGGACGTTTCCAAAAATGTAGAAAAAGGTTTACCTGTTTCTTTCTCGTTTGCCAAACATCCGGAAGCTTTTCCATTCATACTTTCCCAAATGGTGGCTGTTGGAGAAGAAACCGGAAAAATGGAGGAGGTACTAAACAAAGTCAGCCATGTTTTTGAGGTTGAATCAGACCAAAAAGTAAAGGCCTTAACTTCAGCAGTGGAACCATTAGTAATGGTTGTTTTAGGGCTCGGAGTTGGCTTTTTGGTAATTGCAATTATTTTGCCTATATATAACTTGACAAGCCAATTCTAATAGATAATTATGAATATAGAGGGAGGTGATAACTAAAAATTAAAATGAAAAAAATTAAAAATAAATTAGGGTTTACCTTGGTCGAACTTTTGATTGTTATCGGACTTTTGGGAGCAATTGCTTTGATAGTTATTGCAGCCATAAATCCTATAGAGCAAGCTAACAGGGCAAGAGATACAAGGTTTAAAGCAGACGGAGGTCAATTGGTATCCGCTATAGATAGATACTTTGCTACCAAAAGCGAATTTCCATGGATGACGGTAACTCCAACTTACACTACAGATGATGCGTTTAACTTTATAACAGCAGCTGATGTTGAAGTCGGAATTTGTGGTGCAACTTGTGCTGCAGACGGAGTTTTGATCACCAATAATGAATTGAAAACAGAGTTTCGAAATCGTGACTTTATTCAAGATTCAAACGGTGTTGATGAACAAATTATGATGGGTAAAGACGATGGATCGTCATCATCTGTCTATGCATGTTATATTCCGCTTTCAAAGTCTATTCGTGAGAAAGCCTGTGCAGACGGAAAAGTGTTTACACTGGCAGCGGGAGCAAGAACGCAAGTCACACCTGGTGATGCCAGCTGTGCAGCAGAGAGTGCGTCTTGGGTATCAAGTCCGTATTATGTTTGTATCCCTGAATAATGGAAATAATTATTTATTTCTTCATTATTCTGATTGCGGTAGTAATTGGTTCCTTTATCGGAGCAGTTACTTACCGCATACCAAGGGGTTTGGGGATAGTTTACGGTCGGTCATTTTGTGACCACTGCCATGAACCCCTTGGATGGATACAGAATGTTCCCCTGTTTTCATATTTGGTTTTAAATGGAAAAAGTTTTTGTTGTCATAAAAAGATAAGTCCCCGCTATTTCTTAATAGAATTTGTTACGATAATCGCTGCAGTTTATCTTTACTCTGTTGTTTCGGTCTATTTATTTCTGATATATTTTGTTTTGTTTTTACTATGTCTGTCGGTTTTGGTAATCGATTTGGAACACCAATTTATTCCTGACGAACTTATCTGGCTAATTCTCTTCTTATCTATTTTTGTAATGGGAAACTCTCCTTTCCAAAATCTACTTGCTGGTTTTTTAGCAGCATTATTTTTATTAATAATATATTTATTAACAAAAGGACAAGGTATGGGACTGGGAGATGTTAAACTGGCGGTAGTTTTAGGGCCCTGGATAGGTCTGTATTCTAGCTTAATCTGGATATTAGGAGCATTCTTGACAGGGGGCTTAGTTGCTTCCATACTGTTGATATTAGGCCTTGCAAAATGGAAACAAAAAATAGCTTTTGGCCCGTTTTTAATAATCTCTTTTTTGTATGTATTTTTTACAAAAATATAATTTAAAAACAATTAAAAAGAAACAAACTCTGGGGATGACTTTGACAGAGGTTATGATTGTTTCATTAGTAATTGTCACATTAATAATTATTGCATTATCATCTCTTCGGACTCAGATTTTCAAAAGTGCCGATGCCAGGCGTAAAGCTGAAACAAGAAGGATCGGAATTGCTGTCGAAGAGTACGAAAAAGATAATAATTGTTATCCTCTACCAAGTCTTGTTACTTGTAATCCTGGAATTGGTCTTCGTCCGTATTTAGACAAGGTTCCCTGTGATCCGGAGACTAACGCATCCTATATGTATGTTCATGAGGATAATTCATGCCCGAAATGGTATAAAATATACTCCAGTCTTCAAAATGAGAATGACCCGGACTTTACCGCTGGATTAGGGCCAGGTGCAGTTTACAGTTATGTCTATACCAGTCCCAATGCACCCGACGGATCAGATGTTGGTGGCGGCGGAGGTGGTGGTGGTGGAGGTACTCCATCTGATTTTTATGGTTGTGTCGGTGGAACTTGTGTGCCTATAGGTTGGGATGCCAACCGCCCCGGTCCGGTATGTGATCCAAACTTTCAAAATTCAAGCTGTTACGGTATGTGTAGCAATCCTGCCAATGAATGTATGTCTTGGAATTGATAATACGAGTATTTACAATAAAATTAAGACTTTTTTAAATGAAATTATTTACACGTACTGAAATAAAATTTTTACTTATTATCTTTTCCATCCTTTCAATTTTAACTACATACAATATAAATATAAGTATTAGACGAGGCCGTGATAATCAAAGAAAAAACGATCTAAGTACCTTACAAAAAGCTTTAGATATTTATCAAACAAAACATCAAAAGTTCCCCAAATCAATTGATGGAAAAATAGCCGCTTGTCAGGGACCTGTCTTTAAAGCATGCAATTGGAGTTTGGATTCTTTTGAAGATATATCAATCTTACCCAGAGATCCGAAGGCAAATGAAGGTCGTGAATATCTTTATCTTTCAAATATTAAAGGCTATGCCGTTTATATTGCTCTTGAGGGAACTGATGAAGCGGAATACTCGGAAAGTATTTTGAAGATGGGCTTGAAATGCGGTAGTGTTATATGCAATTATGGTAGAGAGTACAACTTTGAATGATTAATAATGCTATCCGTTCAAAAAAAGGCTTTACGTTAGTCGAACTTTTGGTGGTAATGTCCATAATAGGTATACTGGTTGCAATTGTCGCCGGTAACTTCAGAAATGCACAGATCAGGGGAAGAGATGCCCAAAGGAAATCAGACCTCAAGCAGTTAACAAGTTCTTTAGAACTTTTTTATGCTGATTATGGCAGATACCCTTCAGAAGCATCAGGTTTGGTGGCTGCCTGTCCATATAATCCTGCTCTCTCAACAGGAACATCATGTTCTTGGGGTGGAGATGAAATAACTGATGGTAAAACAGTCTACTTTAAAGAAATGCCGGCTGACCCTTCAACCGATGCATCTTACCGTTACCGAATAGTTCCTGGAAGCTCTAATCAGAAATATCAACTGTTTGCACGTCTGGAAAATGCACTAGATCAGGACATCATTACAACGATCTACACTTGCGGTAGCGCTGGGACTTGTAATTTTGCGGTGACCTCTGCCAATACAAATGCAAGTGAATAAATGTTGTATAGTGAATATATAATTTATAATATGAATGAAAAGAAAGAAAATAAAGGTTTTACATTGGTAGAATTATTGGTAGTTGTTTCTTTAATTGGAATTTTAGCCACATTAGTGTTGGCTAATTTAAACTCTGCCAGGGAACGTGCCCGAGACGCTCAAAGGAAATCAGATTTGAGAAACATTCAAACAGCTCTAAGGCTTTACTATAATGATCTTGGTGAATACCCTGCTTCATCAGGGACAGATATAGTCGCTTGTGACGGGACCTGTGTTTGGGGTAACATCTGGCAGAATAACAGTATTACCTATATGGGTACTCTTCCGCCTGATCCGCTTTCAACTCAAGCGTATCGCTATACTTACGTAGACGACGATAATTATATATTGGAAGCATGTCTGGAAAATAAAAGTGATGATAAAGGTGTAGCAACCGCAGCAGCCTGGTGTCCGAGTGGTTGGAAATATGTTGTCAATCCCTAGCCATGATTAATAATATTAAAAAATCTAATATAAGCGAAAAAGGGTTTACTTTGGTTGAAATGTTGGTGGTAATTTCACTGATCGGTATTTTGGCTTCATTAGCGTTGGTATCATTTACAAATTCTCAAAAGCAAGCAAGAGATACTGAAAGAAAATCAGATCTCAGGCAATATCAGACCGCTTTGGAAAATTATGCCAGTAAAAATACAGGTCTTTATCCATCATATACAGCGGCAACAGATGCTGATGGTAGTTTATGTACAATTTTAGCTATTGGAACATGTCCCTCTGATCCTAAAGATACATCACCTTATATTTACAGATATATAAGTAATGGTAGTGGTGGAGGCACAGTAAACGGTACTACATACAGTTTTTGGACTGGTCTTGAATCTAAAACAACGACAACTTATTGGGTTGTCTGTTCAAGCGGTAAAATTGGAGAAAGCGCCACCCAACCAACAGCAGGGACTATTTGCCCGATTTAATTAAATAATAAGTATGTCAAAATTAAAACTCAATTTAGGATTTACACTGATTGAACTTCTTGTTGTTATCTCAATTATAGGGATACTTGTTGCAGTTTCAATTTTTGGTTTATCAGGAGCGCGTGAAGCCAGCAGGGATGCAAAAAGAAAATCGGACCTCGAACTTATAAGATCAGGCCTGGAAATATATAAGGCTGATTGTAATAATTATCCCAATTCGATAACTTTCGGAGGTTCATTGGTGGGAGACAACTCCCCTTCTTCCTGTGCCGCATCGAACACTTATATAGCAGGAATTCCCAGTGATCCGCTTAATCCAACGCGTGTTTATTTATACAGTTCAAACGGTTCTACGTATTCGATTTGTGCTTCTATGGAACAAGGTAGCGGATCACAGTCTTGCGGAGGAACAAACTGCGGTACTACCTGTAACTACAAGGTAGATAATCCGTAATAAGTGGACATTCATTATAAGTTCAGTGTAAATTAGATATATGACTTCTTTAGATAGAATACTTTTCGCAGGAAGAAAAAATTTGACTGGATATACTTTAATTGAACTTTTGGTTGGTATTTCAATTGTCGGAATTATTTTTTCTGTAGGTTATGCCGGATTTAGACAATTTAGCCAACGACAACAACTTGCAGGGGTCGCCAAATCAATCACTTCTGATATCCAACTGATCAAACAAAAGGCATTGTCAGGAGAGAAACCAAGCGGGGTAGCCTGTACTAAACTTGACGGGTATGCTTTTTTCCGTTCCAGTGCAACCAGATATATCTTGCAGGCTGTTTGTACAAATAATCCTACAATTGCCACTAAAACTGTTGATTTAACAGGGATCACCATGACAGTTACTACAAACAGCACAGTCTTTAAAGTATTAGGTCAAGGAACAGG